>NZ_MJKZ01000006.1:0-106418 GCF_002138935.1 Campylobacter sp. P091
CCACACCCCCACCCAACCCAACCAAAACTATATTAATCATCACTTCTCATTATTAAAGGGCATTGCCCTTTAATAAGCACTATGGCTAAGCCATAGTGCTATGAGAAGTGATGATTAATATAGTTTTGGTTGGGTTGGGTGGGGGTGTGGGGTTCCTATTGTAATCAGCTACTCCACTAGCATATAGCTTCTTTCTATATAAACCTAAAAATAATCTTAATCAATAATCTTTATTCAAATTGAAAAAATATACTATATAATAATATTTTATATTTCTTTAAGATTAAATATGTAAATCTTTGATGGATTAAATATCTATTTTTTATATCCTATGATATTATCATAATTTTAATATTAATTTAAATATATATTATATATTAATATCTTTATATTTTTATAATATTATTATATATTCTTATATATGGGGTAGTAATTTTATTTATCAAGAGCTAACCTTGATAAAGTAATTTCGATTTGCTATCTCAATGAAAAATATAAAATATTCAGAGTATTTTATATTCATATGATTAATTATTTATAGTATTTTATATTCATATGATTAATTATTCTATGTTTTGCAAACAAAAATAATTGTAATGATATAATTTCGTTATGGGGATATGCCATAGGGTGGCACCCCTACGGCAAATTCTGTCTCCATATAAAGGAGGAATAGAATTTGAAGTTAGCATTCATCGTAATTATACTACTTTGTATAATTGTTGTCAAGGTTTATAATAAAAAATATAAAATAATCAGAATATATATTAATATTATTCTATATTTATATAATTAATTATTCAGAATTATATATTTTATTATAAATTATTCATAATATTTTATATTATTTAATCTTTTATTAAGGATATTTTGGTTATAATTATAATGTTAGCAAAAAATTTAAAGGTGCTCTTTTTAATTGTAATTAGATTAAAGTATGTTATAATATTACAATTTTTTTTAGGAGTTGGAATAAAAGCAATATGATGAGTAGAAATTTGGTGTTAGAAATTTTACTTGATGAATACAAAAACTGGATAAAAAACGGACTCTATCATTATACGCAGATAGTTTTTGCATACAACTCAAACAGAATAGAAGGAAGTAAGCTAAGCAAAGACCAGACAAGATATATCTATGAAACAAACTCTTTATTATCAGAAAAAGATGAAGTTATAGAGATTAATGATATTATAGAAACTAAAAATCATTTTAAAGCATTTGATTTTATTTTAGAAAATTATGATAATCCACTAGATGAAGATTTTATAAAACGAATTCACGCTATTGTAAAAAAAGATACAAGCGATAGAGTCGTTGGGGATTTTAAAAAAACGGCAAATTTTATAGGAGATATAAAAACAACTAATCCAAAAAATGTGAGTAGTGAAATTGCAAAATTATTAAAATCATATAATGAGTTAAAAAGTGTAAATATAGAAGATATTATTAATTTTCATTATAAATTTGAAATCATACATCCATTTGAAGATGGCAACGGACGAACTGGTAGGCTTATAATGTTTAAAGAGTGCCTAAAAAATAACATAATGCCATTTATCATTGATGATGAACATAAGCTTTTTTATTATAGAGGTTTAAGAGAATATGATAATATAAAAGGCTATTTAGTTGATACTTGCCTAAGTTGCCAAGATAAGTATCAAGAAATTGTGAATGAAATTCAAATTAGCTTTAAAAATCACGATAATGAGCAGAAAAAATCTTTAAGAAGTTTAAGAAAAAAGTATTAATATATTAAACTCGGAAAAGGTATATTTTAGAATGATTGATTTTACAAATTGCAAAGTAAAGCATACCAAATTTTATGATGGCTTAAATGGAGAAAAGTTAGCCATATATTTTAATGATGAGCTTTATATGCTGAAATTTCCAAAAGATACACACATAACTAGTGGATATGCAAGTAGTTCAATCAACGAACATATATCTTCTAAAATATTTGAAAGCATTGGTTTTAATACACAAAAGACATTACTAGGCTATTATGGAGATAAGGTAGTAGTGGCTTGTAAAGATTTTGAAACTGATGGCAATAGGCTGTTTAACTTTGGAAAAGTAAGAAATTCTGTATTAAGTGTTAATAGCGGTTTTGCTGATACGGATTTACATAACACAATAGAAATAATCAAAAACCAAAAGATTATAGATATTCAAACTTTAAAAAATTTCTTTTGGGATATGTTTATTGCTGATACACTCATAGCAAATTTTGATAGACATAATGGTAACTGGGGGATACTGGTTAAAGATGATGATATTGCTACTATCGCACCTATATATGATAATGGCTCAAGTCTATATCCAAAATTAAGTAATGATGATATAGAAAAATACCTAAATCATCAAGGTAGCTTTAATGATTTGATGTTAAATCAAACAACTTCAGCCATTACCATAAACTCAAAAAAGATAAATCCGCAAAATTTCTTAAAAGATACACAAGATGAAGATGTTATTAATGCTCTACAAAGGATAACTAATAGGATTAACTTGGATAATATATATAAAATTATAGATGATATCCATATAATAAGCAATGAAAGAAAGAATTTTTATAAAAAAATATTGAACTATAGAAGCAATTTTATGAATGAGGTGTTAAATAAAAATATTCATTCCTATGAGAGTAAAAACAATAAATTTGAAAAAGGTATATTTTAGTAAGAAGCTAAAATGAAAGAGTATATATCTGGCTGGGAAGCTTTGAATATCCCAAATGAAAAAGGCTTGGTGGCAGATTGGCATCCACTTTGCTTTTTAAGTAATAAAGATAATGTAAAAAAATATAAATATAATGAAATTCTAGGAAATAAAGGTATAAAAAAACGCTTCATACCTATGCTTAATAGAGATGAATATGTAGCTAGTTTCGCAAGGGCTATTGCTGATTTGGTCTATATGAAAGAATTCACTGGCTTGAAAAACTGCGTTAGAGACTACTTGGATGATGAAGATGAAAAAGAGCTTTTTGGCTATTTAAAGTCTATAAATTTTAATAAAGAAGTCGATGATTTTATGAAATATGAGCTTACAAAGCTTTATTTTGCTGACAAAGAATAATAATGCTAGAAGAGTATCAACAAGAAAGAATAGATTTCATTAAAAATATACTTCCATATTTTGGAGATAAATTTATTCTAAAAGGCGGAACGGCTTTAAGCTTGTATTATGGCTTAAATAGATATTCTGAGGATTTGTATTTTGATTGTTTGACTAGCAATATGAATTGTATTAATAGGCTAAAACAATGTAAAGATTTTAATAAGTGGAACATTAGTATCAAAAAAGATACTGATACGGTTTTTAGATTTATGATTGATTATGGCTCTGTTTCGCATTTAGGAAAATATCCTTTAAAAATTGAAATTAGTAGTAGAAATAAATCACTATTAAATTCAGATAGATTAAAATATAATAAATTTGATAATGTAAATGTATATTGTATAGAAGATCTTATAGAGATGAAAGCTATTGCCACAGGAAACCCCTTTATTTTAGAAAAATACAAGATAGAGAATCTTTTAAAGAGCGAGGAGGAATATAAAAGATATTACGAAATTAGTATCATCAACGCAGAAAAAGCAATTAAACAAGAGACACCCAAAGCGCAAGAGCTAAAAGGAGAAGTAGAAGCTCTGCGAGAAATGTTTAATAACAAGAACTTTTTAAAAGAAAATTACGAAGTAGAAGTCTTAGGCATTAAAACCACAAGAAAATTAAAAGCAATGCAAAGCGAAAAGGATTTTAATGCCATTAGCGAAAAAATACAATCTAAGATTATACAAATGCTAAGGCAACCCGATGAGTTTTTTACACTAGAATCAAAAGAAAGAATCCGCGAGAGTAATGGCAGAAAAAATAATGCTGGAGAAATAGAGTTTTTATCTGCAAATGAAATAAAACTAAACTTCCTAGTAAGCGTTAGTGGTGATGATATTCATTTTAAGGGCGTAATTATCACAAAAGATAATCATAGATTCTACCCTAAAAATCTAAACTTAGAATCACATAGAAGCCTATTAGTTACAGACCCCTTTAAAGTAAGTTCTATACTCACTAAACTCAAAAACACATTTGATAAAGTTTCTAGTCTATTAGAAAATAAAGTAGAGGAATTAAAGAAGTACGAGAACATTATAGAAGCTAAAAATAGATACCTAGAAAATAACACCATAGACAATTACGATAGAAAGCCATTAATTGCTATGCTAAAGCAAGACTTACTCAATATGAATGATATTTTTAGAATTAGGCAAGAAAAGAGAAAAGAGGGTATAAAAATAGAAATGGATAGCCAAGAGATAGCAGATTTGATTCCACAATATCCTAAGTATTTGGACGAAAAAGGAAAGCTACAAGTCAATGCTATTGCAGAGCGCAAAGATGAATCCCCTTTACCTGTTGAATCTTTGCCAAAGGAATCTAAAGAATCTAAAACAGATTTAGAAAAAGAGATAACAGAGCCTAAAAATACGCATTTGGAACAAACAGCACCACAGCAAGAAATACAAAATATACCAACCAAAAAAGAGGATTTGCAAGAAAAACGCAAAGATTTAGAATCTAAAGACGAAAATGTTGCGAAAATTTCACAAAATGAAAGTATAGATATACAAGAAATTGCCAAAAACAAAATAGAAATCAAGGATTTTAAAGACAAAGACAATATCAACAATAGAATGAGAATCCTAGAGCAGAATATGACAAGTATTCAAAAGAAGCAACATTCAAAAAGGATGATGGGGGAGAGGTAAAAGTTTATAAATAAAACTGCTGCCCCACGTATTGATAATGATATAGAAATATACAGAAAATCATTTTTCTATATATTGAGTATGTGCATTTTGAATGATATACCTAAAGGCATTATTGAGTATTAAATTCCCATTTATATCATAATATGGAGTATTTAATATTGATATATTCCAGTTATAGTGTGTAAAATTAAGCTGTCTATTCTTAAACTCTTCTGATGAATAATATTTGTCTAATTGTTCCAATAATGTATCTGGTTGTTCGTTTTGAATCTCTGTTAAAATAATATATCCATTTTGTGCTAGAACATCAGCGTATCTTTCTAAAGTAATCATAACAAGTGATGGTTGAACTCTTAAGGTGTTACAAATTTTACAAAAAAGCTCCAAAGACATAGGAGACTTTCCTTTCTCTATTTTACTCCAAGCACTTATCGTTTTACCGCATATATCTGCTAAAACAGCCTGATGAATATTTCTTTCAAGCCTCATTTCTTTAATAATAGCAATCATAATTGTATTAAAGAATGTTATTTTTTCTTTCATCATAATTTCCCCTTTTAGAAATTTTAATTTCCTGAAATTATAATATATTTTCATAAATATGTCAATAATAATAAATTTAATTTTCTTATTTTGTGAATTTTTAAAGATGATAATTAAGCTATAAATTAAAATTTATTGCTATCTTATGGTATAATTATATGAGAATATTTAAAAGCATTTAATATAGAAAATGATTGTGAGGTTAAAATGTACAATATTGAAGTGTGTATCAACAAGAATGACAAAAATCAAAAAAAACGTGGAGATTTGCTTGAAAAAATAGCAAAGGAGTTTTTAGGAAGGCTTGATTATAGTGTTGAAACAGAAGTTAAAAAAACAGGAATGGAGCTTGATTTATTGTGCAAAGCAAATGCAAATCCATCAAAACAAATCTATATAGAATGCAAAGCTTATCGCGAAGATAATAAAATCCAAGCTGATGTAATTAAAAATATTGTTGGGATTAGAGATATAGAAAATTATAATGAGGTTTGGTTGATTGCCCTATCAGAACTCGGAAAAGATGCTAAAGGTTTAAAAGAAAAAATACAAGCCGATGAAAACAAATCCAAACATTATACTTTTTACACTCCAAAAGAGTTTTTAGAGGCATTGCAAAATAATAAATTAATTTGTAATCCAGATATACCACAACAAGAAATCAAAAAAAGAATAGAATCGGAAAATACAATCGGCAATCATTGTCTATTAATTACTGAATATGGCTATTTTTGGGCTTTTGAGCATAAACAAGGAGGCAAACCCAAAAATATTTTTGTTGCTTATGCAAATAATGGAGAGTTAGTCAAAGAAAAAGATTTGCTAGAAAATCTACAAAATCTTGATTCTAGCTTTTCTAATCTCAATTTTAATTTTATTTTGGATAGCACTAATGCCTATAATTCAAGCAGTGTTATAACTGATTTTAAATTAGGTAGTAATTATTTTAAAAGCATTAATGATATAGGAATCAAGCTAACGCACCCAAACAAAAACGAACTTACATTAAGCGATATTTTTTGCTATCAGGATTTGCAGAATTTGCAAAATATTAATGATGATAAAGTTTCTGTTATAAGTTCAGAAAGAATTTTAACACTTGGGGATTATAAAAAGTGCATTATATTTGGCGAGGAAGTATCAGGTAAAACTGCTTTGCTTAGAATGTATCAAATAAAGCTTAATGAAAATGGTTTAATTCCAATTTGTATCAACGCTAAAGATATTAAAACAAGCGAATATGATAAATTTGAAAATTTACTAATTAAATGTTTTAAAAATCAGTATGGGGAATATAATGAACTCAATACTCTAATGAAAGATAAAAAAGATTCTATTGTTTTGCTTATTGATGATTTAGAGGATTTAGGTATTAAAAAAAGAGAATACAAGCCTCCTTTCTTTAAAATGCTATCTAGTCATTTTGAAAATATTTTAATATTCTCCGATGATTCAGTAGAAATGGAAATTTTGACAAAAAGAGAAATAAAAGATGAGTTGGATAATTTTAAACTTTATAAAATTAAAGAATATGGCTATAAACTAAGAGATACTATAATAGAAAAATGGCTTAACATTGGAGTAAAAGAAACCATAAGCGATAATGAATTATTTGACAAAAAAGATAAAATTACCAAAGTAATAGATACTCTAATAGGGACAAAATTTATACCTACTTACCCTCTTTATATTGTAGTTTTGTTGCAACAAATTGAATCTGGCACAAGCCATAACTTAAGCGGGAGTGCTTATGCAGAATTCTATAATTATCTTATTAATGAGGCAATGGGTGGGGCAGGTATTAAGCCTGAAGAATTAGATTTTTATCATACATATTTATCGTTTATAGCTTACGAATTTTTTATTAGAGGTATAAGAGAAATTGATAAGATTGAGCTTGAAAATATGCATGAAAAATACTGCAAAGAATACCATAAAAGAAATTTTCAAGAGGTTTATGAGAAGTTAATTAAAGCTAGATTGATTAAGAATATTTGCGAAGTGTATTCATTTGGACAAAATTATATTTATTATTTTTATGTAGCCAAATATTTGTCAGATAATTCAGAAAAGCGGAGCAAAACTGAAGAAATACACAATCAGATTAATATGATTATTGAGAGACTATATAGGATTGAATTTGCCAATATTATTATCTTTTTTATTCATCATTCTAAAGCTAGAGCAGAATCCATTATAGAGAAAATACTTAATAAGGCTAAAAATCTTTTTCAAGGAATTTCAGCAATCAACTTTTCAACAAAAGAGCTAGAAAATATTAATAAACTTATTGATAAAGATTTAGAGATAGCCATTAAAGAAGATATTAAACCAGAAGAATATAGAAAAAAAGAGTTAGAATATAAAGATGAAATTGATAATAAAATACTAAACATAAAAGACAATCAAGAAATAGTGCGATACGATGAAGAAGTTATTGATTTAGATATTTTTGGCAAAACGAATCTATCAATGAAATTAATGGAAATAATAGGTCAAATTACAAAAAATTATTATGGTTCTCTCCCAAAAAATGAAAAAATGGCACTTCTCAACGAAGTAATCAATTTAGGTTTAAGTAATCTAAATTTTTTTATTCAACAAATTAATGAATATCAAGATTCTTTAATAAAAGAAATAGATGAATTAAACAAGAAAATAGACAATAGTCAAAGCTATAAAAGAGAGCAAAATGCTAAGCAAATAATCTTTAATTTTGTTGTTATGATATGCTTTGCATTTACAAAGAAAATTTCTACTAGCATTTCATCAGAATATTTATTTGAGGAAATAAATAATTTGGATAATAATAACGCTAATTCAATTATTAAGAATGCTGTCGAATTAGAATTTTCTAGTGGTTTGCATAAGGATAAACTTATTAGGAAATATGAAGAGTTTGATAAAGATAATAATTCTGTTGCGAAAGAACTATTAAAAATTTTTGTTGTTGAGCATTTATATAAATTTGATGTAAAATACAACTTAAAACAATCGGTATGCCAAAATTTAAAGATTAGTTTATCAAAACAAAATCAAATACTAATTGCAAAATCAAGAGAGAAAAAATAAAAGCAATATTTTAATTTTCAAAAATCTAAATTTGAAAATTAGATTCTAACTCTTTAAGTTAATAAAGGCAGGTAGAGTCTCATTGCCTCCGTCCGCCCCTTGCGTTTTTGATTTAACTCTCAACCACTGCTATATCTAGTTTTTTATTTACGCAATCATTTAAAAAGATATTGATTAAGGTTTGATAGGGCACACCCTTAGCCTTTGCCATCTCTTTAAAATAATCAATCACATTGCCATTTAGATTAATGGTTACTTGCCTTTTTAGCGTTTTATCCGCATAGGGATTTCTAATGGCGTTGCTAAAATCCACTTCTTTTTTCATCGTTGCTCCTTATACTGCTCTTTTTCTCTTGCTGTTGCTTTTCGTGCGGAGATAATGCGTATCGTGTCGAGAGCATAGAAAATATCAAAGAGTGGCTAGAAGGTAACAAATAAATGCTTGCAGGTGTATAATTTGAATTTATCTACTAATTCTTCTTATCTAGGTAAAATTAGAAGAGGAATGTTATATTCTACAGATAATAAAGAGTGATTTTTGTAATACACAATATCTTCTGCTACGAACCAGTAATTGGTGTGGCACAAGATAAGTCAAAATAGTATTATTATTCCTTAGAATAATCCTTAAATACTATTTTTTTAATTAAAGCACTTCTACTTATATTTAATTTATTTGTTAATTCATCTATTTTTTCAATCTCATTTTTATTAAATGAAATTGCGATGACTTTTAAGCGTTTTTTTTCTTTCTCTTTTGGTTCAAGTGATTCTGGATTGCTCTCTATAGAGCTAAAAATTCTGTTTTTAATATATGCCGTATTTGACATAAAATTTTTTGTAGCGTTATCTGCAATATATTTATATTCATCATCATTTAAATATAACGCTACTTTAGAACTTTTTTCCAAATTTAATCCCTTTATATTTTTATTTTTCATAAAAAATAATATGATAATTTAAATTAATATAAGCTTAAAAATTATTTTTATTAATTCTTTTTATCTTATAAGTAAATAAAAAAAATACATTATTGAAAAT
Source organism: Campylobacter sp. P091 (assembly GCF_002138935.1). Taxonomy (NCBI): domain Bacteria; kingdom Pseudomonadati; phylum Campylobacterota; class Epsilonproteobacteria; order Campylobacterales; family Campylobacteraceae; genus Campylobacter; species Campylobacter sp. P091. The sequence continues at coordinate 9,438 of NZ_MJKZ01000006.1, forward strand.
AATAATTCTTATTTTTCAACAATAAGAATTATTATGGTTGAGATACTTCAGAAAGACTTTTAATTGATTGTTGTATTTTTCGTTTGATAAGTAAATTCAGATACTAATTTAGATCTATCAGAAATATATCTATGAATTTTTGGATTATCATTAGTATCTGCAATATGATAAATAGAAGATAATTTTCTAACTATTTGTTTAATAACTAAAGATTGTTCTATTTCAGTAATTCTATCTCTTCTTTGGTCATCTTTATCATTTTTGCTTGAAAGTCGATAAGCTCTTGTATCAAATTTATCATTTGAATATCCGATTTCGCTTGAGCTTCGGCTAATTTCATTTTGAAATATGACATCATCATCTTTTGGATTTCTAATTCCATAGGCAAATTGTTCTCCGATTCGTCTAGCATCTGATCGAATTTCATCATCATTTGTTGCAACATTCTCTTCTCCTTTTAAATTTGTTTTTAATTCTATCATAATTTGTTCATTTAATGCTTGTTTTTGATTTATATTTTTATTTAAATAAAATAGTGTTTTATCATTTATATCAAAAATAAGAGCATTATCATCATTTTACAAATAATTTTTTAGTGAATTTTCATTATCAAATGCATATATATTTTCAAAGTTATTCATTTCGTTAATGATTATCTTTTTAATAATATTTTCTTGTTTCTCTTTTGGCTCTTGAAGTAATTTTTCAAAAAAATTAACTTCATTCATTAAAATATCAAAATCTTTTAATGCTATACCTATAAGAAAATTATTCTTAGAATTTATCATAAGATAGTTGTGCATAAATTTTCCTAGATTGTTTGTTTTATTCTAACTAATTCAATAATCTATTATTTTAAAAGTAAGTTTTTATAACAAAAAATAATAATCTATATTATTAATAAATATTCAGAATAATTTATTATAAAAATCTATATTTTTTAAGCTTAGTTTAAATAATAATAATATATAATTTGGAATAACTAAATTAGGAGTAATTAATATGAAAATAGCAATACTTTCAAAAAAAGGTGGTGTTGGTAAAACTCCATTTGCTTTTTCGTTAGCCAAAGATTTAAATCTATATTTGCAAAGTAACGATAACTCTTGCATAGAAAAGATTTATCCAAATAAAGCTAAAATTTCAAAAATTGTTGATAATATAGATAATTGTGTTTATGACTTTGGTGGATTTAGTGCTAGTGGAGTATTAGATATAGTGAAAAATTGTAAGTTTTGTCTAATACCAATTTTGCCAAATTCAAACTCGTTAATTAAAACTTTTGAAACAATCAATGAGTTGAAAAATATAAATAATAATATAATTTTATTGGCGACAAATTATCGCAATGATAAAGAACAAGAGTATTTGGTAGAAAATATTAATAAATATTTATCAAAATACCAAGTTTTTTATTTTAAATCATCTATGATTTTTAGCAATGCAATGATGTATGGTAGAAGTTTTACAGAGCTATACAATGAAAATCCATTATCAAAAAACGCTTATAAGCAATTTTTTAATGAATATAATGAGTTATTGAATAAGATTGAATCACCCACCTACTAAAAGATAGGTGGGCTTCTTGTTTCAACGATAGATTGCTAACTAGCAAATACTTTACCGTATTTGCTAGTCCCACAAGAGCTATCTCCACAAGCGTAACTTTGGGTGATTCCCACCCTAGATTTATCTATTTTTACTCTACTTCTGTCATCAAGCATACCAAGAGCATAATTTCTTATATTTATACTAGCATTTATATCTCTATTGTGGTATGTATTACAATTAGGGCAAGTAAAAGCTCTGATATTTAGAGCTTTTTTGCCAGTATTTACTCCACAATTAGAGCATATTTGAGAACTAGGGAAAAACTTATCTATTTGCATTAGAGTTTTTCCTTTTAGTTCTGCTTTATAGGTTAGCATAGATATTAACTTATGCCAACTTACATTTGCTATGCTTTTTGAGAGGTATTTATTTCTTATAAGTCCTTTTACATTTAGATTTTCTATCGCTATAAAATCATAATCATTGGTTATCTCATTAGTGATTTTATGTAAATAGTCATCTCTTGCTAGAACAACTCTATGATGAGCAATAGCTAGTTTTTTAATAGCCTTTGCTCTATTATTTGAGCCTTTTTTCTTTTTTGAAACGGCTTTTTGTAGCTTTATGAGTTTAGCTTCTTTGTTTTGTAAAAACTTCTTATTTTCATAGACTATTTTATCACTTCTAATAAGTAAGTTTTCTAAACCCATATCTAAACCAACAGCTGATTTTATCTCTACTGACTTAGGTATAGATTTATTATCCTCATAGCTAAGAGAAACATAGTAATTTCCTGCTACACAACTAATAAAAGAGGGTATGAGTGGAAGTCTGCTTATCGGGAGAAAGAAGCCCTTATGTTGGAGAGGGGATACCCGGAAGTAAGTCCTCATGATTTCTATCGGGAGTTGTTTCCGGCTGGCAGTCTCCAGCAAGAGCCGGAGGACGGAAAAGGTAATATTATAGCGACACAGATTAGACCGTCTGGCAAAGGAAGAACCCGGCAGTGGGTAATTGATGATAGTCTGAAAATGCTGGATAAGGTCATAGGAGATAGGTTTGGGCTGATACCGCCTATTAGTTTTTACGGAAAGTCACACACGAAAGAGAACGCTCATGAGCTGTTTGCGGTGGTGGTGGACGTGGATTATGTAGGCAAACAGCAGTTAAAGAACCTGTTGAAGCAGTTTGGGAATGGTGTGCAGCTTCGTCCGACTTATCTTGTCAGCTCCGGCAAGGGGGTACATCTTTACTATTTCTTGCAGGAGCCGGTTCAGTTGTATCGAAACCGGGAAGAAGTGCTTGCGGAGCTGAAAGAAGCCTTTATTCGGCGGCTATGGAATGATACCAGCTCTATCCGTCCGGACAGCCCGGATATAACCGGAATTTATCAAGGTTTCCGGTGTGTGGGGAGTCAGTCGAAGCTGGGTGTAGATTTCCCAGTAAAAGCCTATAAGCTGTCAGAGAACCGTTACACGCTGGAGGACATAAAAGCCAGCATACCGAGCTGTAAGGTAGACCTTGCTCCGTTGTACGAGAAGCCGAGAAGAAAAAGTACCGTTACGCTGGAAGAAGCAAAGGAGCTGTACCCGGAATGGTATGAGAAGCGGATCGTGCAGGGAGAGCCGAAGCAGAAAAGTAAGAAGCAGGGCGGTACGTGGGTATGTAACGAAGCTTTATATGAGTGGTGGAAACGGAAAATAACCGAGGAAGTGAAAGCCGGAGGGCGTTACTTTTCTATTATGGCGTTGTGCTCTTATGGCTTGAAGTGTGGCATATCCGAGCAGAAGATACGGAGAGACGCCTATGCGTTCCTGGACCATTTAGAGAGCCTTACCGAGGACGAGGACAACCATTTCAGCCGGGCAGATGTGAAAGACGCTCTCCGGGCATTGAAAGGGGACAGAAAAAGGCTGTCAACGATAGCAAGCCGGGAATGGATAGAGGACAACACAAAGGTTACGATACCAGCAAATAAGCGGAATTACAGAAAGCAAAAAGACCATGTAAAGGTTATGAATACTATGAAAGCTTTAAAAAAGCAGTTAGGAGAAGAAGTAAAAGAGGGTAGACCAAAAGGGAGTGGAACAGCGGAGCAGACAGTCAGAGAATGGCAGGAGAGCCACCCAGCAGGAAAGAAAGCGGACTGCATTCGAGAGACAGGATTGAGCAAGCCCACCGTTTACAAGTGGTGGAAGTAGGGCATACTTGAAATGCCGAAAGGCATATGCTATAATGCCAGTAGGCAAGAAAGACGAAAGTGCTCATTGTGGCACGCAAAAAGCCCCGGAGGTCGCAACTCCGGGGCTTTTCTATTCCGTTGTGGCAAGGTGGCTTATTCCTTAGGCTGGCTACCGCCTATTTATCTCCGTCCAGCCATTTGCAGATGTAGTAGGCGATTACACTTGCCAAGACAGAGAGTAAGAAAGACGAAAATATACTCATGGTGGCACACCCCCTTTCTGTACCTGTATAGGGGTGGTAGCGTCGCTCATTATACCATAGTGGCAGAAATGCCACAAGAAGCCATTTCCCCTTGTTTATTATCAAAGCCATAAGGAAAAGAGTGTCAAGGGCGGTCATAGACCGCAGCGTTTACCCTTGATACTCTTTTTTGTTGGCTTATAATGCCGGAGGGGAAAACGGCTGTCCATCCGTTCCGTTACTTCCCCCTGTGCTTCATTGTCCGTTCCGACGGAAGAAAGTCAAGGGCTTGTTTTTTATCTGCAGTATGAGCTTCGGCTTGCCGATCAGCGAGTACAGCAGATAAAAAATGGTCGCAGACCACCCTTTACTTTCTTCCGCCTACACTTCCAAAGTCGCCCAAGAGGAAGTAAGCTCCACTATATTCTTGGCAGAATATACGCACGAATATATCCGCTTGATATAGGGTGTCTATCATGCTATAATATATGTAGCGGATATATTGCAAGTTCCCTAAAGTGTTACCACTTTAGAACTTGTGAGGGTGGCAAGCCCCCCTTCAATCCCCCTTTTTAGAGAGCCGAAAGGCTCATAATTTGACGGTGGTAGCACCGAAGAAAGAGAGGTCAAAGGCATGAAAAAAGAAATGGATAAAATTCAGTTTGAGTACAGATACGAGGTGCAGGAGCTGATGAAAGTAATTGATAAATATGTAAAACAGAACCCGGCAGAAAAGGAAAATAAGACGCTGGAGCGTTTCTTTGACTTACTTGATGTCATGGATATGGAGTGGTAAGGGCATGAACAAGACAAGACCAAAGCAGTTATCATTCCGAGTAAGTGAAGAAGAATACCAGCAGTTGCAGGAGAAGATTTCAGAGAGTGGAAAGAACCAGCAGGAGTATATCCTTTCCTGTGTGCTGGAGAAGCAGATCGTGAATACGGACGGTATCAAAGAACTTATCCCGGAACTGAAACGGATAGGGAACAACCTCAACCAAATAGCAAAGAGGTGTAATGAGGGGGGAATGTTGCCGAGTGAAGCGGAAGTGCGGAAGCATGGAGAGGAGCTGAACAAAGTATGGCAGTCATTAAGGCGGTATCTTCAAAGGCGGGCATAGGGCACGCAATAGATTATGTGACGAAAAAAGAAAAGACAGAGGAGAAGCTTGTCAGCGGTCTGCATTGTGAGCCGGAGACGGTCAAGGAGGAAATGCAAGCCACAAAGGAGCTGTGGGGCAAGACGGACGGAAGAACCTATAAGCATTATGTGCAATCCTACCATGAGGACGAGGAAATAACCCCGGAGCAGGCTCACAAGAACGCTGTCGAGCTGGCAGAGCATACAAAGGCATGGAAAGGGCATGAAGTTCTGATAGCCACGCATATAGACAAGGGGCATATACACACGCACTTTATTGTCAATTCCGTAAATTATGAGAACGGTCATAAGCTCCAATGGATGTAGGACGGATTTTGCGGACATTCAAAATAAAAAAGAATGTGGAGGTAACAGACAATGGCAAAATCATTATTTGAGGAACTGGGCGGCAAATACGAAAGGCAAGGGGATTATTTGATACCGTGCTTAACTGTACCCGCCGAAGAAGAACAGGCAATAGGCATCTGGGGGCAACGGCATTTAGATTATCTAAAACAGTACCGTAAAGTTACATACACCAATCTTCTTACAAGCGGCAGGCTAAACGCCTACCTTGCCGACATCAACAGACAGGCACAGGAACGCTTTGAAAGGCTCATAGAGGGTATGAAACAGGCACAGGGCATAACGGAACAGCTAAAGGCAGAAAACGCCTTAGAATGGACAGGATGCCTCAATAACATAAGGGCTTGTGCGAGGGAGATTGTGGAAAAGGAAATTATTTTTGCATAAACAGATGATTAGTGGCAGGGGGAAATCCTGCCGCTTTTTCTGCTTTAGTTTGTCAGCTTGACAAATAAAGGGTTAAGTAATATAATTAGATTCAGTATTATACAAGGAGTTAATAAATATGCGGCAAGGTATTCTTAAATAAACTGTCAATTTGATAGTGAGAACAAAAAGTAGCAGTCCCGTTTCACTTTTAATATGGGGCTTAGTTTTTTGTACCCAGTTTAAGAATACTTTTATCATGTAATTTTATATGCCCGAAAACATATAAGTGTTTTGGGGCTATTGGAGTTATTTACCCAGTGATAGGAGTATTTATCACTGGGTATTTTTATGCCCTTTTTTGGGTGTTGATAGGAGGAAAATTACATGAAAATAATTAACTTAGGCATTCTGGCTCACGTTGACGCAGGAAAGACAACATTAACGGAAAGTTTATTGTATACCAGTGGTGCAATTGCAGAACTAGGGAGCGTAGATGAAGGCACAACAAGGACAGATACAATGAATTTGGAGCGTCAAAGGGGAATCACTATCCAGACAGCAGTGACATCTTTTCAGTGGGAGGATGTAAAAGTCAACATTATAGATACGCCAGGCCATATGGATTTTTTGGCGGAAGTATACCGTTCTTTATCCGTATTAGACGGAGCAGTATTATTAGTTTCTGCAAAGGATGGCATACAGGCACAGACCCGTATACTGTTTCATGCACTACAGATAATGAAGATTCCGACAATTTTTTTCATCAATAAAATTGACCAAGAGGGGATTGATTTGCCAATGGTATATCGGGAAATGAAAGCAAAGCTTTCTTCGGAAATTATAGTGAAGCAAAAGGTTGGGCAGCATCCCCATATAAATGTAACGGACAATGACGATATGGAACAGTGGGATGCGGTAATTATGGGAAACGATGAACTATTAGAGAAATATATGTCAGGGAAACCGTTTAAAATGTCAGAACTGGAACAGGAAGAAAACAGGAGATTCCAAAACGGAACGTTATTTCCCGTTTATCACGGAAGCGCTAAAAACAATCTGGGGATTCGGCAGCTTATAGAAGTAATTGCCAGTAAATTTTATTCATCAACGCCTGAAGGTCAATCTGAACTATGCGGGCAGGTTTTTAAGATTGAATATTCAGAGAAAAGGCGGCGTTTTGTTTATGTGCGTATATATAGCGGAACATTGCATTTGAGGGATGTTATTAGAATATCTGAAAAAGAGAAAATAAAAATCACAGAGATGTGTGTTCCGACAAACGGTGAATTATATCCATCCGATACAGCCTGCTCTGGTGATATTGTAATTTTACCAAATGATGTTTTGCAGCTAAACAGTATTTTGGGGAACGAAATGCTGTTGCCGCAGAGAAAATTTATTGAAAATCCTCTCCCTATGCTCCAAACAACGATTGCAGTAAAGAAACCTGAACAGCGGGAAATATTGCTTGGGGCACTTACAGAAATTTCAGATGGCGACCCTCTTTTAAAATATTATGTGGATACTACAACGCATGAGATTATACTTTCTTTTTTGGGGAATGTGCAGATGGAAGTCATTTGTGCCATCCTTGAGGAAAAATATCATGTGGAGGCAGAAATAAAAGAGCCTACTGTTATATATATGGAAAGACCGCTTAGAAAAGCAGAATATACCATCCACATAGAAGTCCCGCCAAATCCTTTCTGGGCTTCTGTCGGGTTGTCCATAGAGCCGCTCCCTATTGGAAGCGGAGTGCAGTATGAAAGCAGAGTTTCACTTGGATATTTAAATCAATCGTTCCAAAATGCGGTTATGGAGGGGGTTCTTTATGGCTGCGAGCAGGGGCTGTATGGATGGAAAGTGACAGACTGTAAAATCTGTTTTGAATATGGATTGTATTATAGTCCTGTAAGTACCCCCGCAGACTTTCGGCTGCTTTCCCCTATCGTATTGGAGCAGGCTTTAAAAAAAGCAGGGACAGAACTATTAGAGCCATATCTCCACTTTGAAATTTATGCACCGCAGGAATATCTCTCACGGGCGTATCATGATGCTCCAAGGTATTGTGCAGATATTGTAAGTACTCAGATAAAGAATGACGAGGTCATTCTGAAAGGAGAAATCCCTGCTAGATGTATTCAAGAATACAGGAACGATTTAACTTGTTTCACAAATGGGCAGGGAGTCTGCTTGACAGAGTTAAAAGGATACCAGCCAGCTATTGGTAAATTTATTTGCCAACCCCGCCGCCCGAATAGCCGTATAGATAAGGTTCGGCATATGTTCCACAAGTTAGCTTAACAGCTTGCAAAAGTCATATAAAATGAGATTTGAAAGGATTAGAGACTAATTATGATGAAATGCGAATGGATATTGTGTCCTGTTTGTGGGAGCAAAACCCGTAATAAAATTAGGAAGGACACTGTTTTGGAGAATTATCCCCTTTATTGTCCAAAATGCAGACAAGAAAGATTGATTAAAGTTGACAACTTGAAGATAACTGTCATCAAAGAGCCAGACGCTTAAGACGCAGAGCCGATGAAATTGTGGAACAATTCACGAATCATCGGCTCTTTTTGTTTCGTATTTGAAAGAACAAACTCACCAAATAAAAAAAACGATATTCGGGTGGGTTATTTTGTTATACCCTAAATTACCCTCTGAGTAAGCACGACCTTAAAGACTTAAAGGAACGGTGCAACGAGCAGAGCTGGGAACAGGGCTTGCATGTGCCGGAGAAAGGAAAGACATTTGCTGGAGAAGTCCGGGAAGAAACGGTGGCATGGAGCAAAGACACCTACCAGCTTTTGAAACAGGCAGAGCAGGGAAAGGTCAAAAGCTATGTGCAGGATATTGCCCTTGCGGTGCTGGATTGTAAGGAAACAGCGACCAGCCGGGAAACCTTTATCCGGCTGATGAATGAAAGAGGGTACGGGGTGGACTGGCAGGACAGCCACAAGTACATCACATATACCGACTTAGCCAGGGAACAGGCAGGAGAAAAGGCTTGTAAAATCAGGGATAACAAGCTGGAAAAATACTACAATATGGATTTTGGAAAGGAGAGTATGGAGCATGAGTTTGAGAGAAATGCACGAACAGCAGAAGCAGAGCAGTCCAAGAGAGCAGCTTCAAGAGTTAAACCGACAGAGCCGGACAGAGCTGGAAAACAGTCTGCTCAAAGAAGCGTTGGCGATGTCGAGCGAGAACTGCGAGGAATTGATGAAGCAGTCAAATCAAGAACAAGTGAGGGCAGAGCAGAACAGGCAGAGAGACGCAGAGCAGAACAGGAAGCTCATCAGCGAGCTGAAGCAGAGCGTAGAGCTGCTGAAGAACAGCAACGAATTGCTTCAAGACGCTATATCGGGCGAGATTGGGAGCCTGAAAGATGAGGTTAAGGAAAACACCGTCCAAGAGGTTAGAAAGGCGTTACAGGCGAATATAGAGGCTATACAGAGGGCTACAAAGCTTCTTGAGAAGCAGTCTGATACACTTACGAGCGTGATGAAGCAGAAGATCCGGGAGCTTGAGGAAAGTAAGAACAGTTTTTTTAGATATGAGGGCTTGAAGTTGTACCTGTTTTGGGGCGGTATGGTCTGCAATATTTTAGTGTTTCTTATGCTGTTGTATGGTATGATTAGTAAGTAAAAAGAAATCGATAAATTAGAATTTTAAAAAGGAGTGTGATGACCATGATTTTTGATTTTGAGCCTTGGCAATTAGATATTGATATTGACTTAACTAAACAATTATATAGAAGTTGTAAAGGAGACTTTGTATGGGTAGAAAAGAAATAACAACAAAAGAAGATTTAATGAAAGTAATAGAATTATTCGAAAATACTGGAATTACATACTGGTTGGATGGCGGATGGGGTGTAGATATTTTAGCTGGTAAACAAACAAGAATTCATAGAGATATAGATATAAATTTTGATGCTCAACATACGGAAAAATTGTTAAATGTGCTTTTGAATCTGGGCTATAAAATTGATACAGACTGGAAACCGGTTAGAATAGAGTTATATAGTGATGAACTTGGTTACTTAGACATTCACCCGTTCGTTTTAAATGAGGACGGAACTTCAAAACAAGCTGATTTAGAGGGTGGATGGTATGAGTTTGAAAAAGATTACTTTGGTAGTGTTTTTTTTGAAGGCAAAACAATTCCTTGTATATCTTTAAAAGGCCAAAAAGTTTTCCATTCAGGTTATGAATTAAGAGATAAAGATAAGCATGATATTTCAATTCTTGAAAGTTTATCAAAATAACATCGCTGTAATTTCTAAGATAAATTGCAGTTTGTCGGTACGAAGAAAAAGGTGCAAAAATGTATTGATAAGATTAGCGGTCAAGGCGAGAGGGAGTGAGGTGTAGATATTGACATCAAAAAGGCACTCCCTTATACTTGAGAGAAAAAGGTAAAAAAAACTCATTGATAAGATTAGCGGTCAAGGCGAGAGGGAGTGAGGTGCAAAAGACTATGGCAAAATACACCAAAAGGAGAGATAAAAGCTTGTTTTATCACACAATCATTACTTAGGATTTTATGAATTTTAGCTTTAATGCCTTCTTTGAATTTCGGCAAGATAACTCTATTTTCACTTAGCTTTATATTCTGTGGAATAGCAAAGCTTTGTTTGCTATGTTTTTTAGATTTATATCTAGGATATTTGGCTCTTTTAGAAAAAAAATTATCAAAGGCAGTAACTAACTGCCTAAGAGCCATTTGTAAGCTTTGAGAATTACATTCACTTAAAAAAGTATGTTCTTTTTTAAGCTCAGTAAGCTTTGATTGCATAGTAAAATAAGTTTCTTTTATGCCAAGAGCATATCGCTCTTGTCTATAATTTAGAAAATGATTATAAACAAATCTAGCACAACCAAAGTGCTTTAAAATAAGCTCTTGTTGTGCTTTATTTGGGTAAATTCTATATTTTACAGCTCTTAGCATTTCTCTTTTTCTTAATATTTTTGTATAATTATATCTAAAATATATAAAAAAGCAAGAAAAATGAGAAAAAATAATTATAAACTTCACGTATATATTTGTTAAAATGATATTATAGGCTTGATTATAGATGAAAAATTGATGATTTAAAAGTTTTTGTTGCTCTAAATTTGGATATATACGATACTTAAAGCCTTTAGTTATTTGCATTTAAGAGCCTTTTACGCTTTGTGTTTTTGTATTGTTTTTTTACTCTATTATCTTCTATGCCTTGATTTTCTACATATTGTTTTAAAATATCAAGTGTAACTCCGCCTATCGTAGCCAAAAAATAACTTCCACTCCAAAAGTATTGCTCCCACAAATACTGCTTTAAATGTGGAAATTCTTTTTTAATCAAACGACTTGAAGCTGACTTATAGGCGTTAATGAATTTTAGAAGTTCGCTTTTTGGTTTAGCCTTAAAAAGTATATGCAAATGGTCTTTGTCGTGGTTAAATTCTATTAATTCTAGTGAGTAATTGTCATTTTTAGCAATATACTCAAAAATCTCTTTTAACCTAGCACAAATTTTATCATCGATTACTTCACGGCGATATTTTACTACTAAAATTAAGTGATATTGCAACAAAAACACCGAATGTAAATTTATATCGTATTCTATTTGCATATCGATATTTTATCAAATTATACTAAATGTTTGGTAACTTTAAATTTAATCGGAAGCAATTCATCTTCCGCTTATAGAAGCGGAAGTTTTCTTGCTTGGAAATTAATAAATAAACGATATAATAGAAATGGTTTCCAATAGAATAAGCAAAGACTACAAAAATGTTTTTGCTTATTCTAAAAAATCTATAATTTATCCAACGATTGATAGAGTAACTTAAATAACAAAAAATAATAATCTATTATATTATTAAATATTCAGAATAATTTATTATAAAAATCTATATTTTTTAAGCTTAATTTAAATCATAATAATATATAATTATATTATATAAAATAAAAATTAATTTTTAGAATAATCTATATTCTAATCAAAAAGGATAAAAATGAAAGAAGAAATTGAAATTGATTTTTTGGAACAAGCCAATAAGAGTGAAAGCTCTTTTGAGCAAGAAGACGCTATGAATGACTATAACAAATATAGAAAAGTTTTTCCAATCACAATCGTTCTAGATGAAGATGATTTAAATTTTTTCAATGAATATTGCCATAAAAATTATTTAAAGCGTTCAGCTGTAGCAAGACAATTGGTCAATAATTTTTTCGATAATTTCAAAGGATAGAGAATGAAACAATATAGAAAGAAAACAAATAAGAGCATAGCGTTCTACTTTACACTTGATGAAGTTGCTAGAATAGATCAATATTGTGAAAAATATTTATCATATAGAATCGTCTTTCTCAAAACACTTATAGAGCGTTTTATCAAAGAAGAAAGAGCAAAAGAGCAACAATTTAATGGGCAAAATTAAAATACATATCAAAAACACTTTTATGAAATTATTAAGAAAATCTTTAAAGATTTTCTTATTTTTCTTTATTGTTTATGTGTTATTATGTATTTTTGCTTTATCTTCAATCAATGATAAGCAATTCGAATTTGATAATTTAATCATTAAATTTGATGATAATGGTTCTAAAATTATAGAAAAAGAGTAAATTATGGAATTAGATGAAAGAACTTTGCCACTTTATCTTCAAAAAGATATTAAAGAGTTTGTAAATTACAAGAATTCAGATATTAATCCTAAACTTAGATTGGATATTTATTGGGGCGAACTCTATGGCTCTATCAATTCCGCACAACATAGTTATGAAATCACAAAAGAAGTCGCAGATTATCTAAGAGATAAATACTTAGGATTATAGTATGGAAGAGATAGATTTTAGCAATTGCCAAAGAAATGCTAGAACTTACAATGGAGCTAATGGTTCTAAGATAGGCATATATTACAATGATGAAAATTATATGCTAAAATTTCCACCAAAACCAAAAAAAAACATAGAGTTGAGTTATACTAATTCTTGTATATCAGAATATGTATCTTGTAAAATTTTAAAAACATTAGGTCTGAATTCACAAGATACAATGCTTGGAAAATATAATGATAAAATTGTAGTAGCTTGTAAGGATTTTAGAAAGAAAAATGAATTTTTTTCTGATTTTGCTAGTTTAAAAAATACAATAATAGAAAGCTCAAGCGGTGGCTATGATACTGAATTATCTGATATTTTAGAGACAATAGATAACCAAGAACAATTGAATATTAAAAATGATGAAATAAAACAATTTTTCTGGAATATGTTTATAGCTGATAGTTTGTTGGGTAATTTTGATAGACACAATGGAAACTGGGGATTTTTGATTAATGAAACTGATAATATTCATATGATTGCTCCAATTTATGATTGTGGTTCTTGTTTGTATCCACAAGCAGATGAAAATTTGATGAGAAAAATTTTAACAAATAAAGATGAATTAGAGCAAAGAATTTACATATATCCAAATTCGGCTATAAAACATCAAAATGTTAAAATAAATCCATATCATTTTTTGTTAAATACTGATAATTTAGATTGTATAAATGCGTTACAAGCAATTACAGCTAGAATTGATTTGATAAAAATTAAAGAAATTATAGAAAATACACCTTATATTTCTGATTTACATAAAGAATTTTTATTTACAATGGTTAAAGAACGCAAAAATAAAATTTTAGATGTAGCGATAGAAAAGCATTTTTCATCTACTAAAAAAGAAGAATTGTTGCTTGAAGCAATTAATTTTCAAGATGATAAAGCACTATTTTCAAATAAAAAATTAAAGAGATAAAAATGAATTTAGGCAATGAAAAATACTGGGAGTTTGAAAACGGCAATAAATATAATAAGTATAAATATACCTTTGAACAAGCTAAAGCTTTAGCCCAAACGCTAGAAAATTGTAAAAATTGTATAGACTGCGAAAGTTGTATTAATTGTTCGAAATGTATCGATTGCTATAATTGTAAAGATTGTAAAGATTGTAAAGATTGTAAAAGCTGTGAAAATTGCGAACATTGTAGAAATTGTAAAAGTTGTAAAAATTGCGATAATTGTAGCTATTGTAATTATTGTGGTTTTTGTAAGGATTGTGATGATTGTAAAAAATGTTTTGAATGTTATAAATGTGAAGAGTGTTTTAAATGTTATGGTTGTAAGGATTGCTACGATTGTGAATATATATCGCTTGAAACATCCATACAATGTGCGACAAAAATAGAGTATATAAAAAATTAAGGAGATAAAATGCTATATAATCCAAATTTTTTAAATAATAGCGTGATTCTCTCTGATAATCAAAAAGAAGAATTAGAATCTTTAGCTAATGAATTTTCGTTAAATGATTTTATAAATAATGCTAGATTGATAGATAAAATCTCTTTTGATTTTATCTATTCATCGGCTCAAATTGAAGGAAATACCTATACCAAAGCTGATACCTTAGCACTCATAGAAGATGGAATTACCGCAAATGGCAAAAAATATACAGACGCAAAAATGATTATAAATTTACGCAATTCATTTAATGAAATTATGAGAGATAGTATGGAAGTAAATTTAAATACTATACATTTTTTGCATAGCATCATATCACAAGATTTAGTTTTAAAACAAAATGAAGGAGCTATGAGAAATGGAAATCTTACTGGTATAACAGGCTCTTCTTATATACCTTTATCTAGTGGCGAAAGATTAAGAGAAGAGCTTAAATTTTTATTTTCACAATATAAAAATTTAACTAATCCTTTTGAAAGAGCAATATATCTGCATAATAATCTATGCTATTTACAATATTTTGAAGATTGCAATAAAAGAACCGCAAGAGTGATGCAATTCATTTCATTAAAAAATGACAATATTATGCCTTTAGTGATAATAGATAGTAAAAAAGAAGATTATTCTTTATATCGTTTGGCTATGATTGATTATTACGAAACTGGTGATTATACAAAATATACTGAATTTTTCATCAACACTTATAAAAGACAGATGGAATATTTAAATGAAATTAATAGCTTAAACAATGAATGCACTCATAAGCAAACAAGAAAGCAAAAATAATGCTACAACCAGCTAGAAAACCTAAATCAAAATCATTTCTTAGAGAATTCAAAGATGCTATATTTATTTTAGAGGATGAAAATTTAAGAAAAGACTTATTAGACGAACTAGCAGTAATTATCAAGAATAAACAAGAAAATCCAAATACCAAAAATGGATTTTTGGCATTTAAAAAGAAACTAATATCATATTTAAGAGACCTAGGTGATTTAAAAACCGCTAATATTTGGTGCAGAAATATTAGTCTAGATGAAGATGATATTATAAATTTAGAAAAAATCTTGTTTAAAAAGCTTTTAGACAACAATTGTTATGGCGTAGCTGAAATACATTTACAAGATAGAGAAATCAATAGCCCACATATTCAGTATGTTGGCGTTAATGCAGATATTGCTGAACAAGTAATAGCTCAAATTATTGTAGATTTAGGATATGAAATGGATATTCAAAGTGCTATGAGCAAGAAAAATTTCGTTCCTTTTTATCAAATTACAGACCAAATCATCGAATTGGATCTAGAAACAGAAATCACAAATACAAAAACTGCTCAAGATATAGAAGATCATAAAAAACAACAAAAACTAAAAAAAGCTCAACAATTTAACATAAATGATATAAAGAAATTAGCAAATAAACACAAAAGTAATTTTGTAAATTCTATAAAAAATCATAGCAATAATAGAGTTCAAGATATAATCAATCAATATAGCAAGAAAAAGAAAAATAAGAATAAAATAGTTTATAATAATTTTGAAATGAAATTAAAAATGTATAAAAAACGAAAACTTACGAAATTTAAGTAATTTTTTAACCTAACTTTTCGGAATTTTGTTAAAATCTAAATAAAAAGGACAAAAAATGGATATAATAGTTTCAAACAGAGAAGCTGATATAAAAGAATTAAATGTAGATTTTCAAGTTTCAATTCCTTATTTTTATGCTTTATGGGAACATTTCAATGGAAGCTATGATGAATATAGCCAATATGTAAAAAGTTTAAATTTAGACTATATGTTTCAGCAAAGTGATGTAGCTGAACTATTAGAAAATGCTAATGTAATTAGAGAAACCATCATAGAAAATTTTAAAAATGGCAATATATCCTCTTTTGATAAAGAGCTACTAAATTACATTAACGCTAAGTCTTTACCAAAAATCAATGAAAATGATTTTTACAAACTTACATTTAATATATCAAATTTCGCCAATGAAGACGATAAAAAAGCTATTAAAGATATTTTTTTAGATTTAAATTCAAATTCATTTTTATGTCTTAAAAATATAGATAATGACGATTTAGAACTTTTCTATTATAAAAGAGGTATCTATAAAGAAGATGATAAATATGTTATAACAAATGCTAGAGAGCGAACAACTATAATTGAAAATTTTTCATCCGCAAAGGATAACAATTTTATCTCTGCTAAATTTATATCTGATTTTGCTTTTAAGCTTTCAAACGCTGGATTTAAGAATGATAACTTTTCTTATGAATATTTCAATGGACATAGTAAAGAACTGAAAAAAAATTCATTAGATGAGATAATGTATTACGCTAATTTAAGCATAAAAGAGAAGAAGGAAGCTTTGGAAAAAGAAAAGCTTAGCAAACAAGCTAGTGAAATTGCCAGTAAAGAGATAAAATCTGAGAATAATAGTCGTAGAAATTCATTAAAAGCTGGAAGTAACGATAAACAAATAGATAACGCATTTGCAAATATCACAATAAGAAGCAATGAAAAATCAGCTGAAAACATTACTAAACTAGATGTATCAAATGCAGAAAATGTAGAAGAAATCAGTATGAATAACAAAACTATCACTCAACAAAGTATCGATAATATCATAAAAAAAAGCTTTGAGCTTTATAGGCAAAAAGAGCGTGAAAAAACAGAACTTAGATTGAAAAAAGCCGAAAAAGATAGCGAGAATGCTTATTTTGATTTAAAGAGAAATATGCAAGAAAGCGGATCGTTAATTGACTCTTTAGACTATATAAGACAAAAATATGGGAATGAAGATACTATTCGATTTGCTAGTTTTCAATTCACACAAGATATTTTAAACTCAAAACAAAAAGATGATGAAATATCAGAGCTAAAATCTGTAGTGAAAGATCTAAATGAAAACATTAGATCCCATAACGATGTATTAGAAAAAAAAGATAATTACATAAGCGAACTAAAATCAGCAGTGGCGAAAAAAAGTGCTGAAGTTACAAGACTAAATGAAGATTTATCAAATAAACAAGAAGAGTTTCAAAGTATTTTAGAACAACAAGCCAATGATTTTACAAACAGCACAAATGCTCAAATCAATGAAATTACAGATAAATTTCAAAAACTTCTAGATGAAAGAGATGAAGCGATCGCAGAAAGTGATGATATAATAAAAGACTTTGAATTTCAGCTAGAAAAACAAAAAGAGATAAATGAGAACTTAAATCAAAAAGTCAATACTATTCCATCATTACAATCAGAAATCACATTTTTTAAAAGTGAATTAGAAAAACAAAATCAAATTAATCAAAGATTATTAGAAGAAAACTCAAGACTTAAAGCTAGTAATGAAAATGTAGAATTTTTAAAATCTCAGCTAGAAAAAAGCAACTCGCAAATTCAAATTCTAATGGAAGTCTTAAGCAACAAGCCAAATCATAGCCAAAATTATCAAGAAAATACTACAAACAAACAAAATATTACTATTGAAGAAAATAATAACAATACTAAGGATAATGATGATTTAGGCATTGAGAAAATAATCAAAAATAGATAAAATATATTGGGGCTGACCCAAAAGTAGCTCCTATATGAAAAATAGAGGTCTTTCCATTTAGATAGTAGTGGAAAGACCTCTATTTATCTTTTGAAAGTGAATACAAAAATAAAGCACACTCTGCTATAATATAGGTGATTAATCCATTTGAGAGAGGTGCTTTATCATGTATCAAAATTATACCATAAACCAACTTTGTTTGCCTATAGATCTTGAAATTAAATTAGAAGAAAATGATTTTGCTCATGCCATTGTGCAGTTTGTTGACTCTATTCCCGATGAAGTCTTTCTTCCTTATTATCAATCTATGGGTAGACCCCAATATCATCCTCGTATTCTACTTTCCATTATTCTTTGTGCCTATATTCAAGGGGTTTATTCGGGCCGCCAAATACAAAATATGCTGATAGATAGTATTCGGATGCGCTACTTATCTCAAGAGCAATTCCCTAACTTTCGTACTATTAATCGTTTTCGCGTTCATCCGATTATGAACGATATTCTAGATCATTCATTTGTTCAATTTCGTGAGCTACTGGTTCAAAGTGGCTTAATCAGTGGCAGTGCTCTATACATTGATGGTACAAAAATTGAAGCGGATGCGAATAAATACTCTTTCGTTTGGAAAAAAAGTATTTTAAAGTATAAGGATAGCCTTGATCAAAAAGCCCTTGAAAACTACCAACAAATGGTGGAAACAAAAATCTTACCTGAGTTAATAGATGATTTAAAGGATGAACTTTCTATAGAAGAGATTGAAAGGATTCGTCAATCTTTGGAAGAAAAGGAAAATCAATTAATTGAAGCGATTGACCAAACCGAAACAGTAGAAGAACGAAAATTACTTCGTAAAGAAAAATCTGAAGTTCATAAGCAGAAGAAGCGATTCGATGATTTTGCCCAAAGAAAAATGAGCTACGAAGAACAATTAGTGATTATGGGTGTACGCAATAGTTTCTCAAAGACGGATCATGACGCTACTTTTATGCGAATGAAAGAAGATCACATGCTTAATGGCCAACTAAAACCAGGTTATAATATTCAACTTGCGACAGAAAATCAATTTGCTCTTGCTTATGATTGTTATCCAAATCCAACAGATACACGAACATTTATCCCATTTCTTGAAAAGATTGAATCAAAAATAGGTTTACCAGAAAATATTGTCGCAGATGCCGGTTATGCAAGTGAAGAAAATTATTGTTATGTGTTAGACGAAACAGAATCCACCCCCATCATTCCGCATCAAGGTTACTTAAAAGAGAAGAAACGCGCCCATAAACAAAATCAGTTTCATCGAGATAATTGGACTTACAACGAGTTGGATGATTACTATATTTGTCCCAATCAGAAAAGAGTAGTGTTCTCACATTATTCACAACGTAAAGATAGAAATGGATTTATTCGAAACTTCAAAATCTATGAATGTGAAGATTGTACAGGATGTCCATTGAGAGAGAAATGTACCAAAGCAAAAGAAGGAAAAAATCGACGTTTGAATATTAATCCAACCTGGGAATATATAAAAATAAAAGCGAATGAAAAGATAGAAAGCAAAGAAACAGCCTCATACTATGCGCAGCGAAAGATAGATGTCGAAACAGTTTTTGGAAACATTAAACAAAATATGAAATTTAAAAGATTCCATGTCCGAGGAGCTGAAAAAATTTTTAAGGAAATGGGACTTGTATTTCTTGCGCACAATTTTAGGAAATTAGTAACTAGAGTAAGGAAATATGAGGGAAAAACAATCATACAAAACCAAATATAGGGGGAAAATCCTCTATATTTCATCCAAAAAAAACAAAAATCGAAGACATCTTTCACGGGTGCCTTCGATTTTTTGGTTCAAAAGGGACTAATGGGTCAGCCCCATTAACCTTAAAAAATGTATCTAAATGTATATTTTCAAAAGCAGCTTGCAAACTTACAAATAGTTTTGGATTTTGCTTTTCAAGAGTAGCTAAAAGCTCTTTAGTTTCAGCTCTTGCATGTGGCATTTTAACATCAAACCTCATAGCAGGACACGCCTCATCACCAATTACTCTAAGCTCATTTCTAGTAGCATTATCACGCAATTGACGCTCACGCACATTAATAAGCGGTCTAATCACTATCACGCCATTTTTAGCAGTATATTTTGGTGCTAGAGTTCTCATAGCTCCATTGTATGTAAAATTCATAAAAAAACTCTCTACAGCATCATCTAAATGATGTCCAATAGCAAGCTTATTAAACCCATTAGCTAGTGCATATGTATAGAGATATCCTCGTCTCATACGACTAAAAAAGCTGCAAAAACTTGAGTTTTTACGAATTTTATCTTTACTAATCTCAAATATAGAGCTATCAATTACGCTGTGTTTGATTCCATGAGCATTGCAATGCTGGGTTAAATATTCATAATTTTCACCCATTCCATAGCTTAGCGTTACTGCTTCAAATTCAAATTTATCAGGGGTTACATTTTGAAAATGCTTAAGAATATGTGCCAAACTAAGGCTATCTTTACCACCGCTTAAACCCAGTAAAATCTTATCGCCTTTTTCAAACATCTTATACTTAGCGTTAGTTTGGCCAACTTGTCTAATTAATTTTTTGCTTAGTTCTATCATATATTTTTTACCATTTCTAAAACAAATTTAGCCGATTTATCTGCTGCTTGAGTTAAAAATGTATCAAAATCAACCTCTGCTTTACCGCCAGCTTCATCGCTAATAGCTCTAAGCATACAAAATCCAACACCAAGAGCAGCACAAACTTGAGCAACGCTTGCCCCTTCCATCTCAACTGCATCAGCTTTAAAAGTAGATTTTAACCACTCTTTTTTTTCTTCATTGCAGATAAATTGATCGCCAGTAGCAACTACTCCACCAATTAAACCAATACCTAAAGAATCAGCCACCTTTTTAGCTACGCTATTTAACTTCTCGTCGCTATTTTCAAAAATATTAATTCCAGGCACATAACCATGTGGATGTCCAAAAGCTGTAATATCTAAATCATGTTGAGCTGTAGTAGTGGCATATAGCATATCACCGATCTTTAAATTTTCATTTAAAGCACCAGCAACGCCAGTAAATATCAGCTTTTCGCAACCAAATTTTTCAACTAAAATTATTGCAGTTAAAGCTGCATTGACTTTTCCAATCTTTGAATAGGCTATTACTAATTCATGATTGCCACACTGTGCTTTATAAAATGAATTTCTAGCATGATCAATCTTTTGATAATTACCAACTGCTTTTAGCAAAAACTCAATCTCTTCACTCATAGCCCCAAGGATAGCAATTCTCATCTTAACGCCTCTAAAGCTTCATTGAGTGAGCTTAAATTTGTGATACTATATGTTGGTTTATCGCAGATTTTTTTATTCATTCCTTTTAATACGCTTGCACCAAATTCAATAAAACAATCAACCTTATCAACATAATTTTTTACACTATTTTGATATAAAACTGGGCTAGTTAATTGAAGTTTTAATAATTCTAAAGCCTCTTTTTTAGTAGTATAAGTCTTGGCTGTAACATTTGAAATTACTGGCGCAAACTCTTCACTTAGTAAATTTTCAAGCTCATTGGCAAGCTTTATACTAGCATTTTGAAGCAAAGGACAGTGACTTGCTACACTCATATCAAGCAGCATTGCTCTTTTGGCTCCAGCAGATTTAAACTCATCTACAGTTGCTTGAAGATCACCTTTGATACCAGCTACTACTATTTGACCATCACAGTTATAATTTGCTGCCCAAATTTGTTTATTACTATTTTTACAGATCTCTTCAACTTTTTCATTGCTAAGACCTAAAATCACCATCATTCCAGCGCCAATTTCTGCACAATCTTGAGCCATAAATTTACCACGCAAATTTACAACCTTAATAGCATCTAAAGGTTTAATTGCTCCACTTACACTAAGAGCGCTAAACTCACCTAAAGAGTGTCCAAAGCTAAGCTCTGGTTTCAAATTTAATTGACTTTTAAACGCTTCAAAACACATTAATGAATTTAACACAATTGCTGGCTGAGTAAATTCAGACTCACCAAGCTTATCATTTGGCTCAAAAAGCAAGGATTTAAAATCAATCCCACAATGCTGACTAGCACTATCTAATAGCTCCTTAGCACTGCTAAATTCATTATATATTTCCTGCCCCATACCAATACTTTGTGAGCCTTGACCAGGGAAAATAAAAGCTACTCTCATATCAAACTCTTAGTGGTGTTTACCGCAGCATCCGCCACCATTTTCATCATGGTGAGCACCATTGCAACACTCATCTTCATCATCATGATGATGATGACCATGACCACCGCAACCACCATGACCACCACAGCCGCCATGTCCATGATGATGTTCATGACTATGACCACCACAACCACATACATGTGGCATAGCTACAACACCTGTTAGCTCCTCATCAGCATCAGCATCTCTATTTTCTGTAATCTGTACATTAAATTCCAAATCTTTACCAGCGTATGGGTGATTAAAATCTACAGTTACATCATTTTCACCGATAGCTTTTACAGTTACACGAACTGTGCTACCATCTTCTCCTTCGCCAAAAAGCTCCATTCCGATATTTAAATCAATTCCTGCAAACTGCTCTTTAGGAAGTACTTGCAAAGCGTTTTCATCATATTCGCCTACGCCTTGGCTAACTGGAATTTTAATTGTAGCTTTTTGACCAACTTCTAAATTTAAAACACCACTCTCAAGTGCTTCTAAAACTTGATTTTTACCACTTACAAATGCAATCTCTTGACCACCTATATTTGATTCTAAAAGTTCGCCACTATTAGCATCTTTTAGCTCATAAAACATTTTAATAACTTTTGACATATCTCTCTCCTA
Source organism: Campylobacter sp. P091 (assembly GCF_002138935.1). NCBI lineage: Bacteria > Pseudomonadati > Campylobacterota > Epsilonproteobacteria > Campylobacterales > Campylobacteraceae > Campylobacter > Campylobacter sp. P091. The sequence goes on from NZ_MJKZ01000006.1 coordinate 31,987, forward strand.
AAATTATTTTCTATCAGGCGCAGCTTTTGCCTCTGCGCTATCTGGGTAGGCTTGCTTTAATGCTTTATAAAATTTATTAGCACTTTTTATATCGCCTATTTTATCAAAACTAATTGCTGTATGATACAATAGCTTTGGCATATAATTACCCTTTTGGCTAATTGCTACACTCTTTTCATAATATGGTACGGCAGTTTTATAACTTTTGTTAAAATATTCAATCTCGCCAAGCATAAAATTTGAGTAGGCTGGCTTATAGTTTTTACTAATTAAATGAGTGAAACACTCGCTAGCTTTTTTATATTCCTTAGCTTTATAGGCCTTATCAGCCATTATTAAAATCTCAGAAGCTGGCATATCATCAAGTTTTAAATTTGATTTTGTCTCTTTATTTTGAGATGTTTGCTCTTTAACTTCTTTGTTTACAGCTTTTTTATCTTCAGATTTTGTTTGAGCTTTTGGCTCAGCAGTTGAAGTCTCTTGATGTTTGCTATCTATTAAAGCAGTTAGCTCACCAAGTGCTTTAGTGATATTTTTAATATCTTCATCATGCTTAGTTTTGTTTGCTTTGATTTGTGATTTTAAATTTGATATATCTTTGGCGGTAGTAGTTTTTTGCAAATTTAGGCTATTTTCTAGCTGAGTTACTCTACTTTCAATTGCTAAAATTCGCTGATTTATACCATCTAAAAGGCTTTTAACACCTTCGATATTCTCCTGAGCTAGAGCCACATCAGATTGCATTGAGCCTATATTTTGATCTAGTCTATCTACCTTTTTTTTATTATTTAATAAAACCTTTTCACTTTCTGTAAGGCCATATGGATTTTCTTTATTTATATTACCTGCATCGAATACTGAAACTTCAGCAAATATAGAAGTTGCAACCAAAACGGCTGCAACATGGATAAATTTTTTCATTTATTAGATAAAATTATGGAAGTAGTCTAAATTCATCACGACGATTTTGGGCATCGCAAGATTTTGTTTTTTCAGTACATACAGGTTTGCTCTCACCATTGCTGGTAATTTCGATTCTATCTGCGGCGATACCTTGTGCTATTAAAGCATCTTTAGCAGCTTTTGCTCTTTTTACACCTAAAGCGTAGTTATACTCATCACTACCCCACTCATCACAGTTGCCTTCTACCATTACTTTGTAGTTGCCAGCTTGATTAAAAATAGAAGCGTTTTGATTAATTACGCTTTGCATATCTGGACGAATGCTAAATTTATCAAAATCAAAATATACATTTTGAACTTGAGCTTGTAATGAATTTAATCTCTCAGCAGCGCTGATAACACCTTGATTAGCTTTATTTGCGTCTGCACTCATATCTACCTCTGGAGATTTTGAGCTACAACCAGCCATAAATAGAGCCGCAGCAACAGTAGAAACTAGGACTATTTTTTTCATCTCATTCCTTTTTAAAAAAATTTTGGGCGAATTATAGCATAAATATTCAAATTTTAGATATAAATTTAATATTTATTACCAATCAATTGACTGTAATTTACCAATTTTTAAAGGGAACTGAAAACTGCGGTTTTCATGAACCCTGATAATTCCAACCAAACTACTTCCATTAATATTTTTGATAAATACAATGCTTCCACCATCACTAGAAAATCTTGGATAAGTATTAACTCCGCCTGCTGTAAGTTGTCTAATATAGTCGCTTTTTGTTGAAATTAAATATAAATTAAAAGTCTTTTGCTCATATTCATTTGCACTCTCACGACTTGAATATACCACATAATTATCAAAAGTACTAATTGAGTTATTATTTTTACCATGGAATACCATCTGTTCAACTAACCCATTGCCATCAAGACTAGTAGAAAATATATTTGGATATCCCATTCTATCACTGACAAATACTACTTTAGTATCATTATCTACAAAATTACCGTTGACATCGATTCCACTAAATGTAGTAATTCGTTTTAAGTTTTTAGTAAATATATCATATAGATAGATATCACTTTGATCATTTGGTGCCATTGTTAAAAGCAATTTAGTACCATCACGACTGACATCGCTTGCTACAATCATACCGCTACTTTGAATGATTTTACTCTTTTGTTTAGTATGTAAATCAAATTTAAAAAGAGTCGGAGTTAAATTTACATAAGATGTGTAATAAAAAGCACTTTGATCATCATTTGCCCATTTTGGAAAGATATTTAATCCACCGCTAATTATAATTTTTTGATATGTAAGCGTATAATCTGCTACTACAATATTGCTCTTGCCAGGTGTTGTATATTGAGAGAATATAATGGATTTATCCATCCACTCAATTGGGGATAAATTTAGATTTCTAGCAAGTTCTACAATGCTTTTATGCGCTAAAAATGGAAATTTATCCACGCTTTGGATATACTCACCACTAAATCTTATCTGATTATTTTTAGCATTTAACACCTTAACTTTTAGACTTAATTGATTGCCTAACTGAGTTAGAGCATATCTGTATATCAAATCAGCATTTTGCTCGCTAGTAAGGATTGCGCTATCATTAAAATCACTAGTATAATACTTATCTAAGACCTCAAATGCTGAACCAACTTTTAAATCCCCTACGATAAGCTTAAAAAATTTATCTTGTAATGCTCTATTGCCAAAATTTTGCGTAGCATCTTGAACTATAATTTTTGGCAATACAAGCCCCTTATTTACAATATCGACTCTACCATCTGCAGCTATTAATCCAATGCAGATCATAAGTAACAAAAATAGCTTTTTCACTTTTACTCCGTTTCTATTAAATCAATTAAATTTATATCCAATACAGTAGCATCTTTACTAGGTGGAACTGGGAAATCTATGGCTTTTAACTGCTCTAAAAACTCCCTAACCTTGCTATTAAATGCACTATTTAATGAATACTCGTCTATATGATAGCTTAGTTTTCCAAATTTATCTATAATAATTTTAACCTTAGCATTATTGTTTGTATCTGCTTTATAGCGCACCCATCTATTTTGAATAATCTCTACTATATCGCCCATATATTTATTATATACGCCTGTCATTGATGATTTTGGTGCTTTTTTATCTATATCTTTTTGGAGCGAAGCGATAATATCAGCTGCACTTTTTGAATTAGATTTTGTCTCGCTTTTAGCATTACTTTGAACGGCTTGAGTTGTCTGTGGAGTAATATCTATAGGTGCAGCCTCGCTAAAAAGATCGCTTAAATTTACACTTGGTATATCTTGTTTTTGTGACACAATATCTTTATTTGTTGTCTCTTGTTTTAATTCTAAAGGTGGTTCTACTTGCTTTTTAATTATAAATTCTTCTATTTTTTGTTCATTTTGCTCAGGCGCTTTGATACTTTGACTAATATCTGATTCTACTACAAAAACATCCATAAATGCGTCTTTGTCATTTGTATATTTTATGCTCTCTTCATATCTACTGAGTTTAAAAAATATAAAAAATATAATGAAAAAATATAATATTACAGAACACCAAAAAGCGCCTGTAGTGTTATATGAGATTCCAAATTTACTATTCATTAACCATTTGTTTCTAAGGCAACCTTAGAAAAACCTGCATTTTTCATACTTTTTAAAACAAACATAACATCATCATATATAAGTCTCTTATCAGCTTTTATATATACTGGTGAATTTTTATCATACTTTTTAGATAATAATACTAAATTATCGCTAAGTTCATTTAAAGACATTTTAGATTGATCAATATATACTTGTCTTTGACTATCAATTCTAACTGTTAAACTTTTTAATTCTTGGCTTAATACTTTAGATTTTGAACCATCTGGCAAACTAATTTGCTCTTCATAAATAATAGCTGGTGTTGTTACCATTAAAATAGCTAATAGCACCAGCATAATATCAACTAAAGGGGTAATATTTAGTTCTGGATTTTCATCAAAATTTATCATCTATTTACTACTAAGCAATAAATTTGTTTCTCTTTGTATAAGACTTATTAATTCATAAGCTTTACGTTTAATCAATAGATTAAAACTATAAGCTGGAATAGCTACAAATATTCCACAACCAGTAGCAACTAAAGCTTCTGAAATAGCTGGCGCAATAACTGAAAGAGATGCTGCACCACCACCTTGACCAAGTGCTGCAAATGTCTCTAATATACTAATAACAGTCCCAAAAAGCCCTATAAATGGTGAAGTAGATGCGATAATTGCAAGAGCTGTAAGGCCACTTGTAGAGTTAGTTTGAGCTAGTGATATAAAGACTTCTAGACGTTCTTTGCTTAAATTTGATTGTGGGCATTTTTTTAAAACTGAATCTGTATTTTCAAGCTTATTTCCAAGCAAGATCGCCTCCAAAGATTGCTTCTCTCTTTTAATCCAGCGATTAAGTCCATTATATCTTGAGAATAAAATAGTAAAACTAATAACAAAGTAGAGTGACAACCACGCAAGAACGACGATTGTCACCAAGCTACTTTTAGATAAATAACTTATAAGAAGTTCTATAGACTCCACTTATCTAACCCTTACTGAACTATCAATCTTAGATAATGCAGTAGCTAAGATTCCATTGCTATCATGCATTTTTCTTACAAGAGCTTTAGCGTTTTCTATAGATTTAGCAATCTCACTTTCGCTATTACCACTTACATGTACAGCACCATCAACTAAGATGCTAATTTTGTTTTCATCGATCTTAGCATAGCCCCAATCAATAGCAACTGCGTCATGACTTCCATCTAGATTTTCTATATCTACTACGCCAATTTTAAGCAAGGAAACCAAAGAGGCGTGGCCTGGCAAAACGCCAAACTCGCCATCTGCACCAGGAAGGACTACCATTTTAGCATCATTAGAAAATATTAGCCCTTCTGGGGTGACTATTTCTAAATGTATTGTATTCATATAGCTTCCTTTTTGGCTTACGATTTCATCTTTTCAGCTTTAGCGATAGCCTCATCAATATTTCCTACCATGTAAAATGCATTTTCAGGTAGGTGATCATATTTACCTTCTAAAATACCTTTAAATCCAGCGATTGTCTCTTCTAGACTTACATATTTACCAGGACTACCTGTAAATACTTCTGCAACGAAGAATGGCTGAGATAGATATTTTTCAATTTTTCTAGCTCTATCGACAGTTAATTTATCTTCTTCGCTTAGCTCATCCATACCTAAAATTGCAATAATATCTTGCAAGTCTTTATATTTTTGCAATACTGCTTGAACGCCACGAGCAATTCTATAGTGTTCTTCACCTAAAATTTGTGGATCTAGCATTCTAGATGTTGAATCTAGTGGATCAACCGCTGGATAAATACCTTTTTCAGCAATGGCTCTATTAAGAACTGTAGTAGCATCAAGGTGAGCAAAAACAGTCGCAGGAGCTGGGTCAGTAAGGTCATCTGCAGGTACATAAACAGCTTGAACTGATGTGATAGAACCTTTTTTAGTTGATGTAATTCTCTCTTGTAATTTACCCATTTCACTAGCAAGTGTAGGTTGATAACCAACCGCACTTGGAATACGTCCAAGAAGTGCTGACATTTCTGAACCTGATTGAGAGAATCTAAAAATATTATCAATAAACATAAGAACATCTAGTCCCATCTCATCACGGAAATACTCAGCCATTGTTAGACCAGTTAAAGCAATTCTGTTTCTTGCCCCTGGTGGCTCGTTCATTTGACCATAGCATAGGGCAACTTTATCTAAAACGCCCGATTCTTTCATTTCATTATAAAGGTCGTTACCTTCACGAGTTCTCTCACCAACACCAGCAAATACTGAGTAACCACTATGTTTGAATGCAACATTATGAATAAGTTCCATAATAATAACTGTTTTACCAACGCCAGCACCACCAAATAGACCTACCTTACCACCTTTTGCATATGGAGCTAGAAGGTCAACAACTTTAATACCAGTTTCAAAGATTTCACTTTTTGTGCTTTGCTCTTCAAATGGAGGCGGATCTCTATGGATAGACCATCTATTGTCAAATTTTTCTTCAGCACCTTCGTCTATTAAATCGCCTACAACATTAAAAATTCTACCAAGAACTTTTTCACCAACAGGTACACTAATAGGTGCGCCTAAAGCCGTAGCCTCTAGACCACGAGTTAGACCCTCACTCATATCCATAGCAATTGTTCTAACTCTATTATCTCCTAGATGTGCAGCAGTTTCTAATACTAGCTTATGCGTATTACCTTCAACAGTAAAATTTACTTCAATAGCTTCGTTAATTTTAGGTAAGTAGTCTTTGAAATCAACATCAACTACAGGACCCATAACTTGGCTAATTACACCTTTCATTATTACTCCTTATAAATTTACTTCATACTCTCAACGCCACTTATAATCTCTATAAGCTCTGTTGTGATACTCTCTTGTCTTGCTTTATTATAGGCAAGATTTAACTCTTTTACTCTAGCTTTAGCATTATTTGTTGCATTATCCATAGCCTGCATTCTAGCACTATGTTCAGCCGCCAAAGAGTCAATAAGAGCATAATACATACTATACTCAAAATACTTTCTCATAAGCTCATCAAGTATTCTCTCATCATGTTCCGGCTCAAAGTCCATAAGTGAACTATGCAATTGATTATCTTCAATCACTGGTGGTTCAACTGGAACTATGGTATTTACTCTTAGTTCTTGAGAAATCATATTTTTATAGCCATTATGAACTAAAATAACTTTATCAGTTACTCCAGCTACAAAATCAGCAATAGCTACTTTAATAACCTCTTGAGCTTTCTCATATGTAGGTGCTGAACTTACGCCGCGGTAACTTTCTAAAATCTCAATACCTTGGAAATTGAAAAATTCAATACCTTTTTTACCCACAGCTCTTAAGCGAACTTTAACTTTTTTAGATTTAAACTCATCTATCATATTTCTTACAGCTTTAATAGTTGAGATATTAAAACCTCCACAAAGACCTTTATCAGCAGTAACAAAAATTATATCAACCTTTTCTACCTTAGCCTCTGTATCAAAAAATTTATTACCTTCGCCAACGATTTTAAACTTATTAATCTCATAAGCTATCTCGCTTAAGACCTCATTGATCTTTAGAGCATAAACACGAGAATGGCGAGCTGCCTCTTCTGCTTTTTTTAATTTCGCAGTAGAGACGAGCTTCATCGCCTTTGTAGTTTTTTGCGTGTTTTGTACGCTCTTGATCTTTCTTTTAATATCCTTTAAATTTGACATATTTTAGCCTTATTCAGCGCTAAATATTGCTTTAAATTCATTTAATGCTTTATCTAGTGCCTCTTCGATATCTTTATCAAGCGCTTTTTTGTTACGAATTTGTTCAAAAATATCTGGGTATTTAGCCTCGATATATGGATAAAGCTCAGCTTCAAATTTAGTAACAGCAGACACTGGAAGATCGTCTAAATATCCATTGCTTCCTGCAAAAATAATTACAACTTGATTTTCAACTGGAAGCGGGCTGTATGGTGGTTGTTTTAGAACTTCAACCATTCTTTGACCACGCTCTAATTGCTTACGGCTACTCTCATCTAGATCACTTGCAAATTGAGCAAATGCTTGTAATTCACGGTATTGAGCTAGGTCTAGTCTTAGAGTACCAGATACTTTTTTGATAGCTTTAATTTGTGCAGCACCTCCAACACGAGATACAGATAGACCGACATTAATTGCTGGGCGGATACCTGAGTTAAATAGATCACTCTCAAGGAAAATTTGACCATCTGTAATAGAGATAACATTGGTTGGAATATAAGCTGAAACGTCGCCAGCTTGAGTTTCAATAATAGGCAATGCTGTTAAGCTTCCTGCTCCTAGTTTATCACTTAGCTTGCTTGCTCTTTCAAGTAGTCTTGAGTGTAGATAGAATACGTCACCTGGATAAGCTTCACGACCTGGTGGACGGCGAAGAATAAGTGACATCTCACGATATGCAACAGCATGTTTGCTTAAATCATCATAAATAATAAGCGCATGACGAGAATTATCACGGAAATATTCACCCATTGTTACACCAGCATACGGTGCTAAATATTGTAAAGCAGCTGCATCGCTAGCACTTGCATTTACAACAATTGTATAGTCCATAGCGCCATATTCTTCAAGTTTTTTAACAACTTGGGCTACTGTTGATTGTTTTTGACCAATTGCTACATAAATACAAATTACATCTTGACCTTTTTGGTTGATAATTGTATCAGTTGCAACTGTAGTTTTACCAGTTTGACGGTCACCAATAATAAGCTCTCTTTGACCTCTACCAATTGGCACAAGAGCATCAATCGCCTTAATACCTGTTTGAAGTGGCTCATGAACAGATTTTCTAGCCATAATGCCTTTAGCTTTTTCTTCAATAAATCTAGTCTCAGTAGCATCAATTGTACCTTTACCATCAATTGGCTCTCCTAAGGCATTTACAACACGACCAATAAGTGCATCACCTACTGGAACTCTAAGAAGTCTACCAAGTCTTTTTACGCTACTTCCTTCTTTAATATCATTACAACCACCCAAAACAACAACACCAACGCTGCTCTCTTCTAGGTTTAGCGCCATACCTTTTTGACCATTTTCAAATTCAACCATCTCGCCAGCCATGACATTTTTAAGACCATAAACATTTGCCACGCCATCAGCGACTGATATAACCTTGCCAGTCTCTTCAATATTAACGCTAAGATCAAAGTTTTCTATGCGTTCTTTGATGATACTGCTAATCTCATCAGCTTTTAACTTAACACTCACGCTTTTACTCCTTATTAAATTACTTTTAATATATATTCGCTCATTTGAGCTTTTAATCTATCGATTGAAAAACTAACTTCAACACCTAAATCGTCAATCTCAATTTTAATGCCATTAAATTCGTTTTTTACAGTTTGAAATTCAATATTTACATCAAATTTCTTAGAAAATTTCTGCTCCAACTCACTCTTTTGAGCTTCGCTTAACTCGATATTTCCAGAGATTAAACCTTTAAATTTACCATCTCTTAAAGCTTTTTGATATTCAAATTCTCTTGCAATTTCTGGAATTAAGTGTAATCTACCTCTATGGCTTAAAAGCATTAAGAAATTAGCAAGTTTTTCATTTTTATTATCTTTAACTAAAGTTAGCAAAAACTCAACCTTAGACTTCGCATCAATGATTGGCGAGTCTATTATGTAGTTAAATTTATCTAGGCCAAACGCAGCAGCTAACTTACTAATCTCGTCACTTACTCTATTAAATTCATCAGCGTCTAAAGCTAAAATTAGTGCTTTTACATATTTTTTGGCTACTATTTCTCTCATTTAGCTCACCTTTTTCATAATAAGATTGATAAGCTCATTTTGATCTATTTTCATAGCATCACTTGCAAATAGCTCATCTAAAACTTCGCTAACTACGGCTCTAACAAGCTTTCTTTCTTCAAAGTCTTTTTGTTCTTCATAACTTTTTTCTAAGATAGCAATCTCATTTTGAGTATCTTTTTCTATCTTAACTAACATGATTTCTATCTCTTTTTTAACAGCTTGAGTTAAGTCATTTGCAATAACTTTAGCATTTTCTACCTTTTTGGCAGCCTCTTCTTTTTTAGCATTTGAGGCTTTTAGCTTCTCTTGAATAGCGTTTAATCTATTTGCAATAGCGTTAATTCTGCCATGATATGCAGCTTTAACTGGCTTAGCTATTAAGTAGTAGAGTATAGCAAAGAATATAACAAAGTTAATCACCCTAGGAATGATATCATACTCACCGCTTCCGCTACCAGCACCAAAAGCAAGCATTGGAGCTGCTAATAATAGGATAAATTTAATATTCATACAAATCTCCTACATTTTTGATAAAGAACCAGCAAGGGTACTTTTTAATTCTGGAATTTTAGCGGTTAAATTAGATTTTAACTCAGCTTTTCTATCGGCAAGTCCAGCCATAAAGCTGTCAAAATCAGCTTCTAAACTCTCTTTTTTGATAGCAACTTTAGTAGCTGCTCTCTCTTTAGCTTCACTTAAAGCAGCATGCTTTTTAGCCTGAGCTTCAGCTCTAGCATCACCTATGATCTTCTCTATTTGGGCTTCGTAATTTCCAGTATCGCTAGCATTTTTACTAACGCTCTCTTCATCATTTTTGATAGATTTATTTCTATCATCAATGAAACCAAGCAAAGGCTTGTAGAGAATGGAATTTAGCACAAAGATAAGCCCTAAAAAGATCACTAATGTAATCAGCAACAACGGCGGATCTATCTGTAGCATCGGTTCTCCTTATGTAATTTCATTAAACTAATCGAGTATTTTACAATATTAAAAAATAAATTCTACTGAATTTTTTGAATTATTTTTATCATATTATCGATTTTTTTACTATCATTTAAATTTAAAGTAATTTTTTGCCCGTTTATTTTACATTTTATTCCAAGTTCTTCAATTAAATCTTTAAGCAAATTTAAATTTTTTCTATCCTCAAAATCTATCCTTGGTCTGCTTTGATTGCTATTTTTAAGTCTTTTTACTAAATTTTCAGTATCTCTTACGCTAAGCTTTTGCCCCATTATACTATCAGCTACTAGTTTTTGATTATCTTTATTTAGACCAACCATAATCTTAGCATGACCTTGAGTAATTTTACCCTCATCTATTAACTCTTTAGTATGTTCATCAAGCCCTAAAAGTCTTAGAGTATTGGTTATTTGCGTTCTGCTTTTTTTAACAATAGACGCTAAAGCCTCTTGGGTAATTTTATATTCATTAATTAGCTCTTGATATGCATTTGCTAGTTCAATTGGGCTTAAATTCTCTCTTTGGATATTCTCAATTAGTGCTAATTCTCTTAAATTTTTATCGCCGATATTTGCGACGATTGCTTTGATTTTATCCTCTCCTAAAAGTTTAGTAGCCCTTAAACGCCTTTCGCCAGCAATTAGTGTAAAATTATCACCCTTTCTAATAACAATAATTGGCTGAATTAGCCCGTGACGCTCGATACTTTGACTAAGTTCTCTTAATGATTCATCGCTAAAATTTCGTCTAGGCTGAAACGGATTTGGCTCAATTCTATCAATTTCAATATCAGCTACTAACTCTTTGTGTAATTCCTTATTATATGCTTGCTCAACATCACCTAAGATGGAGTCTAATCCTCTACCAAGTGCCATATTACCCCATTATCGAGTGAGCTAATTTTTGATAGGCTAAAGAGCCGCTAGATTTTATATCATATAAAATAACTGGCTTACCAAAGCTTGGACTCTCAGCTAATTTAACATTTCTAGGAATTATGACAAACCCATCTTCGCAGTTTTCAGCCTTAAATAGCTTATTACTAAAGTGTTTTTTCAAATCAGCAACCGTCTCTTTAGAGAGATTATTTTGCGAACTATACATCGTAGGCAAGAATCCTTTGATAGCTAATTTTGGATTTGTTGTCTCTTTTATCACTTTTACAGTGTTAAAAATCTGTGCTAAACCCTCCATAGCATAAAACTCGCATTGAATCGGAATAATAACGCTATCACTAGCAGTTAGTGCATTAATTGTTAAAATTCCAAGTGTTGGTGGGCTATCGATTATTATATAATCATAGCTATCACGGATGGTTGCTAGCTTGCTTTTTAAAATATTTTTATAGTCACGATTTTGCTCGTTAAATTCCTGCTCAATACCAACTAGCCCAATATTTGATGGGGCAATATCAAGCATTTGCAGCTCTGTTTTTAGTATTATTTCGCTGATATTTTTTCTACCAGTTAAAACATGATAGATATTAAATTCATAATCACTTCTTTTAAAGCCTAGCCCAGTCGTCGCATTAGCTTGCGGATCAATATCAAGTAGCAAAACTCTCTTCTCAGCCACAGCCAACGAAGCTGCTAAATTGACAGCTGTAGTAGTCTTTCCTACGCCACCTTTTTGGTTGGCAATGGTTATAACCTCACTCATCTTGCTGAATACACCCTTTTATTATTTATTATTATCGAGCCATCGCTTTGCAATGTAGCACCGCTTAGGCTCACTGGCTTCTCATCTATATGGACACAAAAATTCTTTGACAATCCAAATTCTATCAAATATTTGCTAAAAATTTGCTTCCATTGCGGCTTAGCATTTAAACTTTTAAAATACAAATCTAGTATAAAATCCCTACTAAGCTCTATATCTAGGCACTTAGCAAAGCTAGGAGCACTTTTTAAATTTAGCCCTATTCCACATACATATACGCTATTAATTTTTGTTGTAATAATACCTGCAATTTTATGCTCTCCTAGATAAATATCATTTGGCCATTTTAGCCATAATTTTGAGCCCTTTTCTCTAAGTGCCAAGACTAAAATATAGGCAAAATATATGCTTGCAGATACTGGCTCTAAGTCGCTTGGTAAATCCTTGGCATCTATTGCAAAGCTTAAGTATAAATTGCCTTTTGGGCTCTGCCAGTTATTTGCTCTACTTCCTATGCCATGACTTTGACAATCAGCCACTATAGCACACGGAGGATATTTTTTAAATGATTTTATATCTTCAATTAGTTTAGTTTGTGTCGATTGGCACTCACAAATATACTCTATCTCCAACACTTAGCCTTTTGCCATTTAAATAACTTTTTGCATCAACTGATTTTTTACCAGCTGCTTGTAGTGTTTTTATTAAAATACTTCCATTATTTACACCAACTACAAAACCATTATCATTAATGGATAAAATTTCACCAATTCCACCATTTAGATTTGCTACTTCTATATCTAAAATTTTTATTCCATTTTTAGTAAAAATCCCTGGCCATCCATAATATGCTAAAAATTTTGTCCAAATTTGACTAACACTATCAACACTAAAATCAACTAGACCATCATCTTTTTTTATCTTTTTACACTTTGAACTAAGAGCATCAAACTGCTTGATTGGATTGATATTTTCATACTCATTTAGTATTTTAATAGTCAAATTTGCAGCCATTATGCTTAACTTATCAAATAATTCATATGAGTTCATATTGGTAATATCAAGAATACTAAAGGCTAAAATATCACCGCTATCAAGCCCTTCATTCATTGCCATAGCTGCAACTCCGCTTAAACTATTTTTATCTAAAATAGCCGATTGTATAGGAGATGCACCACGATATGCTGGCAAAATAGATGCATGAAGATTCACGCAAGGCGCAATATCTAAAATTTCACGCGGTAGAATCTGTCCATAAGCTGCTACTATAATAATATCAGGATTTAGTGATTTAATATGCTCTTTAACTCCGCTCTCTTTTAAAGATTTTGGCTGATAAACTATATCATTAAGTCCTAAATCTATGGCTAGTTTTTTTACATCTGGTGGGGTAAGAGTTTGACTTCTACCTACTGGTTTATCAGGCTGAGTATAGATAGCAAGAATATTAAATTTAGCCTTATAAATCTCTTCTAAAATCTTACTAGCATAGCTTGGAGTTCCCATAAAAACTATATTTTTCATCTTTTACCTTTAAAAATTGTACCGCCAATTTGGTTTGAGTTTAACAAAAACTCTTTTGCTACACTAAGATCAAACCCGCTGGCTAAAAACATATCTTTGCCATTTTGCATTAAAAATTCAGCCGCTAATAGCTTTGTAGTAATTCCACCTGTGCCATGCTTTGAGCCTGTTTGCGAATTTTTAGTTAATTCAGATTGATCGATACTAGTTACTACTGATCTTATTGTAGCAGTTTTATCTAAACTTGGATCGGCTGTATAATAACCATCTATATCACTTAATATCACTAATAAATCAGCATCAAAATAGTACGCTACCGCACTTGATAATCTATCATTATCCCCATAAACTATCTCGCTAATTCCTGTAGAATCATTCTCATTTATAATTGGTAGAATTTTATTTTCAAGCAAGCCATTAATTACATTTTTAGCATGATTAGTAATTTTTCTAGAGTCAAAATCACCTGCTGTAAGCAAAATTTGAGCTGCCATTTTACCATATTTTGATAAGGTATTAGAGTATATTTCCATCAAATATGGTTGTCCAAGACTAGATAAAATTTGCTTATTTATAACACTTGTTCTTGGTAGATCAAATTTGGCTTGACCAGCGCTAATTGCTCCACTGCTAACTAAAATAACTTCAAATTTATTGCTTAAATCACTTAAAAATTTACAAAGATTGTCTATTCTACTTTGACTAATTGCATTCTCATCGCTTAAAACATGTGAGCCAACTTTTATAACTATGCGTTTCACTCTAGCCCTTTTTATAATTATTTAGGGCTAGAATTATATCTAAATTTATCTAAATTTATCACCTAATTTTAGGCTGTAGTATCATCTTTTAAAATCTCTAAAAGAGCGAATTTAAGCTCTTTTAAATTTTCTCCGCTAACGCTTGAAATTGGCATTACAAAATATGGAAGTGAAGTATCAATTTTATATCCACTTTGTTTTGTTTCAAAGCCAAATTTAGATATAAAATTTTGAACTTTTTCATCAATATCCTCAGCCACATCTGCTCTAGTAAGAGCAATGGCAAAACTTCGTTTAGCAAGTAAAGGTGAGAATTTTTCAACTTCAGATCTTAGAGTTTCAAACTGCTCTTCAAGGCTTCTATAGTTTGCTAAATCTATCATATATAGCAAAACTTTAGTTCTTTCGATATGTTTTAAAAACTTAATTCCAAGCCCTTTGCCATCACTAGCTCCTTCTATAATACCTGGAATATCAGCCATCACAAATCCATTGAATTGATCTACTTCAACCAATCCTAGCTTTGGTGTAAGCGTAGTAAATTCATAATTTGCAATTTGTGGTTTAGCATTTGATACAGCTGAGATTAAGGTAGATTTACCAACATTTGGAAAACCAACAAGACCAACATCGGCAATCAGCTTTAATTCAAGTCTAATATTCTTAGTCTCACCTGGAAGTCCTGGCTGAGCTTTTGAAGGTGCTTGATTTACGCTAGTTTTAAAATGAATATTGCCAAGACCGCCTTTGCCGCCAAGTAAAAATAACTCTTTTTGACCTTCAGTTGTAAGGTCTAGTAGCAACTCTCCACTATCATTATCATACACAGCAGTTCCTGGCGGTACAATTAATTCAAGGTTCTCACCCTTTTTACCAGTCATATTTCTTGGAAGTCCTGGTACGCCATTTGCAGCTTTTAAAACTCTTTTACCTTTGTAGTTTGCTAAAGTATGCGTATTATTATCAACTATAAAATATACATCACCGCCATTTCCGCCATCACCGCCATCTGGCCCACCTAGAGGAACATGCTTTTCACGGCGAAAACTAGCACAGCCTGGCCCACCTTTGCCACTACTTACAGTAAAACTTACACTATCTATAAACATTTTGGATATCCTTTATCTAAAGGCTATTTAAAGAATAAATTAATTAAAGAGAAAGCCCCGTTACGGAGCTTAAATTATGCAGCTGGATAGACAGAAACTTTTTTTCTATCTTTATCTTTTCTTTCGAATTTTACAAAGCCATCAACCAAAGCAAATATAGTATGATCTTTTCCCATACCTACATTGTTGCCTGGGTGAGTTGCTGTTCCTCTTTGGCGGATTATGATATTTCCGGCTCTTACGAACTCGCCACCGAATTTTTTAACACCTAAGCGGCGACCTATACTATCACGGTTATTTTGGGTTGAACCCTGACCTTTCTTGTGTGCCATACTTTACTCTCCTTAGGCTTTTATACTTGTAACTTTTACACGAGTGTATTCTCTTCTAAAACCGCGTTTTAATTTTGAGTCTTTTCTTCTGCGTTTTTTGTAGATAACAACTTTTTTGTCTTTACCTTCTCGTATAACTTCTAAAACAACTTTTGCACCACTCACAAACGGCGCACCTACCTTTAAACTGCCATCATTAACTGCTAAAACCTCAGTGATTTCAACAATTGATTTTGCTTCGGCTTCAAAATGATCTAAATTTAGGAAGTCGCCTTCGCTAACTTTATATTGTTTTGAGCCATGTTTGATAATCGCATACATCAAACTATCCTTTAAAATTTGGTAAGACCAAAAAGCACTCTTAAATAAAAATTTATTAAAGAGATTTATGGAGCTATTTTGGATATTAAGGCGTGATTATACTAAATTTATTATAAATTTTGACTAAATTTGGGGTGAAATTTGAATTTAGCCTACCGAGTTGGTAGGCTTTGAGATTATAGCTCTGGTTTTGGAGTAGCTTCTGTGCTTGCTGGGAATTGTGGATATACAACTTTTGGTTTTTCGCCTGTTAGAGCATTTAAGAAGTTAATAATGCTTTTTGCTTCAGCATCGCTGATTTCGATACCTAATTGGATACTTCCCATCTCTTTTACAGCTTCATCAAGTTTCCATATAGCACCATTGTGGAAGTATGGAGCAGTCTCTGCTACATTTCTTAGAGTTGGAGTTTTGACCATGCCATTTGCATCACCTTTAAAGTCGCCAACATTAGCAAATTTATATTTACCTGCTACTTCAAATGCTTGCATAGATCCACCTAGATTTACACCTGTGTGGCAAGTAACACAACCTTTGTCAATGAAAGTTTGTAGGCCTTGTTTTTCAGCTTTGTTTAGAGCTTTTAAGTCACCATTCATAAATTTATCAAATTTAGATGGAGTAAGAAGTGTTCTTTCGAAACTTGCGATCGCATCGGCGATATTATCAAATGTAATACCATCTTTATATATTTTTTTAAATTCAGCCTGATACTCTGGAAGTGAGCTTATTCTTTCTACAGCTAATTTAGCTGGAGTTGCCATTTCTGGTTCAGCTTCGATTGGGCCTTTGGCTTGATCTACTAAAGTCATAGCACGACCATCCCAAAATTGTGTTGTGTTTAGCACTGAGTTATAGACTGTTGGGCTATTTAGATGGTGCGGATTTACCGTCCATTTATGACCTACAGCAGCAGCGATACCATCAGTTCCGCCTAGACCTAGGTTGTGGCATGTATTACAGCTGATTATACCGCTTTTTGATAATCTTGGCTCAAAATATAACTTTTTACCGAGTTCGGCTTTTGCTTTTGTAAATTTATTTGGTTTTACGCCTATCTCGTTTAGCATCTCATCTACTTGAGCTTGTGTAGTTGGAAGTGCTTTTAAACCAGCATCTTTAGCAGCTTTTAAAAGATCAGCATCACTAGCAGCAAATAAAGATGTAGCAACTAATACAGAACTTAAAAGTAATCTACTTTTCACAATGAAACTCCTTACAAAATTTGGTTTGCGATTAGAAATATAATAATTGAAAGTAAATAAAAAATAGCGAATTTAAGCTAAAAATACTCTTTAAGTATTAATTATTTGTATGAAATATAAATTTTACTTATTTTAGTTAAGATAAATTTAATCTTTTTATATTGGTAAAATAGTGCTTAAAAGGTAGTGTTGACTCAATCATTTAAATATCTTTAACTAAATTTATAATAAAAATTTATAATAAAAAAATTAAATAAAATTGTAAAAATGTTACCATTGGTAAATTTTATCCTATTAAAATACCAAAATTTAGTATAAATTCTTAAAACCTTCCTTAAAATTGTTGATTTTTATTTAAAATTTAACCATATAATTTAGCTTAGCCATTTTAAACAAGGATACATTATAATGAAAAAAATTTTTATAAGCTCTTTGCTTAGTTCAAGCCTACTTTTTGGCGCACTTAGCGATGCTGAGATTTTACAAGTTTTTGAAGGTGGCGATGAAGAGCTAAAATACACAATCGACTCACGCAAAAATCTACCAAATACAAATTTTGAAGAGATCAAAATCAAAATGAGTGATGGTGAAAATAGCGCTTACATTGCACTTTATAGTGATGGGGCTTATATATTTCCTGATGTGATTGATATTAAAAATAAAATCAGCTATCTAGCAAATTTTGAAAACGCTCAAGCCAAAATCGCCATAGAAAACGCAACCAAAAAACTAGGCGAACTTATCAAATCAATACCAAAAGATAATATAATCTCAATTGGCAATGATAAAAACAAAGAGACAAAATATCTATTTACAGATCCAGATTGCCCATATTGTCGCCAGGATTTAGAGCTAATTGAAGCTAAACTAAAAAGCACAAATTTAAAAATAATCCTAGCACCAGTCTCAAACCACGGTATTCCTGCAATTAAAAAATCTATTGCGATACTAAACGAAGCAAAAAGTGCTAAAAATGATACCGCTAAAATAAAAATCCTAAGAAAATATTTTGCCCCAAATGCCAAAGAGCCTAAAATGATTAGCCAAGAAGAGATTGATAAGTTTAAAGCTCAAGTTGATAAAATCTTTACCACCGGTGCTGTACGTGGTGTGCCTATGCTAATTGATGCTAAAACACTAGGATTATAATGAACGCTTTAGCTATTATTACTGCTCGTGGTGGTTCAAAACGAATTCCACGCAAAAATATTAAAGAATT
The DNA here is from genome assembly GCF_002138935.1 of Campylobacter sp. P091. NCBI lineage: Bacteria > Pseudomonadati > Campylobacterota > Epsilonproteobacteria > Campylobacterales > Campylobacteraceae > Campylobacter > Campylobacter sp. P091. Next base: position 50,361 of record NZ_MJKZ01000006.1, read on the forward strand.
TATGGGAAAGCCTATGATCGCATACGCTATTGATGCGTGCAAAGATTCAGGGATTTTCGATGAGATTATGGTCTCAACTGATGATGATGAAATCGCAACTGTAGCAAGAGAGTTTGGTGCAAATGTACCATTTATGAGATCTTCTAAAAACTCAGATGATTATGCTACTACAAATGATGTATTAACTGAAGTTTTAGAGCAGTATCAAAAGCGTGGAATTAAACCTTCTGTGGTCTGTTGTGTTTATCCGTGCGTGCCATTTTTAGATGGAGAGATTTTACGCTTAGCTTATGATAAATTTAAATCAAGTGGCGCTGATGGACTTACTCCTGTTGTTAAATTTAGTTTTCCGATTCAAAGATCCTTTAGGATTAAAGATGGTTTTTTAGAGTATAGAGAGCCGCAAAATGCATCTAAAAGAAGTCAAGATTTAGAGCCTATGTATCATGATGTAGGAATGTTTTACTTTTACAAAGGCACAAAGCTAAATGGTAAAAATATAATTCCATATATAATAGATGAATCTGTAGCGCAAGATATCGATACAATGGAGGATTGGAAGATGGCAGAGATTAAATTTAAGGTAAAAAATGAGCTATAAAATTGGACTAAAGCTTTGGAGTTTAAATGAGAATTACATAGCACCAGCTAAAGAGCTTTATGAGTGTGGCGAGTATGATTATATCGAACTTTATACCGTGCCTAATAGCTTGCAAATGCTACCTTTGTGGAAAAATTTAGCTAAAGATTGCGGTGTTAAATTTGCCATTCATGCGCCACATTTTAGCAGTGGGCTAGATTTTTCAAATCCTAATAAACAGCGTTATAATCTAGAATTATGCGAACAAGTAAAACGCTATAGCGGCGAGCTAGAGGCCGTTTATACTGTATTTCATCCTGGAATTGGTGGAAGCATTGATGAGAGCGTGCGACAGATGAAAATGGTAAAAAATCTCAAATTTGCTATCGAAAATAAACCATATATCGTACCAATGGACAATGGAACCGCATTTTGCGTAGGGGCAGATTTTTTAAGTATTAAGCGAATTTTAGACGAAGTAGGATGTGAGTTTTGCCTTGATGCTGGACATGCGCTTTGTAGTGCAAACTATCAAGGATTAAATCCTTATGAGTATATTGCTAAATTAAACGAGCTAAATCCTAGAATTTATCATCTAAGCGATAACGATGAGAACGCAAAACTTGATGCACATATGCATTTTGGTGATGGGAGCATTGATTTAGCAAGGGTATTAAAGCTTTTGTGCGGCGGGGAATTTTTAGCAATTGAAACAATCAAGGATAGCAAAGATAATTTAGATGATTTTGCTAAGGATTGCTCAATTTTAAAATTGCTAATTAAAAATACTAAGTAATTTTAGAGTATTTTTAATAAATTTATTTTATTGCTAAATTTGAGATTAAAATTTCAATCTCAAATTTAACTCTAAATATAAATTTATCACTTAAATTAATAATATATCAAATTATTTAAATATTGTAAATTTAAAAACATAAAAATAATTATAATAAATTATTTAGCCATTAATGCCGTACTAATTTTCCAAAATCACATCTCAACTATGATAATAATTCTTAAGATTATGAAATCAAAAAGATATTTAATAATTTATATCAAATTTATTTCCTAATTTATGCTATTTTTATAATCTTAATTTAAAGTTAAATTGAGTATAATTATCAAAAAGATTTGGAGAATTATATGGAATTTTTAAAAGAATATATAGATTATATTATATTTGCTACCTTAGGAATTATGGCGTTTATAGCCTGCTGGTGCGTGATAGAAAGAGTGTTGTTCTTACGCAAAGTAGATATAAACAGCTACACTAGCCAAACCAAGCTTGATAATGCTCTAAGCTATAATCTTACAACACTATATATAATCTACTCAAACGCTCCATATGTAGGGCTTTTAGGAACTGTTATTGGTATTATGATTAGCTTTTATGATATGAGTATTTCAGCTACTATTGATGTCAAAAGTGTGGTTTTAGGCCTCTCGCTTGCGCTTAAGGCCACAGCCCTTGGCCTATTAGTTGCTATACCAAGTCTAATAGCTTATAATTATCTATTACGCTGGGTAAATCTAATCTCTAGTCAATACACAAATAAGGCGCAAAATTGATAAATTTACCTAAAAATGAAGGGCTAAATATAATCCCATTTATAGATATTATGCTTGTTGTTTTGGCTATGGTGCTTAGCATTTCTACATTTATTGCTAGCGGACAAATCAAAGTAGATCTTCCAAATGCTAGCTCAGCTCAACCGCTAGAATCCAAAGAAAAGCTAACCATCATAATCGACCAAAACGATAACTTTTATCTCAACGATACTATCATAGATATTAACGACCTTGAGGTTAAAATTGCCGCTACGCCAAAACAAACAGTAGTTGAATTAAAAAGCGACAAAGGTGCTAAATTTGATAGCTTTGTCAAAATTATTGATATTTTAAAGGTCAATAATCACCAAAATTTCTCAATCATTACGGAGAAAACACGATGATGCGAGCAATTTACTCAAGCAAAACCCAATCATTTTGCTTAACTAGTATGCTATTTATTCCATTTATTTGGTTTGGTCTAAATGCATTAAAACCAATCGTTCCAGCTATCACTACACAAAGCATTAGCCTAAATCAGATAGTCCAAATTCCAAAACCAGCTCCAGTGCAAACACCTAAATTTGAGACACCAAAACAAGTTCAAAAAATCGAACCAATCAAAACCCCAAAACCAGCTCCAGTCAAACCAAAGCCAACTCCAACTCCAAAACCAATGCCTATAGAATCTAAACCGGCTAAAAAAATAGAACAAACTACACAAGCAGCACAAACCACTCCAGTAGCACAAGCCCAACCAGTAGAACAAATACAAACATATAATATAACTAGTGCTACACCAGATCCATTTTTAGCAGCGATAAAATCAGCTATAAATGATAATCACATATACCCACGCACCGCTAAAAGACTAAGACAACAAGGCAATGTATTAGTTGAGTTTATATGGACAAAAGATATGGAGTTAAAAGGGTTAAAAATTCTAAAATCTTCCCAGCACAAAGCTCTAAACGAAGCTGCACTAGCTACAATAACAGCAGCGGCTAAAAGTTTTCCAAAACACGATAAAACCGTTCAAATTCAAATCCCGCTAGTTTATAAAATAAACTAAAAACTACTAAATTTGCTCATCTTGTCTTTGGGCGATTTGGATTTGGATTAAAAATTTAGATTAAATTTCTACATTTGTAGCTATATTTTGACCTTTTTTAGATACAATCTATAAAATCAAATTTGGAGTTATCATGAATCCATTTGTTATAGCTGAGATGTCGGCTAATCACTGCGGGGATAAAGATTTAGCATTTAAAATTATCAAAGCTGCCAAAGAGTGCGGCGCTGATGCTATTAAAGTTCAAACATACACAGCAGATACTATTACGATTGATTGCCGTGATGAGATATTTATGACTAGAGATGATGGACTTTGGGCCGGACAAAGCCTTTATGAATTATACCAAAAGGCCTACACGCCGTGGCAATGGCAGGCTGATTTAAAAGCTTATGCTGATGAGATTGGGATTGAGTTTTTTAGCACACCGTTTGATTTTAGCGCAGTTGATTTTTTAGAAAGCATCAATGTCAGTCGCTATAAAATAGCCTCTTTTGAAGCGATGGATTATCCACTTATTCGATATGCTGCAAAGCATAAAAAGCCAATGATAATATCTACTGGAGTTAGCACAATTGATGAAATTTACGAGGCAATTGACGCATGCAAAAGTGTTGGTAATCACGATATTACAATTCTAAAATGTACCTCTAACTACCCAGCTCAAATAGAAGATATGAATATTGCAACTATCTCTGATATGATGGCTAGATTTGCTCCACTTGGTGTAAAGGTTGGGCTAAGCGATCACTCAATGAGCTTAGAAGTACCAATCACTGCTGTGGCTCTTGGAGCTAGTGTGATTGAAAAGCACTTTACTCTTGATAGAGCCTTAGGTGGAGAAGATAGCGGATTTTCGCTAAACAAAGATGAATTTAGCGCAATGGCTCAAGCGGTTAAAAATGCATATAAAGCCCTTGGTAAGGTTGATTATAGCTTTAGCGAGCAAAATCGTAAATATGCTAGATCGCTTTTTGTAACAAAAGATATTAAAAAAGGAGAAATTTTAACCCCTGAAAATATCCGCTCTATTCGCCCAGCTCAAGGTCTTCACCCACGATATTATGAACAAGCCATTGGCAAAAAAGCTACAAAAGATCTTAAATTTGCTAAGCCTTTAGAACTTAGCGACTTTGAGTAAGCTATGCAAAAAGTCTATATAATAGCAGAAGCTGGAGTAAATCACAATGGAGATTTAAACACAGCTAAAAAATTAATAGATGAAGCTAAAAAGGCCGGTGCTGATGCTGTTAAATTTCAAACCTTTAAAGCTGAAAATTTAGCTAGTAAAACTGCTTTAAAGGCAACCTATCAAAAACAAACTACAGATTCTAAACAAAGCCAATATGAGATGCTAAAGGCTCTTGAGCTAAGTATTAAATCCCATACTAAACTAATAGAGCATACCAAAAATATTGGAATTGAGTTTTTATCTACTCCATTTGATATTGATTCAGCAAATTTACTTTTTGAGCTTGGTCTGAGCAAATTTAAAATCCCAAGTGGCGAACTAACAAATCTACCACTACTTCGTACTATTGCTAAATTTAAAAAACCAATAATTTTATCAACTGGGATGGCTACAATGGCTGAGATTTGGGATGCTTTTAATATTCTTACTACCAATGTAGCACTAGAAGATATCACGATTTTGCATGCAAATACTGAATATCCTACACCTTTTTGCGATGTTAATTTAAAAGCAATGGTTAGTATTGGAGCTGAATTTGGAGTTAAATTTGGCTATAGTGATCACACATTAGGAATTGCTGTGCCAATTGCAGCGGTTGCACTTGGGGCAAGTGTGATTGAAAAGCACTTTACCCTAGATAAGACTCAGCCAGGCCCAGATCACAAGGCTAGTTTAGAACCAAACGAATTAGCTCAAATGGTAGCTGGAATTCGAGCAATTGAGCTAGCACTAGGAGATGGAATCAAAAGCCCAAGCCCAAGCGAGATAAAAAATATAAACATTGCTAGAAAGTCTATTGTAGCTAAATTTGATATTAAAAAAGGTGAAATTTTTACCGATGATAATATCACTACAAAACGTACCACGCCAGCAGGAATTAGCCCAATGAAATGGGATGAAATAATAGGAACTCCAGCACAAAAAAATTATAAAAAAGATGAGATAATATGAGAAAAATATGCGTAATAACTGGATCAAGAGCTGAATATGGTCTGCTTTATTGGCTGATTAAAGAGCTTAGCATCAGCAAAAGTCTGCAACTTCAATTAATTGTAACAGGTAGTCATTTGCGAAGCGATTTTGGCAATACATATTTACAAATTCAAGATGAGTTTAATATCAATAAAAAGGTTAATATTTTAAATTTTGCCAATGATGCTCTTGGTGTATGCAAATCTATGGGAGTAGCTACTAGCGAGATTGGCAAAGCCTTAAGCGAACTAGCTCCTGATATTGTTGTGGTTTTAGGCGATAGATATGAGATATTTTGCGCAGCATCTGCGGCTCTAGTATTAGGTATTCCAATAGCTCACATTCACGGTGGGGAACTCAGCGCTGGAGCTATTGATGAGTCATTTAGGCATAGCATTACAAAGATGTCGCATATCCATTTTACTGCAAATAAAGAGTATGCTAAAAGAGTAGCTCAATTAGGCGAAGATCCTAAATTTATCTTTAATGTTGGCGGTATGGGAATTGAAAATATAAAAAGGCTAAAGCTATTAAATAAAGCCAAATTTCAAGACTCAATTAAATTTAATCTAAATAAAAAAAATATCCTAGTAACCTACCATCCACTTACTACTCAAACAGATAATAAAAAAGATTTTAAAGAGATTTTAAAAGCACTAAATGAACTAAAAGATACAAATATAATTTTTACAAAAGCTAATAGTGATGCTGGTGGAATAGCTATAAATAAAATGATAGATGAATATGTCAAATCTCGCCCTAATTGTATCGCCTTTGCATCCCTTGGAAGCCTAAGATATCTAAGCGCACTTAAGCATGTAGATATAATTTTAGGTAATAGCTCTAGCGGACTTTTAGAAGCCCCTAGTATGGGAGTTGCAACCATAAATATAGGCCCAAGACAAGATGGTAGACTAAAAGCACCAAGCATCATAGATATCAAGCCCATAAAGGCGCAAATTTTAAAAGCAATAAAACTTGCCTATAGTCCAAAATTTCAAAAAATAGTCCAGAAAAAACAAAATCCATATGGCAACTCAAAGCCTAGTAAAACCATAATCAAAGTTCTAAAAAATATAAATTTAAAAGATATCACAATCAAAAGATTTAAGGATTTGGTATGACTTTAAATTGGGGGGGGTTCTACCCCAAAAAGGCCACAATATGAATATAAACTCTCTAAAGCTAAGCCCAACTAGCAGTATAAAAGAGGCTCTTAAAATAATCGATAGTGGCGCACTCCAAATGGCGCTAGTTGTAAATAGCGATGGCAAACTTTTAGGTACAATTAGTGATGGTGATATTAGGCGAGGATTATTAAGCTCAATGGAGCTAACTCAAAGCATTGAATCCATATACTATCGCACGCCTATAGTTGCGCACTCGTTGCATGTCTCTCCAGATATCATTGCTAAAGCCAAAGCTAAAAATATACGCTACATTCCAATTATCGATGAAAATGATATCGCAACTGCTATTGTTAATATTTATGAACCAAACTTTAAAAAATCAAACCAGGTTATATTAATGGCTGGCGGATTAGGCACAAGGCTTCGCCCACTAACTAATCAAATTCCAAAGCCAATGCTTCATGTAGGTCCAAAACCAATTCTACAAACAATCATAGAAAGCTTTCTTGCAAATGGGTATAGCGATTTTACTATTTGTGTCAATTACAAGGCTGAGATTATTACAAACTACTTTGGCGATGGAAAGAAATTTGGTGTAAACATAAACTATGTTTTTGAAGATAAACGCCTTGGTACAGCTGGGGCGCTAAGCTTGATAAATCCACCAAAAGATGATTTTTTTGTAATGAATGGCGACCTGCTAACAAATACTGATTTTACTAAACTTCACGACTATCATACAGCTCACAAATCTGTTGCTACAATGTGTGTGCGAGAATATGAGATGCAAGTGCCATATGGAGTGGTAAATTTAGATGATAATACTATCAAATCTATCACTGAAAAGCCACGCCAAAAATTCTATGTAAGTGCTGGAATCTATATGTTAAACCCACAAATTCTAAATTTTATTCCAAAAAATGAGTATCTAGATATGCCAGATCTTTTTAACTCTTTAGCTACTAAGAATCAAAATCCAAAAGCTTATCTAATTAATGAAGAGTGGCTAGATATAGGCAGAATCGAAGAGTATAACCTGGCAAATGAGCTTTATAGTGAGATTTTCTCATGAGAGCGCTTATACTTTCTATGGGGTCAATTGGCCGCCGCCACGCTGATGTTTTGCGCTCATTAGGATTTGATATTAGTGCCATTTCATCACAAAAAATTATTGATATAAAATGTTATAAAGAGCTTGAAACAGTAGATATAAATCAGTTTGATTACTTTATCATTGCCTCGCCTACATATTTGCATTTTAAACATTTAAGCTATATTGATTTAAATGTCTGTAATAAAATAATACTTTGCGAAAAGCCATTATTTGATAAATTTAGAGATTTTAATCCAAACAATAAGATTTTTATTGGGTATAATCTGCGTTTTCATCCACTAATTTTAGAGCTAAAAAATATGCTAAACCCAAGCGATATTTTAACTATTGAAGCTCGCTGCGGTCAATATTTGCCATCATGGCGAAAACGAAAATATACTAGCTCTTATAGCGCTAAAAAGGAGCTTGGCGGAGGCGTTTTGTTAGATCTTAGTCATGAGATTGATTATCTTAGCTTTTTATGCGATTCTAAATTAGAATTGATTAAATCTTATCAAGCCAAAGTATCAAATTTAAATATCACTAGCGATGATATTTGTATGATTTTAGCTAAATGCAATAAGACTTTAATAAATATCAGCCTAAATTATCTAAGCAAAACACCATATCGTCAAATTTTAATTGAGACAAATAATAATACCTATCATCTTGACCTCATCGCAAATATACTTAAAATAGTAGATCAAGATGGAAAAATCACTCAAATACAAAAACCAAATTTACAAAGAAACGATACTTTCAAAGCGATGCATATAGATGCTTTAAATATGCAAAATCATATATGTACATTTTCTCAAGCTATGGATACAATGCGACTAATAGATCAAATTCAAAAGGAAAATATATGAGCAATATACTATGTACCATTTGCGCTAGAGGCGGTAGCAAAGGTGTAAAAAATAAAAATATCCGCCCAATTGCTGGTCTTCCGCTCATTGCTCACACTATAAATCAAGCCAAAGAGTGCGGTTTATTTAAACATATTGTAATTAGTACTGATAGCGATGAGATAGCCTCTACAGCACAAAAATATGGAGCGGAGGTCTTTTTTAAACGAGATAGCGCTTTAGCTAGTGATACTGCTGGCAAACTAGCTGTAATCCGTGATGCCTTACTAAAAAGTCAAGAGTATTATAAACATAAATTTGATTATATTATAGACCTTGATGCTACATCTCCTTTGCGTCTATCTAGCGATATTAATATGGCTTTTGAGCAGTTTATACAAGATGATAATGATATTCTTATTACTGCTACGCCAAGTCGTAGAAGTCCATACTTTAATCTAATAGAAAAAATAGATGGCAAGATAAATCTTAGCAAAACTCTACCAAATCAAATTTTACGCCGTCAAGATGCTCCGGCTACATATGATATGAACGCTTCAATTTATATATGGAAATCTTTAGTTTTATTAAATAACGATACCTTGTTTTTACCTAAAACTGGACTATATGTAATGCCTGCAAATCGCAGCATTGATATAGATGATGAGCTTGATTTTATGATAGTAGAGCATATTTTAAGGAGTAAAAATGCTTAAAGATAAAGTAGTTATAATAATTGGCGGTTCAGGATTAATCGGCAAAGCCTTTGTAAAATCAGCTATACAAAATCACGCTACAGTAATCAACGCAGATATAAATCAGCCAAACACAAAACTAGATTGTGAGTTTATCCATACTGATATAACTAATAAAAGCTCACTTGATAATCTAATAGAATTAACCAGTCAAAAATATGGCAAAATAGACGCTGTGGTAAATTCAGCCTATCCAAGAACAAAAAGCTTTTCTAACCACTTTTTTGATGTAGAGTATGAGGATTTTTGCACTAATACCAATCTTCAACTTGGTGGAGCGTTTTTGGTTATGCAAAGATTTGCTAAATTTTTTAAATCACAAGGATATGGCAATATAATCACACTCTCATCTATTCAAGGTGTAGTAGCACCTAAATTTCAAACCTATAAAAATACACAGATGAGTTCTCCGGTAGCCTATAGCGCTATTAAATCTGGAGTTATTCATCTAAGTCGCTACCTAGCTAAATATCTAAAAGGGGATAATATTAGAGTCAATTGCATAAGTCCAGGTGGAATACTAGATAACCAAAATGAGATATTTCTAAGTCAATACAAAGATGTCTGTCTAAATAAAGGTATGTTAGACCCAGATGATATCTGCGGGGCTTTAATATTTTTACTTAGCGATTATAGCCAGTTTATTAATGGACAAAATATAATCGTAGATGATGGATTTTGCTTATAATCTTAGTAGAGTAAAAATTTTGGCGTAGTAATCTATGCCAAAATCTAAGCAGCATCAAAGCCAAGTGATACTAACTATCAATAATAATTATATAATAATACAATCAAACTCCAAATTCTCTCATAAAAATAAATTTTTTAATCTCAAATCCCAACTTTTAATCTAAAAATAATTTATTATTAGTAAAATATCAGACGAATTAATTCATATTTTGAAAGGATAAAATATGTCGATATTTGACAATTTCAAGATTAAGAATAAGATGCTTATTCTCATCGTCATTCCGCTCATCGTCGCTATGATCATAGCTGGCAATCTCATCAATAAAGAGTATGATACCTATAAACGCACTCAATTACTTGAAGATGGAATCTTGCTCTCATCTCAAATTTCACTTGTAATACATGAACTACAAAAAGAAAGAGGTTCATCATCAGGATATCTAGGTAGTAAAAGTGAGGATTTTAAAAAAATTCTACTAAATCAACGCCAACTAAGCGATAAAGAGATAAATAAGCTTAATGAAAATCTATCTAAATTTGAAATAGATGCATATCCAGTTGAGCTTAGGGACTCTATAAAAGATACAATAAATGCGCTAAATAATATCCAATCTATAAGAAGAGGTGTAGATAATTTTAGCGTTAAAGTAGGAGATGTTTTAGGATACTATACAAATACTATCTCAAAACTAATCAATAATATAGTAGTAATCTCTAATATCTCAAACAACTACAAAATAATCCGCTCTTTAACTGCATTTGTAAGCTTTATAAATGCTAAAGAGAATGCCGGTCAAGAAAGAGCAGTCTTATCAAATACATTCTCAGCTGATAAATTCGGCGATGGAATTTATAACAAATTTATCGCATTAGTTGTAGCTCAAAATCTATATACAGAAGAGTTTAAAAAATATGTAGACCCTGAGGAGCTAATCAATTACAACAATATAACTAGTGGAAACAAAGATTTTCAAGAAGTTGAGCGTATGAGAGCTGTGGCGATGAAAAATGCATTTACTGGCGGATTTGAGACTAGTGGTACATACTGGTTTGCTACTATTACCAAAAAGATTGATATCTTAAAACAGATAGAAGATAGACTAGCAGCTAGATTGATTCAAGACATAGACCAGATAAGACAAAGCAATATTAATGTGCTTGTTTTCTCAATTGGAATTTTAGCCTTTGCGTTTATTGCTACATTTGGATTTAGCTACATTATAATCCATAATATTAATAGTAGAATTGCTAAAATCCTAAACTATCTAGTATATGTCCAAAAAACAAAAGATATTAGACCAAACAATGTTCTAAACAAAGGCAAAGATGAGATTGGGCTAATCTATGAACAAATAGAAGGATTTTTAAAAGTTATTAGACAGCTATTTGGTCAGCTTGATGGACAAATTCAGCAAAATCTACAAATTGCAAATGACTTACTAAGCGAGTCAAAAGTAATTCAAAATGATACTCAAGAGGGCTTTAAACTATCAAAAGATTCACAAATAATCGGTCATAGCGTAGAAGATAGCCTAAGCGATAATGCTTTAAAAAGCAATGATACAATGAACAATATCATCACAGCTAAAAATGAACTAAGCTCAACCTCTAGCGTTATATCTGAATTCTCTGAGCTAGTAACACTTGATGCAAGTCGCCAACAAGAGCTATTAACTAATATCTCAATGCTAAATAATGATGCTCAAAATGTTAAGAATATTCTAACAACTATATCAGATATTGCTGATCAAACCAACCTTCTTGCACTTAATGCCGCCATCGAAGCAGCAAGAGCAGGCGAACATGGTAGAGGATTTGCAGTTGTTGCTGATGAGGTTAGACAGCTAGCTGAAAGAACTGGCAAATCTTTAGATGAGATTGATATAACTATCAATGCTATTACTAAGTCAATTAATGATGTAAGCTCAAAAATCACACAAACCTCAAGAGATTTTACAACATTTGTCGATGAAGCGCAAAATATTCAAAATACAATCCAAACAGCAAATGATAACATTGATCATGTCATCGCCCTAGCTACCCAAGCAATGGCTAGTTCAAAAGAGTTAAATGATAAAACCAATAACCTACTAAGTAATAATAAAACATTAAATGATAGGCTACAAAATATCTCAAATTCAATGGATAAAATTAGCTCAGTTTCTGATACACTAGAGCATAAAGCTGAGGATTTAAGGGATAAAATTAGCGAATTTAAGTTTTAATAGCTTGGTTAATAGTATTTGCTGCAATGGCTAAGCTTTTAGTCATTGCAAGAATAATCATAAATGAAGCGATTTAATAAATAGATATTTTTATTAAATCGCCTTATCCTTTACCAATTACTATAATACTCTCAAAGCTTATCATCAAGCGCCTTTCTATCGATTTTGCCATTAGCATTTAGAGCAAATTTATCCAATCTTATAAATATTTTTGGGATCATATACTCTTGAATTTTTTTACTTAAAAACTCTCTAATCTTATCTATATCTCTACTAGCTTCATAAAACGCTACAATTTTCTCACCAGTAAATTTGCACGCTGAACGCTTGATTTGCGGATGTGAATTTAATGCCGCTTCTATCTCACCTAGTTCAATCCTATGACCATTTAGCTTGATTTGAGAATCTAGCCTGCCATAACAGATTAACTCATTATACTCATTATAAGCTGCAATATCGCCAGTTTTATAAATCGGGTCGTAGAAGTTATTATGAAGTGGATTTTGGATAAATACCTGCGCACTCTTAGACCTATCGCCATAATAACCAAGACTAAGACTACTACCACGCACGCATAATTCACCTTTGATAAATGGCTGAGTAATAAGGTTATTATCTTCATCAAAAAGTAAAATTTGTGTATTTTTACACGCTTTGCCAAATTGAGTTATCAAAATAAAATGGTGCTTGATTTACCAATATTTCATCACTTCCAACATCAAATGTTTTACTAATCCAAAATGTATAATCAATCACACTTTTATGGCTGATACTCACACCTTTTGGCTCACCTGTGCTTCCGCTAGTAAATAGCACATAAAGCAAGTCAGTATCAATAATCTCAACTCTACTAAGCAGTGATAAATTTAACTCAAAGCTATCAAATTCATCACTATAAATTACATCGGCACCATATTCATTAGCACTACTGCCTAAATCCCTTGCTGTAATAATAAGTGCAGGTTTTAAAATATTTATAATTTTTTGCACTCGCTCAAATGGCATTTTCTCATCTATAATACTATAAAAATTTCCACTTCTAGCCACGCCAAAATATCTTATTTATCACTAACAAATACCCCTTTATTCCAATCAAGTTCATAATCAATAAATGTATAAAGATTTTTACCGCCATTATTTAATAAATCATTAGCTGTAATTCTAAAAGTATCACAAGAACCAAGCAGCTTGATATAATAATTATCAAATTTAACTTCCTTTAAAATACTTTCATAAAAGCTATTTGGCATATTTTTTTTTCGAATTTATCTCATCAGCACGAACATACATCACATAAGTTCTCTTAGTCTCTACGCCATTAGCATCAATATATCCAGCCGTAAAAGGCTTAAAATAGCGATATGGCACTTGCAAGGCCTCCTCTACATAGTGTGTAAATGTAATTCCCATATTGATTACTACATTAAAAAAGACCATTTTCGCATCAAATTTATACATATAACCAAATGGCGAATAACTCTCAAAGGCATCGATATTATTAAGATTAGCAAGCATTTTAGCATCCTTGCCCCAAACCCATTAATGAATAAATCGGGTAAGCTGTACGGCCAAATTCAGGGCGGTTTTTTAATATCCAGTTAGCTAACGCTCCAGTCGATCCAGATAATAAGCAAATTTACCTTTTAATAGTGAAAATTAATTAAATATTCCGCTACTGCTTAGGGTGATATCATTATCTATCCACTCTTTAACAGCTGGGATTTTAACTAAAGTTTTGCATAATGGCTCGCTTGAATTACTAGCATCATCAACACTAATAGTATCGCTTGCGAGCGTGATATTTAGGCAACTTGTCCAAGCTTCGTTTTTATCTAGTGATTTTTTATATGTTGGAGCGAGATTTTCTAGATTGCTTTGAGATTTTAATTCACCAGCTGGTAGTTTGCCATTTATAGTGTAATATGCAGTAAGCTGGACGATGGTATCTTTTAGTAAAGTAGCTGATGTTACAGCACTTGCATCGTCCTTAGTAGCAACTAGCCTAGGCACTGCGATACTAGCTAAAATGCCAAGCACCACAATAACAAAGACTAGCTCAATCATAGTAAATGCATTTCTCATCACGCCACCACATTTGGAAAATCATATACTAATCTTCCAGATTTTATAGTTTTAATTGCAGCACCTTTTAGTTTTTTACCTAGAAGTGGTGAGTTTTGTGATTTAGATTTGTTTAGCTTCTCATCATAGAGATATTCAAATTCAGGATCGACAATTGTAATATCAGCCAAATAACCCTCAGCGATAACTCCTCTATCGTTTAGTTTTAGTAGTTTGGCTGGATTTAGACTAGTTAGCTCTACCATTTTATTTAAGCTTATCACCCCATCACGAACTAAATTTAAAGTAAGTGGAATGAGCGTTTGAAGGCCTAAAATTCCAAATGGAGCCTTATCAAATTCTCTTTGTTTTTCATCATTATGATGCGGAGCGTGGTCAGTACAGATGATATCTATAATTCCATTTTTTAATCCATCTCTCATGGCCTCTACATCAGCTTTGGTGCGAAGTGGTGGAGACATTTTGTAGTTTGTATCATAGTTTTCAAGATAGCTATCATCGAAGGTGAAGTGGTGCGGGCAGACTTCACAAGTGATATTTATTCCCTCTTTTTTAGCTGTTTCTATTAGTTTTAAACTCCATGCACTACTAACATGAGCTATATGGATATGGCCGCCTGTGAGTTTAGCTAATAGCATATCACGACTTATCATTATCTCTTCTTGTTCTCTTGGCATACCTTTGATACCTAGCTTCATAGACATTAGACCTTCATTCATGTGGCCATTTCTACATAGTGAGCAGTCTTGAGAGTGATTTATGATAAATGAGCCGTGAAATGCTGAATACTCAAGCGCAGCTCTCATAACATCGCTAGAGCTAACAGGCAATCCATCATCGCTAAATGCTACACATCCAGCCTCGCTCATCTCGCCCATCTCGGTAATTCCACCGCCTTTCATTCCTTTGGTTATAGCGCCAATTGGCATTAAATCTATTAGGCCTCGTTTTTTAGCCTTTTCTATCATATCTCTAGTTATTGTAGCATTATCATTTACTGGGTTTGTATTTGCCATTGGACAACAAGCAGTTACACCGCCAGCTACTGCAGTTTGCGATCCAGTGATAATATCATCTTTATACTCAAACCCTGGATCTCTAAAATGCACATGGATATCAATTAATCCCGGCATAACTAGTTTGCCATTAGCATCTATTACCATATCAGCAGATGGCTCATCTGTGGTAATGGCGATAATTTTATCATCTTGTATTAATATATTTGCTTTTTTACTCTCGTTGGCATTGATTATTGTTCCATTTTTTATTAAAGTTTTCATTATAGCCCTTTTAGATTTTTATAAACTATATCTAATATAGCCATACGCACAGCTACGCCATTTTCTACTTGTGATAAGATTGTAGATATGCGTGGATCATCGGCTACATCACTATTTAACTCTACGCCACGATTGATTGGTCCTGGATGGAGGATTATTACATTTTCTTTTGCTTTTTGCATTCTAGTTTTGCTTAGTCCAAAATATCTGCAATACTCTCTAATGCTTGGAAATGGAGTCTCATCATCGCTTCTTTCTAGCTGAATTCTAAGCATTATAATAGCATCGCTTCCACTTACTGCCTCATCCATATCTTTGCAAATTTCACAACCAAAAACCTTAGCATATTGCATCATTTGGGGTGGGCCAAATAGTTTAACTTTTATACCTAGGGTTTGCATAGCATAGATATTTGATCTAGCTACCCTAGAGTGAGCTATATCACCAATGATTGAAACTGTAAGATTATTAAATGAGCCAAATTTTTCATATATTGTAAAGAGATCTAATAACGCTTGAGTAGGATGCTCATTGCAACCATCTCCTGCATTTATCACACAGCTAGGAGTGCGAGAAGCGACAAATTGTGCTGCACCTGAACTACTATGACGCATTATAAAGATATCTGTTTGCATAGATTCTATATTTTTGATTGTATCTATTAGGGTTTCGCCTTTATTGGTGCTTGAGTTACTAGCAGTGAAATTTATAGCATCGCTAGATAGCCTTTTGGCTGCAATTTCAAAGCTTGTGCGAGTTCTAGTGGAGTTTTCGAAAAATGAATTTACAACCGTTACGCCTTTTAGAAGTGGAGACTTTTTCTCATTTTGTAAATTTAGATTTTTATAATCTTTAGCTAGGTTTAAAATTTGATATATATCCTCGGTGGTAAGATCTTTTGTAGAGATGAGATCCTTTTTGGAGTATGCCATTTTTGCCCCTTTTTTTAATACGATATTTTATCTAGATTTGGCTTAATGGTAGATTTAATTTTGAAATTTGAGATATTTATTTAAATTTAAATTTCTTCTTATCATATTTACTTCAATATAAGTATATTTTGATATTATAGTGAAATTTAAATAATTTTTTAGGTGAAAATATGGCTATTTGGGAGAACAAGGATATTGTTTTAGATAGTGGTGAAACTGTAAAGGCGCAAGCTCCTGTGATTATCTCTGCAAGTAGAGCGACTGATATACCAGCGTTCTTTGCTGATTGGTTTAGAAATAGATTTGAAATAGGCTATATAAAGTGGATTAATCCTTTTAATGGTAAGCCTTTATATGTGAATTTTGATAATACTAGACTTATAGTTTTTTGGAGCAAAAATCCTGAACCAGTGATAAAGCATTTAGATTATTTTGATAGCATTGGAGTCAATTATTATTTTCAATATAGCTTAAATGATTATGAGATTGAGGGGCTAGAGGCTGGTGTGCCAAGCAAGAAAAAACGTATTGAAACTTTTAAAAGATTATCTGATAGATTAGGAAAATCTAGAGTTATATGGAGATACGACCCACTTTTAATAACTAAAAATTTACCTATGGACGCTTTATTAGAAAGAGTAGAAAAAATTGGTGATGAGCTTTATAAATATACTAATAAGCTTGTATTTAGTTTTGCTGATATATCGTCCTATAAAAAGGTTCAAAATAATTTAAAAAATGTCCCTTATATTGAGTTTGATTCCCAAAAAATGGAATATATGGCAAAACATATATCGCAGATGGCTAGGCGTTGGGGGATTAAAGTAGCGACTTGTAGCGAAAAGATTGATTTGGATAAATTTAATATAAAGCATAATAAATGCGTAGATGATGATTTAATGATAGAACAGTTTTATAATGATCAAAAACTAATGAAATTTCTAGGGGTAGAAGTAAACCGGGGGCTTTTTGGTATAGAGATTAAAAAAACTAAGGAAAATAAGGATAAAGGACAAAGGGAAGATTGCGGCTGTATAGTTGCTAAGGATATCGGTCAGTATAATACATGCGTTCATCAATGTATATATTGTTATGCTAATACTTCAGCCAAAACAGCGATAAGTAACTATAAAAAATATCTTATAAATCCAAATTCAGAAAGCATTATAGGGGTGTAAAATGGCGATATCTAATTCCAATAAAGTCAGCGAAGAACCAGCAAGGGAATATGCAGTATCATTTCCACTAATAACAGATTTATCAGCAAATCAGCAAATGGTTTTAAATTCAAAAGATCCATTTTGGGTTACTGGGCCAGCAGGATGTGGCAAAAGCATAGTATCTCTATGGAGATATATAAATGATGCTAAAGATAATAATATTATAATGATAGCTTATACAAAAAGTTTGCGAAAATATTTAAATTGTTGCATAGAACAAAGTGGCAATAACATTAATGAAGTTAAATCATTATATGAAACTTTTAAATATAATAATAGCTGGATAATAGAACCTGATATAAAATATGATGTGGTTATAATAGATGAAGCCCAAGATATAGAGATAGAGGCATTTAAGGCAATTGCATCTGCTACTAAGAGGATTTGCATTAATGCAGATATGAATCAACAACTATATAGCAACCAAAATAGACCAGATACAGAAGAGAGATTGGAAAATATACTAAAAGATTGCGAATTTGAACCATTAAAAAAATACTCTTTGAATCGAATATATCGCTATGATCAAGGGATATATGAGTTTGTAACAGCCTTTATAGGCTTGGGGCAGAGCGTAGAAGCATTAGATAATTTTTCAAATGATAGATATACTTTACCAGTAGTTTATGAAAATATCCCAAATGATGAAGAGATATCTTTTATTGTTGAGCTTATAAAATCATATTCTGATACAAATATCGCTATATTGTTGCCATTTGCTCAAGAGGATGGTTGTAATAAATTCAATAATAAGCATATTAAAGAGTGTTCTGTAGAGTATTATTATGATGAGTTAAAAAGTCGTGTCGATTGCACTTATTATGTTAGCAATGAAAATGAGGTTAAAATAGGAAGAGTTCATATATGCACTTTTAAATCCGCTAAGGGTTTAGAATTTGATACTGTTATTATACCAAAATTACATCTTATAAGACTTATTACGGAAAATAAGACAATAAATCAAAATATAATAACTAAGAAAGATTATTATGTAGGATTAACAAGAGCTAAAACTAATTTAATTTTATTAAATAATGTTTCGTTAAATAAAATACAGTATTTTAATGATATGGGTAAAACTGATTGTTATATAAAAAAAGATTATAATGAAATGAAAAATTAAGAAAGAATAATATGAAAGAGATTTTTATACCTATAAAAAAAGATAACATAGTTCACTATTTTGGAACTGGAATTATTAAAGCAAGGGCATATTTTAAAACAGATCATATATGTGATATTCAAAATTTATGTCCTAATAATATCATAGCTTTAAAAAATAAAGAGTTACCTCAAAATTCTGATTGCTTAATTGCCGTGTTAGTTGAAGATGAGTTTGTTCAAGATAGTGAAAATATAATTATTATAAAAGAAGCTATCCCTATTTCAAGAATAAATAAAATTTATATCAAAGATATTGATAATATTGATAGGTTAATATCCAATGCAAATATGGCAACAAATACTGTAGGTGGAGGAGCTATTATTCATAAAGAGATATTTGAAAAGCTGAATATAGAACAAATTAATTTAACAATACCAATTCATTTACCTAATTCAAAAGATGAAAATTTAGCTATAAAGCTAGATAAATTTAATAGAATAATGGGAGCTATGGCTTTTATCAGTCATAAAGAAAATAATAACCTGAATAAAACTTTGTTTGATATTTTGTCTATATTAAATAAAGATATCGCTACAGAGTATAAAAAAATTACAAATTTTAAACCAAATTTAGAAATAATACCTATTAAAAAATTAGATTTATCAAATTATGAAATATTAAATTTTAAAGATTGCAAAAATAAACTTGATGCAAAGAATATAAGTGCTGGTATAAAAGATAAATTTGAAATACCAATGGATAAATTTAAATTACATGATACAGATACTGGATTAAAAATTTTATATGATCTATTTAAAGCAAGCGATCCGATATCAAGCGAAAAGATTAAAAATATGAATAATGATACTCTTTTTCTTTATGGATACAATAAAGGATATGATGGTCTAAGGACATTTTATGAGAAAAAAAAAGTTAAATTTGATATAAATAGCTTTATAGGTAGAGTGATAATAGAGATAATATATCAATACGCCATAAAAGATAAAGATAATATAGATATATTGTTTTTAGATAAATATAAGCAAAATTCGACAAGCAGAATGGAAAATGATAAAGATTATTATCTATTTGATTCATCAAGACCATTTAGTATATATGATTTTATAGATGAATATAAGATGAATTTTTATCAAAATGATACTTACTTGGCAAAATATATAGAAGAAGATAAGAATTTATCTAAAAACTTAAATGAATTAGATAACATAAAAAATCAAAATCTAGAAAAAATTTCTAATGGCATAGAAGAAATTATAAAACGATGTGCAGAGTATGAACAAAAAATAAATCAACTAAAAAAAGAAAATATTATATTAAGACAAAAGTTTGCAAATATCAATCAAAATGATATTTTGACAAATAGCGACAATTTAGATAGAAACTACATTATGGATAATAATCATATTGAAACAATTCAAGATAAAAAAGATAATTTAATAAATGAAATAAATGAAATACTTAGTAAACTAGATTCTAAACCATCTAAATCTAAACGAAAAATAGATTATGAAAATGCTTGTAATGATATACGAAAAATTATAAGCAAAGACAAAGGGCTTCTTGACTATGAATCTACTAATTAACACAATTAAAAATTTGCCACACTCTCTAGATGATAATTTTCAAAATATCTATGAATATATGAATGATGGCTATAATATTTATAGCCAAAATATTAAAGATGAGCTAGATAAAATAAATATTCACCAAGAGATAATATATAATAAACTTGATATATCAAATACTAGACATTTTTCTTTTATTATCTTGCTTATGAAGCTATATAATAGATATATGCTAGATACTTCTTTTTTCTATCTTTATGATAGATTAATACAAAATAAAATTGATTTAGGCTACACAGTCCAAGTTATGTATTTAATGAGAAAAAATTTAAATTTAGATAGAATTAAATCTAATATAAATGATATAATATTTACTCTCAAAAAAGGATATGAATCCAATGAAGACAGAGATATCATTAATTTTATAATAAAACAATATATCTTTAATTCACTAAAATTAAACCGAAAAAATCTATATATTTATAATAGTATATTAGATATTTTTGAGCAAAAATTTTTATTAGATGTTCAAAATGATTTTTTAGATACCAAATCTTTGCAAGATTTTTTATATCAAGCAAGAGATAAAGATGAATTTTTAAATCAATGGGATGCGCAAATTCATAATATTTTCCACTATGAGAGCATCGAAGATATAGCTATTAAGATAGAAAATGGCGATTATGCTGATTTTATAAATTCAATTAAAAATATCAAATTTACAGATATACAAAACCATGCTAAAGAATATTATTCAACACATATAACCGATACAAATTCTAGGCATTATAATTTAGATAGAGGCAAAGCTGTATTAAAAGACAAAGAAGATTTGATCCAGTATATATACTCTTTTGGTAAAATGCATTCATCTAAATTGCAAAAATCTTTAAAATTACTACTTGATGAATTTTATAAGCTAGATAAATTAAATGTAGTAGATTATGGGTGTGGCCAAGCGATGGGGATTATGAATTTATGTGATTTTATTAACAATAATAAATTAGATTGTAAAATAGATGAAATAATATTAATTGAGCCTTCCAAACTTGCTTTATCTAGGGCTATACTTCATTCTAACGCATTTTGTGTTGACTCAAAAATTAATCCAATATGTAAATATTTAAATGATATAGAAGAGAGCGAGCTCAAATTTAAAAATAAAGAAATTCCGGTAATTCATATTTTTTCAAATATTTTAGATATGGAAGCCGTAGTATTAAATCAGAAATTATATAATTCCATAGAAAACGCTATGGGAAAATCAAATTTATTTATATGCGTTAGCCCATATATTGGCAAAATTGCAAATAATAGAATAGACATATTTTATGAGTATTTTCGTAGCAAATATAATGCTAGATTAATAAGCAACGAAGCATATGATAGAACAGAACATTGTTATACAAAATATTCAATACTATTTGAAGTTAATAAATAAAATTTAGCTTAAATATAATTTTTAATAGATAGCTAAATTTATCTCTTTTATTGACAATTTAAAAAAATTTGTATAAAATTGGTTCTTTCAAACTACAATTTTATTCGTTGTACTGCTATTTATTCACTATATTAAAGAGGTCTAATGGAAAATAAGGAAACTGCTCAACAATCAAACCAACCAACCAAAAAACAACACACACGCACACATACGCCAGTTGATGGCTATAAAATAGAAGAGTTAAGACTCCAAGACTTAGATAGCCTAGTAGCAATCGCCGAAGAAGTAGGCGTCCAAAACCCTAGAGAATTTCGCCGCCAAGAGCTAGTATTTGAAATTCTAAAAGCCCAAACCAAACAAGGCGGATTTATCTTATTTACTGGAATTTTAGAGATAGTTGAGGGCGGATATGGCTTTTTACGCTCTACTGATGCGAATTTGAGTGATTCTGCTAATGATACATATGTTAGCCTAAGCCAGATTAAAAAATTCGCCCTAAGAGTCGGTGATATCATAACCGGACAAGTAAGAGAGCCAAGAGAACAAGAGAAATATTACGCTCTTTTAAAGATAGAAGCGATAAATTATAAATCCATAGCCGAAGCCAAAGAGCGCCCATTATTTGATAATCTAACTCCGCTATTTCCAAATCAAAAAATTCAATTAGAATATGATCCAATGAAGCTTACAGGTCGTGTGCTTGATCTTTTCACCCCGATAGGCAAGGGGCAAAGGGGACTTATAGTTGCCCCACCTAGAACAGGTAAAACTGAGCTTATGAAAGAGCTAGCTCACGGCATTACAAGAAATCATCCAGAAGTTGAGCTAATAGTGCTTTTAATAGATGAGAGGCCAGAAGAGGTTACAGATATGCAACGCAGTGTGCGTGGTGAGGTATTTAGCTCTACATTTGACTTACCAGCGTCAAATCATGTAAGGGTAGCCGAGTTGGTGATAGAAAAGGCTAAAAGGCTAGTAGAGATGGGAAAAGATGTTGTGATATTGCTTGATAGCATTACTCGCCTTGCTAGAGCGTATAACACAGTAACCCCAAGTAGCGGTAAGGTTTTAAGCGGTGGTGTGGATGCCAATGCCCTTCATAAACCAAAGAGATTTTTTGGTGCAGCTAGAAATATAGAAAATGGCGGAAGTCTAACGATAGTAGCGACTGCTTTGATCGATACAGGTTCTAGAATGGATGATGTGATATTTGAAGAGTTTAAAGGTACGGGTAATAGCGAAATTATCTTAGATCGCACCATTTCAGATCGCAGAATTTATCCAGCTGTAAATATACTCAAATCCGGCACTAGAAAAGATGAATTGCTACAAGGTAGCGATGATTTAGGCAAAATTTGGGCTATACGAAATATTATAGCTACTATGGATGACATAGAGGCTCTTAAATTCCTATACTCTAAAATGTTAAAAACCAAAAACAATAAAGAGCTTTTAAGCATAATGAATGAATAAGGACTAAATTTGAAAGCTTTAGCACTCAAATATCGCCCAAAGAGCTTTGATGAATTAATAGGTCAAGATGTGGTGGCAAATACGCTATCTCACGCCTTAGATTCTAATAGATTAGGCCATGCGTATCTATTTTCGGGGCTTAGAGGGAGTGGCAAAACTAGTAGCGCTAGGATTTTTGCTAAGGCTTTATTGTGTCAAAAGGGTATAAGCGCTCATCCGTGCGAAGTTTGCCCAAATTGTATAATGGCTAATGAAAATCGACATATGGATATCATAGAGATGGACGCAGCAAGCCATCGTAAAATCGATGATATCAGAGAGTTAATTGAGCAGACAAAATACTCACCAAGTAGTGCGAGATTTAAGATATTTATCATTGATGAGGTTCATATGCTAACCAAAGAGGCCTTTAATGCGCTTTTAAAGACACTTGAAGAGCCACCTGATTATGTTAAATTTATTTTAGCGACTACTGATCCTCTGAAACTTCCAGCTACTGTTTTATCACGGACTCAACATTTTAGATTTCACTCTATTGCCAAGGCTAGTGTGGTAAAGCATTTGGAGTTTATATTAAATAAAGAAGGGATTGAATTTGAGCCAAGAGCCTTAGAGGTCTTAGCCAGAAGTGGTGGTGGTAGCCTTAGAGATACTCTTACCTTGCTTGATCAAGCTATAATCTACTCACACGAAAAGCTCACGCATAAGGTTATTGTAGATATGCTAGGACTACTTGATCCAGCTAAGGTAGATGAGATATTTGCAATAATAAATTCAAGGGATAAAAATAATCTTTTACAGCTTTTAAATGAGCTTCAAAATTATGATTCTAGCTCAATAATTGATGAATTAATCGAGCATTTAAAGTATAAATTTATACACCAAAATGGCGACTTTTCACTTTTGATTTTTGAGAGATTTTTTAGGATATTAAGCGAAGCTAAAGCTATGCTAAATAACTCAGCCGATCCAGAATTTGTTTTATTTATCACATTATTTATGATGCTTGAGGCATTTAATCTTACAAATATTGATGATGCGATATCATCACTAAAATCTCAATCACCCAATTCAAATTTATCGCTAAATTCAGTGTCAAATTTAACCTCGCAGCCAACAGAGCAAAACCATTCTAATTTAACATCAGTTAAGCCAAAATCAAAAAATAACTATCAACTATTTGTTGATGCCATTTATGATAAAAGCTATGAACTAGGTGTAATTTTTGATGAGTGTGTGAGTTTTAAAGGATTTAAAGATAACACTTTAAATCTTGAGTTTGCTATGAGTGATGATCAGCTAATTTTGGCTAGGAAATTTTATAATGATGTAATTTTACCATCTGTTCGTAGTATTTATGGAGATAATAGCAAGCTAAATGTACAAAAAAGTGAACCAAAAAAGCAAAGCCCGCTTAGCCGTGCTCCAATGCCACCAATAATAGGGCAGACTACGCTAAATAAGCAAAATCCAAATTCAAAACCAACCGATGAGCCAAAAGGATTAGAGGCACTAAAATCATCAATGAGCCAAGAGGATATGAATTTAAAAGAGTTAAAACGGCTGTTTGGAGAGCCGCAGATTTTATCAAATAGTTAGGAAAATTATGGAAAATATAAGAAATTTCAGCATCATAGCCCATATAGATCATGGTAAAAGCACGCTAGCAGATCGCATTATAACAGAGTGTGGCGCTGTCGATGAGAGATCTATGAGCTCTCAAGTCATGGATACAATGGATATAGAAAAAGAGCGCGGAATCACTATAAAAGCGCAATCTGTAAGGCTTGGCTATACACTTGATGGGCAGAATTATATATTAAATTTGATTGATACCCCGGGACATGTGGATTTTAGCTATGAAGTTAGTAGGAGTTTGGCAAGTTGTGAAGGGGCTTTGCTAGTAGTAGATGCCTCTCAAGGAGTCGAGGCCCAGACAATAGCAAATGTATATATCGCACTTGAAAATAATCTTGAGATAATTCCAGTAATAAACAAAATAGATCTCCCAGCAGCCGATCCTGATAGAGTTAAAAATGAGATAGAGCATGTTATTGGGCTTGATTGCTCTGAGGCTTTAGAGGTGAGTGCTAAAAGTGGAGTTGGGATAAAAGAGCTAATAGAGACGATAATTCGCAAGATTCCACCGCCAAAAGCGGATTTAAATTTGCCACTTAAAGCGCTTATTTATGATAGTTGGTTTGATAACTATCTAGGTGCTTTGGCTCTTGTGAGATTATATGATGGTAGCCTTAAAAAGGGTGATGAAGTCTATGTAATGGGAACTGATAAAAGGCATATTGTATTAGATCTGATGTATCCAAATCCTGTTTCGCCTATCAAGACTAATGAGCTAAAAGCTGGTGAGGTAGGCATAGTGGTTTTAGGGCTAAAAGATGTAGCCAGTGTCAGCGTAGGCGATACCATAACCCTAGCCAAAAATAGGGCCGCAGAGCCAATAGGTGGATTTGAAAAGGCCAAGCCATTTGTCTTTGCTGGATTATATCCTATTGATACGGATAAATTCGAAGATTTAAGAGATGCTTTAGATAAATTAAAATTAAATGATAGCTCTATAAGTTATGAGCCTGAAACTTCAGCGGCTCTTGGTTTTGGATTTAGGGTTGGATTTTTGGGTTTATTACATATGGAAGTGGTCAAAGAGAGATTAGAGCGTGAGTTTAATCTAGATTTGATAGCTACCGCACCGACAGTTACCTATCAAGTAGTATGCACCGATGGAGCTACTATAAATATCCAAAACCCAAGCGAATTACCGCCAGTAAATAAAATAGAGCATATAAAAGAGCCATATGTCAAGGCTACTATTATCACGCCAAGCGAGTTTTTAGGCAATATCATAACTCTTTTAAGCTCACGCCGTGCTATTCAAACTAAGATGGATTATATCACCACTTCAAGGGTTCTTTTGGAGTATGATATACCGATGAATGAGATAGTTATGGATTTTTATGATAAGCTCAAAAGCGCCACAAAAGGCTATGCGAGTTTTGATTATGAGCCAAGTGAGTATAGGATTGGCAAGTTAGTTAAGCTAGATATTAAAGTAGCAGGCGAGACCGTAGATGCTCTATCTATCATAGTACCTGAAGAAAAGGCTATGAGTAAGGGTAGGGATTTTGTCAAAGCGATGAAAGAGATAGTCCCAAGACAGCTATTTGAAGTAGCGATCCAAGCTAGTATAGGAAGCAAAATTATCGCTAGAGAGACGGTCAAATCAATGGGTAAAAATGTAACTGCTAAATGCTATGGTGGCGATATAACACGCAAAAGAAAACTCCTAGAAAAGCAAAAAGAGGGTAAAAAGCGTATGAAAGCCATAGGCAAGGTTACCTTGCCTAGTGAGGCGTTTTTAAGCGTGCTTAAGATAGATTAAGGGGAGATGATGAAAAGGGGATTATGGATTATACCAGCATTGATTATAGCTGGATGTAACTCTGATAGCTCTAAGGCGACAGATATATTAAATAGCGTTAAAGATGCCAATATCCAAGAGATTATCAAGGTTGCCTTGCCAGAAGAGATCAAATCCAACCCAGCAATGGAGTATATACAAAATGCTATGGATAAAAATCAAAATGAGATAATAAAAAATATAGAGATATTAAGCCAAGATATCAGTGAAAATAACGCCTATATAACTATCAAAATCAGATCTGCTAATGCCCACATAGATGGAGATAAGATCAAACTCAAAAGAGATAATAACGGAGAGTGGCAAATAGTAAAATAGTATATAAAATTAACAATGGCACAAAATTTGCTAATATAACTTAAAAGGAAAGTAATGCCATATATCAACATTAGAGTAACTAAAGAGAATGGAGAGCCTACAGCTGAGCAAAAAGCACAGCTTATAGAGGGTGCAACAGAGTTAGTAAGTCGGGTCTTAGGTAGGAATAAATCTAGTACCGTTGTAATCATCGATGAGATAGATATGCAAAATTATGGCCTAGCAGGAGAGAGTATAAAATCTATAAGGGAGAGAAAATGAGAGTATTTTTGGTTTTAGTTTTAACAATGATTTTAGGTGGATGTGCTGTAAGCAATAACACACAAACTAACCAGGAGCAAAAACCTAAACAAACACTATTTCGCATAGATGCAAAGTGTGAGCCTTGCTCACAAAGAGGCTATGAGACGCTAATTGATGGTAAATTATACAGAAGCGATGTAGCAATAAATTGTTGTGAAAATATCCGCACAATCGATACATCAGCAGCACTAAAAAAGGTATATATCCATAAAGTTATCGATTTAATAGAAACACAAAAGTTAATAAAAATTAATGGTAAATATATTAAATTTGATAAAAATTTTGCTAAAGTATTTTACGAAACATTAGCTGCTGAACTAGAAGCTCGTGGAATTTATGTTGCAAGTGATGGTGATTCGCCTTATACATATAGGGTTCAGTTTGAATTTGATAATATCAAAAGCATTTATAGTCCAGGTGCAAATTATTTAAATTCAAAACTCTTTGGTACGCTAAAAATTAAAAATATCAATAAAAATAGAACACTCTATATCACTACAACTCAAAATGTAAGCGATCTAAGCGTAAGCAAGATAGAGGATTTTGACCTATATATGAATCTACTAATCAAGCAATCAGCCAATAAAGTTGCTCAAGAGATTTCAAAGTTATAAAAGGCCATTTCTAAGGCTATTTTGGTAAATTAATGCGATGTGTAAAATGTGCTAAAATATCGCTTAAATTGATATGTAAAGATTGCCAAAAGATACTTAGTGAGTATCAGCAAGGTTGTAGATTAGTAGATGGATTTAAGGTATATTATTTTTATAAATATAGTGATATAAAAGAGATTTTATCTACTAAGCATCATCTTTGTGGCTCATTTGCGATTTCGAATTTGGCTCGTTTGAGCCTAACCAAATTCGCTAGTGAGTTTAGCTTTGGAAGCAAGGTTTTAGTAATTCCGCTTGATGATAATACAAAAAGCGGATATTCTCATACTGCTATCCTAGCTAAGGCTTTATCAAATTCAGAATTATCGCCACTTTATAGGGCATTGCGTGCTACAAATAGCATGAAATATGCTGGAAAATCTTTGGAGTTTCGTCGTAAAAATCCACGGCAATTCAAGCTTTTAAAGCAGATTAAATATCCTGTAATTTTAGTAGATGATATAATCACCACCGGCTCTAGTATGTTAGAGGCTCAAAAGCTCTTAAAAAGAGCCGGAGTTAGGGTGCTTTTTGGCCTAGTTTTAGCCGATGCTAGGGAGTAGGAATTTGAGTATTAAAATCCTAAATCTATCAAATCCCGCACCCAATGCTATATTTTTCTAACATTTGATTTAAGCTTGATATAACCACTCTTGCTTCATCATCACTCATCATCTGATGGCACGGCAGACTAAGCTCAGCTCTATAAAAATCCTCAGCACCATCTAATCTCATCTCGCCATATAAATTTTTATAAAAGCTAAATTGATAAGTTGGCTTATAATGCACTTGTACCCCAATGCCCATAGCGTGAAGTTCGTTATAGATATCCTCTTTTACGCACCATAAATTCGAGTTTAAAAGCACCGGATATAGATGTCTAGCACTTCTTATATTATCTGGGATATCTATCGTTTTTAGATATTTTGAGTTTTTAAAGGCATCATCATATATCTTAGCAATCTCATAACGCCTAGAGATAAACTTATCAAGCTTTTTAAGCTGACTTAGCCCCAAAGCACACGCCACATCGCTTAAGCGGTAATTATAGCCTAGAGTTACCATATCCATATTCCAAGCCTCTTTTTTTATCATACCATGTGAGCGTGTGAGTCTAGCGGATTTAGCGATATTTTCATCATTAGTTAGCAAAGCCCCACCCTCAAAAGTCGTAATAGGCTTAATCGCATGAAAGCTAAAAATCGTAGCATCAGCCAAAGTGCCAACCATCTTGCCATTAATACTACTACCCAAAGCGTGACTAGCATCATCAATAATTTTAATATCTTGCTCTTTTATTAACGCTTTGATAGCATCCATATCTACAGGATACCCACCAAAATCCACAGCGGTTATAACCTTGGTTTTATCGCTTATTAACTCTTTTATAGAGGCTGGATTTATATTACCATTTAAAAGTACATCAGCAAATTTAATCCTAGCGCCACACATTATAGCCGCATTTGCGGTGGCTGCGAAAGTTATGGGGGTGGTGATAACTTCATCGCCAAATCCCACACCAAGAGCAATATATGCAGCGTGAAGTGCTGAAGTAGCTGAGTTCATCGCCACAGCAAATTTGGCTCCAGTAAGCTCGCACAAAGCACTCTCAAAATCAACCACACGATTTCCACATGTAAGCATATCGCTTTTTAGCGCTTCTATCACGGCTTGTATATCATCATCTTCTATTTTTTGTCTGCTATAAACCATCATTTTAAACCCTTATTGTAGTATTCTTGGTAGGGTTATGCCAGTTTGGGATTGATATTTGCCATTTTTATCAGCATAGCTAGTCTCACAAATCTCATCCCCTTGTAAAAATAGCACCTGAGCTATCCCCTCATTTGCGTAAATTTTAGCCGGAAGTGGGGTAGTATTTGAAATTTCAATTGTGATATGTCCTTCAAATCCAGGCTCAAATGGCGTTACATTGACTATTATCCCGCACCTTGCGTATGTGCTTTTGCCAAGGCATATAGCTAGGGTATCTCTAGGCATTATAAAATACTCCACCGTCCTAGCTAAGGCAAATGAATTTGGCGGCACAATACAGATATCACCGATGAAATCTACTACATTTTTCTCATCAAAATTTTTAGGGTCTACAACTGTACCACCTACATTTGTAAAGATTTTAAATTCATTTCCAACCCTAATATCATATCCATAACTAGAAAGCCCATAGCTGACAACACCACGACCGATATTTTCTTCGCAAAATGGAGTTATCATCTTGTGTTCTAAGCTCATTTGGCGTATCCATTTATCGCTTTTTAAACCCATAAATTTCCCTTTATGCAAATTTATTTAATTATATTTTATATACAATTTTAAGTTAAAGCTAAGTATTATACAATCTAGTTAATTTTGAAATGCTTAAAAAGGAGAATAAATGAGCGGACGCAAAATTCTATCTCTTGTGATTTGTGTTTTAATCGCTGCGGTGTTTTTTGTTTTACCTACACCACATGGTCTAGAAGACAATGCGTGGCATTTTTTGGGTTTATTTATAGCTGTCATTTTGGCTATCATTTTTGCCATTATGCCACTTGGTGCGATCTGTTTGATAGCGATCGCAATCGTCGCTATTACTGGAATCACGACGCCACAAAGCACTCTTAGACAAACTCAGATCAAGACACTTACTGCATTAGCAGACAAAGTTGATATTGATAAAATGGAGTTAAAAAAACAGATTTTAAACGCTAAAATTTTAGCTCTTAAAAATGCACTAAACGATCTAAAAATCGAGATAAACTCACAAAATGAAGGTGAAAATTTGCTAAAAGAATTATCAGCTTTGTATCTTAAAAACACGACAAAAACGGCAAATTCAAAGCTTTTAGATGGTAGTGAGATTTCTGTTTTAAATAGTATTGCGTTGAATAAATTTAGTCAAAAAGAGATAGACAAAAAAGTCAAAGCTGCTGAGTGGAAACTCAAAGCCAAAACCGGTATAAACGATGCTTTAAGTGGCTTTTCAAATGCGTTAATTTGGCTCATTGTTATTTCAATCATCGTAGCTAAAGGCATCATAAAAACAGGGCTTGGCGAAAGACTTGCATATTATTTTATCTCTATTTTTGGTAAAAAAACGCTTGGAATTGCCTATTCAATCGCACTTAGCGAGACGATTTTAGCACCAGTCACGCCGTCAAATACAGCTAGGGCTGGAGCTATCATAAATCCGATTGTTCAAGCGATCTCAAAAAGCTTCAAAAGTACGCCAGAAGATGGCACACAAAACAAAATCGGAACATATTTGTCACTTGTAAATTTTCAAGCAAATCCGATCAGCTCAGCAATGTTTATTACCGCAACTGCGCCAAATCCTTTGGTCGTAGATCTTGTCGCAAAAGCTACAAATTTAGATATTTCGATCAGCTGGATTCAGTGGGCTTTGGGTATGTTTGTGCCGGGAATTTTAGCGATGATGATTATGCCTTTGGTGATTTATTTTTTATCGCCACCAGAGATCAAATCCACCCCAAATGCTAGAGCTTTTGCCAAAGAAAAACTTGCAAAACTAGGTGCTATGAGATGCGATGAAAAGATTATGTTTGGCGTATTTTTATTTTTACTTATACTTTGGGCTGGTGCATTTGGATTTTTGTTTGGAATCACGCTAAATGCCACAACTATCGCATTTTTAGGTCTTAGTGTCGTGTTGGTGACTGGTGTTTTGAGTTTTGATGAAATTTTAGCCCAAAAAGCCGCATGGAATACGCTTGTTTGGTTCTCTGCACTTGTTATGATGGCAACTATGCTTGGCAAACTTGAAGTAACGACATTTTTGGCTTCAAATTTACAACAATTAGCACTAAATTTAGGTCTTGGCGAGATTTCGATTATGCTATTTTTATCGGTTGCGTTTTTGTATTCACACTACTTTTTTGCTTCGACAACTGCACATATTTCGGCAATGTTTTTTGTATTTTATAGCGCAGGTCTTGCACTTGGTGCACCACCGCTTTTGTATGCATTTATTATGATTACAGCTGGAAATGTGATGATGGGTATAACACATTATGCTACAGGAACTGCACCGGTCATCTTTGGTACTAACTATGTTAGTCTAAAAAAATGGTGGGGCATTGGTTTTGTTATGTCGGTCGTAAATATGGTCGTGATGATTTTGGCCGGTTTGGTTTGGTGGAAAGTTTTAGGATTTTATTAAATTTATGGCAAAAGTATGCGTTTTTCATACTTTTGCTATGTTAAATATTGTTTTTTACTATAAAATAAAATTGGGGGGGGGATTGATGAAGTATGTTTCGTATGTTTTGACTTTCGCGTTTTTTGTAATGGTTTTGGCTAAGACCGCTAGAGTTTTCAAATTTTTTGACAAATTTTTCTATACTGCGATTTTCATCTTTTACGCCCCAAATTCCCAAAGCATAGCTTGAGATAGCGACTAAAAGAGCTGCAGCAAAAAGAACAATTAGCCCAAAAATAGGATCACGATATTCTATAAAAAAGAAATCCAAATGCTAAACCTAATAATCAAATTTAAAGACCATTATAGTAAATTCAAGGTATAATCTCGCTTATGATAAAATCAAGTAGTATAGAATATCATCTTTTTTTAAAAATATATTAAGAAATTAATAAAATAAATAAGTTACATTTTTAAGTAGTGACCAACAACTCTTGTCTTTTTAATTGGTGCGACAATAACGCATTATTTTTTATAAAAAATACTGATTGTAATATTTAATCAAATCAATTAAATTCATAAATTTAAATCAATAAGGAGATTTTTATGTTCCTAAACAAAAATACCATTTTATTGCTTTTAGGCCAAGGTTTTAGTGGAGCTGTTGTCTCTTTGCTAACTTTTAGTAGTGGATTAGCTGGAAAGTGGCTGCTTGATGATATTTTGTATGCTAAGGCTTGTCTGCATTGTTATAATAGTAAGTTTTGCCTCGCTTCCTATCTCTGCTACGCTTTGCGGGGCTTTTATAGCTGTATTTTTTCATCAAATTTAATGCAAAAATTTGGTAGAAAAAAGGTATTTTTATATGCTTCTTTGATTGGTTGTTTGGGCGCTGGTTTTGCTATGTTTTCACTAGTGTCTGGGCTATTTTATCTATTTTGTTTTGCGACTTTTTTGCTCGGATTTTTTACTGCGCTCAATCAATTTTATAGATTTTTAGCTAATGAAGCTCTAAATTTAGCTACGCAAAATGACAAAAACAGAGCTACAGCCTTTGTCGTAGCAGGTGGGATAATGGGTGGTATTTTAGGACCAAATTTGGCAAACATCGGCACTTTGATATATGAACGCAGCACCGCTTGCGATGAGTGAATATAAATTTAGCTATGACGAAGCTAAAAGTGTGCTTGTGTGGCACTTCATAGCTATTATGCACCAAGCTTATTTTTAGCGTTTTTTATGGAAAATTTAAGTCCGTTTAGGCTTATTTTACTTGGGATTTTGTTTTATTTAATTGCTGTTTTGGTAGCACTTTTTAGCGTGAGTTTTTGAGGATTTTGGGGAGTTTAGTGCTTGTTGGTATCGGCTGGGCTTTTAGTTTTAATGGCGGAACATTTATGCTAAATGCCATAAACTCAGAGTATAAACTACGCTTACAAGGTCTAAATGCTATTAGCATTTTTGGAGCAAATTTGTTAGCAAGTTCTAGCGTAGGATTTGTGCTAGCAAATGGTGATTGGAAAGTGCTAAATTTGATTTCTTTTAGATTTATAGTGATATTTTTATCTATTATTTTCGGACTTAAAAAGATATGAGTTATAAATATGAGTTAAATTAAAGTAAATAGTTGGTATAATCCCCTTTATGATAGAACCAAGTAGTATAGAAAATTTAAAAGCCATAATAGATATAAGCGATGTCATAAGTAGCTACATACCGCTAAAAAATCAGGTGGAACTTTGTGTGCGTATGTCCATTTCACAACGATAAAAACCCATCAATGAGCATAAGCCCTAGTAAAGGAATATTTCACTGTTTTGCTTGTAAAGCAGGTGGTGATGCTATCAAATTTATAATGAAATATGAAAAACTTAGCTATATAGAAGCGGTTGAAAAACTTGCAAATATGTATAACTTTACCCTGACTTATACGAAAGAACAAAATAGCCATAAAATAGATAAAAAAGTACTTGAAAATCTAAATTTACACTACAAAAGCCTACTTTACAAAAATCAGGAGGCACTAAACTATCTATATAATCGCGGTATAAATGACGCTATGATAGAGATCTGGGAGCTGGGCTGGGCTAGTGAGAATCAAAACACGCTAAATTTACTTCAAAATGAAAATATAGACAAGGAAGCAGCCCTACAAATGGGTGCGATAAAACAAAACGAACGCTCAAAGGTTATTTTTGCAGAATTTGGACTTAAATAACTTAGAGTGGCTTTTAGCTCCTCTTATTTTGAGTACTAAAACTCTATGTTTTTCTTTGGTGTTGTTTATAACTATAGTTATTTTACTGGCATATTTTTTGGTATTTTACAAGGGTAAATTTAAAACATTTTTTGAACTAGTTATAATGATTTTTCCACCTATTGCTACTGGATTTTTACTGCTTTACGTATTTGGTAGAAATAGCTAGTTTTTTAAATTTAGAGATAGTTTTTAGTTTCAAAGCTTTAGTTATAGCTTCATTTTTAGCAAGTCTACCGCTGTTTGTAAAGCCGATTTAAGCTGCATTTGAGAATTTCCCAAAGATCTTATTGAAGTTGGCTTGAGTATTGGAAAAAATAGGTTTGAGATAGCTGTTTTTATTATTTTTCCAAACATCATTGGCGATATTTAATGCGGTTTATAATGGCCAAAACGAAAAAGCTCTCATTCTTAGCTCATTTATGTTTTGGATGATAGATAGACTAAAACATACGCGAACTTTTGAAGTTTGATAAATTTGGATTATTTTGATTATCTTACGCTTAAATTTAGTGTATAAATCCAAATTTTAGATATTTTTTTTAAATTTAAACCAAATCTTTTACTCAAATTTGATAAAATGTAAAGTTAATTAAATTTAAGGAGAATTTATGACAAGAGATGAGATTAAAGAGCTTATGAGCTTTTTTGATGAGACAAACATTAATAAAATTAAGATAAAAGATGGTGATTTCGTAATCGAGCTAGAAAAACACGAGCCATGCGAGCAAATAGCCCCAGCCCCAGCTTGCCCTACAATCCCAGCTCCAGCCCCAATAAATGTAGTAGTAAATGAAAAAACAGTAACTACTTCAACAGCAACTGATACATTAAACGCACCGATGGTAGGGACATTTTATATAGCTCCAAGTCCAGGCGCTCCAAGCTTTGTTAAGGTAGGTCAAACAGTAAAAAAAGGCGACACTATAGGCATTATAGAAGCGATGAAAATTATGAATGAGATTGAAGCTGAGTTTGATTGTAGAATTACAAAAGCCCTAATCGCAGATGGCCAGCCGGTGGAATTTGGTATGGCGTTATTTGAGGTTGAAAAACTATGAGAGAGATTAAAAGAATCCTAATAGCAAATCGTGGTGAAATAGCCCTTAGAGCGCTTAGAACTATCCAAGAGATGGGCAAAGAAGCAGTTGTAGTGCATTCTACAGCTGATAAAGATGCTCTTTATGTTAAATACGCTGATGCTAGTATCTGTATAGGCGGTGCTAGAAGTAGCGAGAGCTATCTACATATCCCAGCTATTATCACAGCTTGCGAGATTAGCGAAGCTGATGCGATATTTCCAGGTTATGGATTTTTGAGTGAAAATCAAAATTTCGTAGAAATTTGCGAAAAGCACAATATCAAATTTATAGGCCCAAGTGTAGAGGCTATGGCTTTAATGAGTGATAAAAGCAAAGCCAAACAGATGATGATGAGAGCGGGAATTCCAGTTGTACCAGGTAGTGATGGCTCTATCAAAGATATAGAAGCAGCTAAGAAATTAGCAGCTCAAATAGGCTATCCAGTGATTATAAAAGCAGCCGCAGGTGGCGGTGGCCGTGGTATGAGAGTGGTAGAGAAAGAAGAGGATTTAGAAAAGAGCTTTTGGTCAGCTGAGAGCGAGGCTATGAGTGCCTTTGGTGATGGAACAATGTATATGGAAAAATATATCTCAAATCCACGCCACATAGAGGTCCAAGTCCTAGGCGATGAGTATGGCAATGTAATACATGTGGGTGAGAGAGATTGCTCAATGCAGCGCCGCCATCAAAAATTAATAGAAGAAAGCCCAGCAGTAATTTTGGATGATAAAACTAGAGATGAATTACACCAAACAGCCGTAAATGCTGCTAAAGCTATAGGATATACGGGTGCGGGGACTTTTGAGTTTTTATACGATCAAAGAGATAATAAATTTTATTTTATTGAGATGAATACAAGACTTCAAGTCGAGCATTGTGTGAGCGAAATGTGTAGCGGATTAGACTTGATAGAGTGGATGATACGAATCTCACAAGGCGAGAGATTGCCAGAGCAAAAAGATATCAAATTAAGTGGCCACTCAATAGAGTGTAGAATCACAGCCGAAGACCCAAAAAGCTTCACCCCAAATCCAGGTAAAATCACAAAATATGTCGCCCCAGGCGGTAGAAATGTCAGAATGGATAGCCATGTCTATGAGGGTTATAGCGTTCCGCCGTATTATGATAGCATGATAGGCAAATTAATCGTCCATGATATAGATAGAAATAGAGCTATTGCTAAGATGAAAGTCGCACTTGATGAGCTAATCATACAAGGGATTAAAACAACTAAAGATTTCCATATAAATATGATGAATAATGATGATTTTATCAATAATTTATATGATACAAACTATTTGGCAAAGCATTAATTTAATTTTAATTCCAAGCTAAATTTATTTATGATAAATTCGATGGTGTCTAATTTATAAACTAGACACCTATTTAAGCTGAGTTGATTTGTGGTATAATTTGCAACCAAGTTCAAGAGCAAGGCTTTTATTATGCGGTTAGGTTTCAAACCGAGTTGATTTGTGGTATAATTTGCAACCAACCGCTAGATTTTCATTTATTCTATTTATATAAGTTTCAAACCGAGTTGATTTGTGGTATAATTTGCAACAGTTAATCATTTAGCCGTGGTTGAAACTGGACGAAGGTTTCAAACCGAGTTGATTTGTGGTATAATTTGCAACTTGTGCTTTGTGATTTATAATCGCCATTTACGAACAAGTTTCAAACCGAGTTGATTTGTGGTATAATTTGCAACTAATAATATTTTTAATATCTCTATAATCAAAGTTTAGGTTTCAAACCGAGTTGATTTGTGGTATAATTTGCAACTCGGCTACATAGCCAAAAGCCGAGCAAGGGAAAAAGGTTTCAAACCGAGTTGATTTGTGGTATAATTTGCAACTGAGCTAAATTTAGCCTATTTTATGGGCGTTTGGCTATAGTTTAAAGGTCTTAATTCTTCCACTTTGAAAAAAAATGCTAAAAATAGCGAATTTGTGGAAAAATTTAGCTATAATACAAACGCAAATTATACTATAGATTAACTCTTTAGCGTTTGAAATCACCTAAAGGTGTTAACAGATCGGGGCAACTGCCATATGGCACCCCCGGTATCATTCTCTATCATCACAGTAGTTTTTAAATTCACACTGCATACAAGCAGCTATACTAGCACAGCTTTGCGGAAATAGCTCTTGATTTAACATTTTATTAATCTTATCTATCGTGCTATCAAATTGGGCTAAATCATCACTGTTTATATCAAATATCTTAAATTTAAGATTATTACTACAAATTAGCATTATCTTAAAAAATGGTTTATTAAAATGCTTACTAGCTAGCTTTGAGTAGGCTATAAGCTGCATTTTAGTGCCTTTATTTAGTATTGGCTTGTTTTGATTTTTAAACTCAGCTACAATTATCTCATTTTGGCACTCTAGCACCAAATCTGCTACTCCTTGCATAGATGAATCTTGCAAATATAGATTGCTATATGCTTTTATAATTGGCAGCTTAAATTTGATAAATTTTCTATTTTTAAATAGTTCATTTTGTTTATTGTGATATTGTGAGCCTGAGCTTACATACTCTGGATATACTGGCTTAATATCGCAAAATGTATAAAAATATAAAATCCTAGGACAAAATACAAATTGTCTAATATGGCTAACTAAAATCATCTAAATAATCTCATATATTTTACTCTCAAAACACTCTTTGGTATAGCCTAAAGTATCATTAAAATCTAAATTTACAGATGCGATAATCGCCTTATCGCTTTTAGCACAATATTTAGATAAGAGTTCTTTAATGGCTAGCTTATCAGCTCGACTTAACTCCCCATAAAATACTGATTTTTGCACAGCTAAAAGCCCAAAATCTTTTAATCTTTCAAATAGCTTTGTCCTGTTTTTACTATTTTCTATATCGTAGCAGATTAGATATCTCATTTACCACCTAAATATGTATGATTTATACCTGCTATCACCACAAAAAAATGCTGAAATTTTATATACTTGGCGTTGGATAATACTTTCTAAAGTAAGCTTTTTGTGATTATAGATAAGTTTTTTATTTAATGAATTTAATATATTTGAAGCTATTACTTTTTTTAATTCTGCATTTAATTCGCCTTTGAGAGATGAGCGAATTTTAATAATATTTCTATCTACTATAAAGCTTCTGTACTCCTCCATAATATCTAAGGCTAAAGATGGCTTGGCGCTTCGCATAGTATGTAAAACTCCAAAATATGGATTTAATCCGGCATTTATAATACTTTTATAGATTATATTTAATAGTATTGCATAGCCATAATTTAAAGCTTGATTTGATATTTCACTGCTTGCTCTTTTGGTGCGGTGTTCAAAACTAGATGGCAAAAGAGAGTTAAATTTGAGAAATTCAAAATATCTATGAGCAGCATTAGCCTCAATACTAAATATATCATTTGTGTCTATTATTTTTGAGCTTTTTAGTGTATCAATTGCTTTTTGCATAGCAATTAATGCAGTGTTTTTTTGCTCGTTATTTTTATTTCTAGAAAAGTATAAAATTGTAGAACGTTGATTTTTAATCTTTCCGATTATTAACTCTTTTGCTAGTATCAATCCCTTGGTATTATCTTTAGATGAAAATTGCTGTTTTAATACATTTACTCCTTTATGTTCATAAAGTGTATGCGTAGCACTAAATGTGTTAAAGTTTTGATAGAAAATCTTTATTCCACGCACACTACAAGCAAAGATTAAATCGCTAGAAATGGTTATACCGTTTGAATTTATAGATATGGTTTTTAATGATTTAAGGGCTATCTCTTTTATTATCTCTTTATTTTGATATATTACTATCCTTTGAGACTTTAATCCTAAAAATAGCCCAAAACTATTAATAACTAGATGTTTCATCGATTAAATTATCTAGCATTATTTTTTTATGTATAGCTGATGTTTGAGTGCAATATGTGATTATTAGGCTATCTTTTGTATCTTTGATTATGGTTATTTTATTATCTCTTGGTTTTCCTAATAGCTCTTTAAATTCACCATTTAAATATTTATCTATAAACTCATCACGGCTAGTTTGGTCAAGTAAATTATAATCTCCAATTTGGCTTTTATCAAATTCAACCTCTATATCGTGTCTATTGGCTTGAGAGATTATATACTCAAGTTTTATAATAGCTGATGGGAGATTTTTGGTTACTAGAAGTTTGTAAATTTGCTTTATATTTTTAGATTTTAATTCAATTATATTTATTATATCTGCTATTTTACGAGGTAATATATTTGTACTAAAAAATGGAATTTTGATTATATTTTTACTATCTAAATCTATATATGTTTTAGTGGCTATATCGGAATTCACAAGTCCAGCATATCCGCCATTTTGCCTTATGATATAGTTAGGACTTTTAATTGCTTTTATAGGCAAAGAGTAGATTATACGAGATTTATTTCTACTTCTTTTGGCTTGTTTGATATAAAAACACTCTTTAAACAGCTCTTTTATCTCTTGGTGTTGTAATATATTTTTGCCATCTTTTATCTCTATAATCTTGCTTTCATTTGCTTTTAAGATATGATAGAATTTATCGATATTTTTTGTTTTTATTTTTGCATCTGGTACTTTTAATTTATTTTTATTATCAAAAAACATACTACTTTTATCTTCATCTTTTATA
The DNA here is from genome assembly GCF_002138935.1 of Campylobacter sp. P091. NCBI lineage: Bacteria > Pseudomonadati > Campylobacterota > Epsilonproteobacteria > Campylobacterales > Campylobacteraceae > Campylobacter > Campylobacter sp. P091. The sequence goes on from NZ_MJKZ01000006.1 coordinate 90,432, forward strand.
ATAGCAAATATATCTTTTCGTATATAAGAACATAGATGATTGTCTAGAAATTTAAGTTTATTTAATAATTTAATATCGCCTTCATTGAAGGCTTTAAATAATAGATCAAAAACTTTATGTGTGCTTATATAAAATTTATCTGATTTAAAATCGCTAGTTATAGCAACCTTTTTGCCATTTTCTTTAGTATGCAAAAGCCCAAGATCAAGCAAGATATTAGCTTCTTTATCTTTTAATATATTAGCATTTTCATAAACTAAAGAATATACACCATCATCAAATAGCTTTTTACGAGATATTTTATTAGAGTTTAACTCTAGATATTTTTTGCTTTGCATAGTCATTTTATTGCTATACTCTGGCTTAATATGATTATAGTTATACTTAAACTCACGCTGACCTTTTGAGTTTTTTATTAATTTACTATTAGCATAATAAAATACTATACTAGCATCAATGCAGTGACTATGACTATCTTGAATTTTAGCTTTTTGTAGCTCTTTATCTTCTATGCTTAGTTCGCTTCTAATTGCGCTTACGAGTTCTGCATTGATGAAATTAACACTAAATTCAATATCTTGATTTGATTTATTTAGCTTATCTTTTACCTTTTGTATTAAAAGATTTACAAAACGCTTTTGAGTGCCATTAGAGTGAGTTTTGATTCTATCTAGTTTTAAAATTTCAAGCGCTTTAGTAAAACTATCTGAATTTTTATAAAATAGAGCATGTCTAAGTGCGATCTGTTCTATGCTATTAAGATTATCAAAATTTGTAAATTTATTAATATTTATCTTTGCCATCTGTGTATCTATAAAATTCTTAAATTCATCAAGATTTTGTACTTTTATAATTTTATAAATTGAATTTAAATAATTTTGGTGTAAATTTTCTAAAGTATAGCTTTGATTGCCTTTTTGTAAATTAGCAGTAGAGCTAGCTGGGATTAAATTTGCCCTAGAATTATATAAGCCTTTAGAACGAGGCAAGATATGATCATATTCGCAGTTAATCTCATCTATCTTTTGGCCTGAGTATGGACAGATCATATCTTTTGATTTTTGGCGTTTGCTTATTAAATTTAAGTCGCTAGCACTATTTTCAAAACTAAATTTATTCATCTCTACATTTATAGTTATATATGAAATATCTTTTAAAATTTCTGGCTTAATAGCGGTGCTAATTTCATATGCTAAACGATTTAGATACATCTCTATTTTGCCATTGATAAGCCTAGCCGAATTAGATGGCAATCTAGTACAAATGGCATTTTGTGAGCCAGAACGAATTAAATTTTCTAAAGTATGGCATTTGCAAGTTTTTAAAAATCCACGATTTTTTTCATCATAGATTATATCTCCTAACTGGCCAAGATAGTTGATATTTGTATTTAAATTATTTTTATCAAATGGATGCTTAAACTCAAATACGCTATTGTGGTTATTGATATTTTGAGCTACTTTTGGATATAACTCTAGGATTGTTTGAATATCTTTATCGTTAATTTCATCATTATTTAGATTATGATAGAAGCTATTTTGGTAACTCTTTTTTAATTCATTTAAATCTCTAAAAAACCCTTTATAGCTCCTATTGCCTTTTATCTTATTTTTTAGCATAAACTCTTCTAGGTTAATTACGTCATCTTTAGTGATATTTTTTCCAAAAAGAGCTGAAATAAGTTCATTTTTATTTCTATTTTTATGTGGCGTATTTTTGCCACATGGAATTAATAAATCATTAGTTATTATTCCTTTTTTTGCGTTATCTACTTCGTTATAGTATCTCCCAGCAAACTCCTTAAATTCCCTAATTTCATCACTATTTAACCTAAAAGTATCAGCAAATATTTTGCTATTATTATCAAGAGCTCTTGGATATAAGGCTACATCTATTAGACTCTCTTTTGAGATATCTAATACTCTTTGTAAATATTTAGCGATATTATTTTCATTTATATCATTAAGGCTGATTAACTGGCCATTTTCATCTCTTCTTATATGCGTAAAATCATCGCTATTTAAAATTTTATAAGTTAAATTTGCTAGACTAGGAGTAATTTTATCAATATTTAACATCAAAGTATTGCATTTTTGTGGATTTTTATTTTTACGATTTTCGTATGGCGGGATAGTAATTACTGGATCGATACTTTTTAAATACTCTAAAGCCGATTTTGTCTTTAAAGAATTTAGCATATTTAGTTTATTGTTATTTTGTATATCAGTTATATACTCCATATAATTGATATTTCTTATTATATTTTTCTTTAGCTTTGCATCATCAAAATTTATATTATCTAGATATTTATTATTAAAATACCTTCTTAAAATTCGAGTTTGAAAATTTGAAATATTTCCAACAAAATTATAAAATTCATCTAAATTATCAAATTTATCAGATTTTTGGATTATAAATTCACAATCTTTATAAATTAACTCTTTTATATCTTTTAAGTAGCTAATTCTATGCTTATTATTTTTATCAATTTCATTGCATATACTTTGAATTAGACTTTGTATATTTTTACTAGCTTTTATAGCTTCTTTATTCTTTTTATCTATATTGCTTAGAATTTGACTTTGAGTTTCTAGTATCTCTTTAATTTCATCATTTGAGTGATCTACAACTATCTCATTTAGAACTTGCTCAAACTCATCTTTATTTTTACTAAGTCCAAATATATATCCATCTAAACTATTTAAAAAATTAACTATATCATCATCTAGGCTTTCATTAAATTCGATATTATGATAGTTAAAGCCACGATTTTTAAAAAGCCCATAAATTGTCTCTATTTGACTTTGACTCAAGCTATTTATAGGCAAAATCTCATTAAGTAATCTTAAAATAAATCTATCTCTATCATAGCTACGCCTAGCATGGCGACGTGCTGTTCTATCGCTTTTAGAAAATGTTAAATTTTTATCAAAATATATATTAAACGCATTTTTATAAATTATAGAATTTTCATTTGTAATAGCGATAAACACGCCATTATTTGCAGCACCCATATCTACATTTATAGACAATTCATACATAAACAACTCCAACTATATAAATGATTTTGATTTTAATGAAATTTGGCTTACAATGGTTTAAAATATAAAATAAGTTTAGAAAATTAAGAAAAAATTGATAACTAAATATCTATAATACTAACTAGCTTATCTATGTGCGATATTAAATTTATTAAGACTCAAAATTGCTACTAGCTTTTGATCTGCTAGTAGCTACAATAATTAAAGCGATTAGATTTTAATAAAATAATCTCTTTAATAATATCCCAAATATACTTGGTTAAAACCTAATTTCCTTTAACGCTTAACTCTTTTAAGAACTCTTCTATATTATACTTAGCTCTATAAGTTTCACTCATTAAATGTATCATTATATCGCCAAGATCTATCACAGTCCAATCATCGCTACTTTCTACACCTAAAAAATTCTCACCAACTGGTTTTAACTCTGTTTTTAAATCATCAAGCAAAGCAAAGCCATGACGAGCAGCCAAAGTAGTAGCTACAATTACAAATTTACTTAAATAATCCCTACCTTGCATATCTATAACTTCGATATTTTCAGCCTTTTTTTCATCTAAAATTTTAACAATTTTATCTATTCTATTTTGCATTTTTATCCTTATAAAAACTCTGAACACTACTCAAAATAACAGATGGAACCTGCTTAAAATTTAGCTCAGATTTAATTTTTGAAGATGAGATTTTAACATTTATATCAAGTTTTTGCAAATTTTCATCTATTTTAATACCATCTCTACACGCTACAACAAAGCTTACCAATGCTTTTAACTCATCATATCTATGCCATTTATGCAAGCTATTCAGCTGATCAGCACCGATAATTAAATAAATTCTACTAGCATTAAATTTATTTTTAAAATAGCTCACACTATCAATACTTGCTACTGCTCTATTTTGGCTAGTTTCATAATCACTTACTATAATTTTTGAGCTTAAATTTTCCCACAAACTCCTACACCACTGCAATCTTAAATTTGGTGGCGCACCAAATTCGCTCTTAAAAGGGCTTAAAAATGTTGGAATAATAATAAGTTTATTAATATTTAAGCTCTTTAAAACCTCTTTTACGATCATATCATGACCCAAATGTGGCGGGTCAAAACTTCCACCAAAAATAGCTATATTCAATTTTTTTTAACCTTTTTTTTAGTAAAATAGCCAAATTATACCCAAAAAGGATGAAAATGGCACTTAAAATAGCAATTAATGGTTTTGGAAGAATCGGCAGATGTGCTGCTAGGATTATACTCAATAACCCAGCAGAGTATGAATTAAGCATTATAAATGATACTGCTGAACGCAAAATGACTAGATACCTACTAAAATACGATACAGTTCATGGCGAATTTAATCAAGATGTAGAGGTTTTAAATGATGATTATATCGCCGTTAATGGCAAAAAAATCAGAGTATATAGCACAAGAGATATAAATGATTTAGACCTAAGGGGAATCGATGTAGTATTAGAATGTACCGGCAAATTCCTTACAAAAGAGCAATGCCAAACCTACATCGCCAAAGGTGCTAAAAAGGTTATAATGAGCGCACCAGCTAAGGATGATACTCCAACATTTGTTTTAGGTGTAAATACTGATAAATACGAAGGGCAAACAATCATCTCCAACGCAAGCTGTACTACCAACTGCTTAGGCCCTGTAACTAGAGTATTAGAAGATCTTTATGGTATAAAAAAGGGTTTAATGACTACTATTCACGCCTACACAAATGGCCAAAGCCTAGTAGATGTCAAATGCCGTGATTTTAGGCGTTCTAGAGCAGCTGCTGCTAATATGATCCCTACTAGCACAGGTGCTGCCAAAGCTATGAAATTAGTAATGCCTAGCCTAGATGGCAAACTACACGGACAAAGCATTAGAGTTCCAGTCCCAAATGTATCAATTGTAGATTTGACTGCTGTACTTGAAAAAAGCGTAACAAAAGATGAATTAAATAGCGCATTTGTAGAGGCTAGCAAAGGTAGCTTAAAGGGCATTATGGCTGTGGATTTTGATGAGAGAGTGAGTAGCGATTTTATCACCTCAAACTACTCAAGCATAGTAGCAGCTGATCTAACTCAAGTAATTTGCGGTGATATGATTAAGGTAATGGCGTGGTATGATAATGAGTGGGGCTATAGCAATCGCTTAGTTGAAATGGCTAAATTTATAAGCGAGAAGTGATATGAGTGAGATTATTTCTATAAAAGATATTGAATTTAAAAGTGGTAGCAAGGTTCTTGTAAGGTGCGATTTTAACACACCTATGGATGAATTTAACAACATCACAGATGATAGAAGAATCCGCTCAGTTATCCCAACTATCAGATATATTTTAGATCAGGGTTGCTCTGTTATCTTAGCTAGCCACTTAGGTCGCCCAAAAAATGGCTACGAAGACAAATACTCACTTCTACCAGTAGCTAAAAGACTTGGTAGATTAATGGATAGAGAGATTAAATTTGCTCACGATGTAGTCGGCCACGATGCTAAAGAAAAGGTTCAAAAACTACAATCTGGCGAGATTTTGTTATTAGAAAATTTACGCTTTGAAAAGGGCGAGACAAAAGATGATATAAACTTGGCTAAATCCCTTAGTGAATTTGCTGATTACTATGTAAATGATGCTTTTGGCGTATGTCATAGAGCCCACTCTAGCGTCCATGCTATAACTCAATGCTACGATAGTGAGCATAAGGCTGCTGGATTTTTGCTAATTAAAGAGATTGAATTTGGCCAAAATCTAATCCGCCACCCTAGTCGCCCATTCGTCGCAGTGACAGGCGGATCAAAAGTAAGTGGCAAACTTCAAGCCCTAACCAATCTCTTGCCACGCATTGATAAATTAATCATCGGTGGCGGTATGGCATTTACATTTTTAAAAGCTCTTGGTGAAAATATCGGAAATTCCCTTTTAGAAGAGGAGTTAGTAGAAGAAGCATCAAACATTCTTAAAAAAGGCCGTGAGCTAGGCGTGAAAATTTATCTGCCTGTTGATGTCGTAGCAGCTCAAAGTTTTAGCAATGATAGTGCGATCAAGTATGTTCCTGTTCAAGAGATCCCAAATGGTTGGATGGGGCTAGATATCGGCCCAGCTAGTGTGAAGCTATTTAAAGAGGCGATTGCCGATGCTCAAACCATCTGGTGGAATGGCCCTATGGGGGTTTTTGAGATGGATAAATTCAGCAAAGGTAGCATAAAAATGAGCCACGCTATTGGCGAGAGCTTTGCTACTACTGTGGTTGGTGGTGGCGATACTGCTGATGTAGTTGAGAGAGCTGGGGATACTGATGAGATGACCTTTATCTCTACTGGTGGTGGTGCTAGCTTGGAGCTTATAGAGGGCAAGGAGCTGCCTGGAGTTAGAGTGCTTTTAAGAGAAGATGATATATGATTTACGCTGCGAATTTAAAATGCAATCACACCAAAAAAAGCTATGCAGATTATGCTAAAAAGCTTAGTAATGGACTTAGTCAAAATAGCAATAGCGTGATTGTATTTCCTCCATTTACTGCTTTGAGTGAAGATAAATTTAACTTCACTCAAGGGGCGCAAAACTTCTATCCAGCACAAAATGGCTCATATACTGGTGAGATTGGTAGTCAAATGCTAGAAGAATTTGAAATTACTACTGTAATGATCGGCCATAGCGAAAGACGCGCTCTAGGTGAAGATGAGCCATTTTTAAAAGCCAAATTTGATTATGCTGTAAGCAAGGGCTGGGATATTATCTACTGTATTGGCGAAGATGATATAACTCATATGAATGGAAGCACCAAAGAATTTCTAAGCGATCAATTAGCAAATATTGATTTAAACTATGAAAATCTAGTAATCGCCTATGAGCCAATCTGGGCGATTGGCACTGGAAATAGTGCTAAAGTTGAATTTATAACTGAAATTTTGGATTTTATATCTAGCAAATGCTCAGCTCCACTTCTATATGGCGGTAGCGTAAATATAACAAATATAGATGAGATAAAAGCGATAAAATCATGCGATGGAGTTCTTGTCGGTACTGCTAGTTGGGATGCTGATAAATTTTTAGAAATTATCAAAAAGGGTTAATAATGATACTAGAAGGTAAAAAAGGTTTAATAGTCGGTGTAGCAAATAAAATGAGCATAGCCTATGGAATTGCTCAAGCTTGTAAAGCTCAAGGTGCCCAGCTTGCTTTTACATTTTTAAATGATGCAATTAAAAAAAGAGTAGAACCAATCGCAGCTGAACTTGATAGTTCGCTAATTTATGAACTAGATGTAAATAATCAAGAACATCTTGATACTCTAGCAGATAAAATTGCTAAAGATTTTGGCGAGATTGACTTTGTAGTTCATGCTGTAGCTTTTGCTCCTAAAGAAGCTCTTGAAGGTGAGTTTATCAACACTACAAAAGAGGCATTTGATATTGCTATGGGTACTAGCGTCTACTCTCTTATCTCTCTTACTCGTGCAGTGCTTCCGGTGCTAAAAAGTGGTGGTTCTATCTTGACTCTTAGCTACCTTGGCGGGGCTAAATTTGTCCCACATTATAATGTAATGGGCGTAGCTAAAGCAGCTCTTGAAAGTAGCGTAAGATATCTTGCTCATGACCTTGGAGCTAAAAATATTAGAGTAAATGCTATCTCAGCAGGGCCGATTAAAACCTTAGCAGCAAGTGGAATTGGCGATTTTAAGATGATTTTACACTGGAATGAGTGTAACGCTCCATTAAAAAGAAATGTCAGCATAGAAGATGTAGGTAAAAGCGGAATGTATCTTTTAAGCGACCTTGCAAGTGGTGTAACTGGCGAAGTCCATTATGTCGATGCTGGATATAATATCATGGGTATGGGTGATGTAGCAACCGATGCTTTTGGCAATACAGTCTTAGCCTGGGATGCAAAGTAGGCTAAATTTATCATTTCAGTTTAACCAATATACTTACTTTAAAATACTATTTCGTCATTGCATTTGTAATGACGAAAATCTCCAAATTTAAATTAAAAATCCAATTTAAAAACTTCAAAAATATACTAAAATACTTAAAAATTTATATCTAAATTCAAATTTATAGAATATTTACTTAATTTTTATGCAAAATTTATGTAAAATAGTATATTATTTCACATTAAAAAGATAAAGTTTATCCTAATTATTTTAGGAAGAGGAAGGATAGTTTTGAAAGTTTATTTAGACAACAACGCAACAACAATGATTGACCCTGAGGCTTTAGAGTTGATGCTTCCATTCCTTGGTGAGAAATTTGGCAATCCAAATTCACTTCACAGCTACGGAAGCCAAACACATCCAGCACTTCGCAAAGCACTAGATCAGCTCTATACTGGTATAAATGCAGCTGATAATGATGATATAGTAATAACTGGATGTGCCACTGAGAGCAATAACTGGGTATTAAAAGGTATATATTTTGATAAAATATTAAAAGGTGATAAAAAGCGTATAGTTACAACTACAGTAGAACATCCAGCTATCGGTGCTACCTGTGCATTTTTAGAATCTCTTGGTGTAGAGATTACTAAAGTAGATGTAAATAATCAAGGGGTTATCACTGCAGACGATCTACGCAATGTGATGAGTGATGATGTTGCACTTGTAAGTGTAATGTGGGCAAACAACGAAACTGGTATGATCTTTCCGATTAAAGAACTATCTAGCGTAGCACATGAATTTGGCGCACTTTTTCACACCGATGCAGTTCAAGCAATAGGTAAAATTCCCGTAGATGTACAAGATGCAAATGTTGATTTTTTAAGCTTTTCAGGACATAAATTCCATGCACCAAAAGGAGTAGGCGCTCTATATATCAAAAACTCAATGCCTCTTACTAGCCTTCTTCATGGTGGCGAACATATGGGCGGACGCAGAAGTGGCACATTAAATGTTGCTGGTATAGTAGCAATGGGTCAAGCATTAGAAAATGCAAATAAATTCCTAGCCTTTGAACAAAGCCATGTAGGAAGATTAAGAAATAAGCTAGAAGATGCACTATTATCACTACCAGATGTTACAGTAGTAGGTGATAGAGCCAATCGTGTGCCAAATACAATCCTAGCAAGCATTAAAGGCGTAGAGGGTGAAGCAATGCTATGGGATCTAAACCAAGCTGGTATAGCAGCAAGTACTGGCTCAGCCTGTGCAAGTGAGGATTTAGAAAGTAATCCTATAATGGAAGCCATCGGTGCTGATAGCGAACTAGCACATACAGCGCTTAGACTATCGCTCTCTCGCTTTAATACTGAAGAAGAGATAGACTATACAATAGAAAAAATTAAACATGCCGTACATAGACTAAGAAGCATATCAAGTAGCTACGCATACGCCCCAAAATGGCATAAATCAGGACTATAAAGGAAATAATAATATGGCAAAAGGTAATTTAATAAGCGGAAATATATGGGAAGAGTACTCTCAAAAAGTTCAAAATGCAATGAACGCACCAAAAAATATGGGTGAAATTACAGAAGAAGATGCTAAAGCTCTAGGCTGTAAGCTAATAATTGCAGATCATGGTGCTGAGAGCTGTGGTGATGCAGTTAGACTATATTGGGCTGTTGATGAAGCTACTGATATTATTAAAGATGCTAAATTTAAAAGCTTTGGTTGTGGTACAGCAATTGCAAGTAGCGATTATATGGCAGAACTATGCAAAGGCAAAACCGTAGATCAAGCAGTTAAAATCACAAATATAGATGTAGAAAAAGCTATGCGTGATGATCCAGATATTCCAGCAGTTCCACCACAAAAGATGCACTGCTCAGTAATGGCATATGATGTTATCAAAGCTGCGGCTGCTAGCTATAAAGGCGTTGATCCAGATCACTTTGAAGATGAGATTATAGTATGTGAGTGTGCTAGAGTTAGCCTTGGTACAGTAAAAGAGGTGATAAGATTAAATGATCTTACAACAGTAGAAGAAATTACTCAATACACAAAAGCTGGAGCATTTTGTAAATCTTGCATTAAGCCTGGCGGACATGAAAAAAGAGAGTACTACCTAGTAGATATTTTAGCTGAAGTAAGATCTGAAATGGAAGCTGAAAGAATGAAAGCTATAGCTGATGCTAAAATAAGCGGAAGTGGCGTAGATAGCGATCTAAGCTTTGAGGAGCTAACAGTAGTAAAACAACTAAAAGCAGTAGAGGCTATTATCGATGAGCATGTAAGACCAATGCTAGAGATGGATGGTGGAAATATGGAAATATTAGATATCAAATCTGAAGAAAGCAGAATCGATATATATATTAGATACCTAGGTGCTTGTAGTGGGTGTGCTAGTGGTGCTACTGGAACACTATATGCAATTGAAAATATCTTGCAAGAGAGTCTAAGTCCAAATATTAGAGTAATCCCTGTATGATAAATGCTAAATTTAAAGCTGGCAAATACTATATTGGTGATTTAGCTAAAATTTTAGATTATGCAAATTTGACGAACCTTAAGTATGGCTTTGGGTCTTTAGATGAGTTTACTTATGCAAATTTTAAGTTAGAGTGTGATGAGATAGCCGATAGTGATGGATTTATATATAGCGTCGATAGTGCAAATTTTGGTATAATCGACGCTAAAATAATTGACGATGAGTTGCTAAGTAGTAGGATTTTAACTCTAAGACATGGATTTATAGCTAATAAATTTAGCAGCCACCCACTTGCTAGGATTGTCGACTTTAAAGATGAATTTAAAGTTAGCATTTGTGATAATGAGATAAAATTTGGTAATATTATACTAAATTTATAAAAATTTATTGGTAAGTTTTGCTTTTTTAAAATCAATTTTCAGCTAAAATTATTATAAAATTTAATATAATAGAGAAATTTATATTTTTTCATAGAGAGTTTTGAAATGGTACCTAGCTGGGACGATAAATATAGCATTGGCAATTCAGATATAGACTTACAACATCAAAAGCTATTTGATCTAGCCAAAAAATCCTTTATTTACGCTAATAAAAATGTATCTCGTGAAGAGATTCGCGGTATCGTGGCTGAATTTTTTGAATATATGAAAGAACACTTCAAAGACGAACAGGAATATATGGAGCTAATTGGCTACCCGCACTTGCACGAACACACTATGATTCATAAAGACATAATCGCTAGTATGGCGGGTCTAATCAAAACTGCTAAAAATGTAAATGATTTAAAAGAAAATCTTTTATTAATTGCTGAAAAGTGGCTAGTAGAGCATATTTTAAAAGAGGATGCCAAAATAGAAAAATGGCGTCAAGCAAACCTAGAACACGCAGAAAATGAGCTAATCGAAGAAGAACCAAAACAATATAAATATACCTGCGGTTGTCCTAATAAAATCCATCTTGTTCCACCTTATATTCATGAGAAAATTGTCGAGGGCAAGAAATTCTCTTGTATGACTTGCAAGGTAGTTATTAAAATCAAGCTTTCATAAGGTAGCATAGTTAAATTATTTATTACCTTATGCTATATCTTTTAATTTAAATTTTATCAGCATTTTATTATTATTGCTTAAGTTTTAACCATATTTTTATACATTTATCAGTTGCCAATAATCTCTTACAGCTAACACTTAATACAAGAAATTATTTTGCTGCTGTTAAATATCTATACTTTTATTTTCTGCTTAGCATAGTTGCGTCGCATACTACTTACTTTTCTTAAATAGCTTACAAAAACATCGCAAATACTACTCCGCAAATTAATAGCGGAATGTTAAAAAATACAAATGTCGGCACACAAGTATCATATATATGATTATGCTGACCATCGGCATTTAGTCCAGATGTTGGTCCAAGAGTACTATCACTAGCAGGACTCCCAGCATCTCCTAATGCCGCAGCAATACCTATAAGTAATATAGTAGCAGCATGGCTAAATTCTAGCGAGATACAAAGTGGAACATAAAACGCCGCAATAATAGGAATCGTCCCAAAGCTCGTTCCAATTCCCATAGTAACAAGCAAACCAATAGCTAGCATAATAATCGTTCCGCCAAGCTTACCGCCACTAATTGCAGTAGCAAATTCAACCAGCTCACCAATCCCACCAGTCTCTCTAATCACCGAAGCAAACCCAGCTGCAACAAGCATAATAAACGCAATAAATGCCATCATACTTAGGCCATTTTCCATTACTTTGTCAATCTTTTTATATTCGATCCCACCAAAAGCTACCATAAAAATAAGCCCCATCAATCCACCAAGTGGCAAAGAATCGCTCCATAATTGAACACCAAAGGCAATCACAACACCAATAAGTAAAACCCACTCCTTCTTGCTCATTTTAATATCAAGATTACTATCGTAAAGCTCTTTAGCTTCCATAGAGCTTTGCTTATAACTGCGTGGCGTGCGATAGTAGATAATCGCCAAAAATAGCCCAATAAGCATCGCTACTCCACCAAGCCACATAACAGAGCTAATATCAGATAGATTAGTCTCTAGTCCATTTTGGCTTATCTCCTTGGCTAAGATATTATGAAAAATTAGCCCAAATCCAACCGAAGCACTTACATATGGAGCCTTCAGCCCAAAAGTCAAAGCACACGCTACAGCTCGCCTATCAATTTGCATTTTATTCATAAGTGCTAAAAGCGGCGGAATAAGAATAGGAATAAATGCAATATGCACCGGAATTAAATTTTGTGAAAAGCATGCTACAAATGCAATTGTAAGCACAAACCAAAATGTTTTTTTGCTAATTAATTGGCTTACATAGTGAATTAAAATTGCAGTTAGATTACTCATAGCAATAGCAGCGGCTAACGCACCAAGAAGAATATAGCTAAGAGCAGTCTCAAGATTGCCTTGCATACCTTTGATTAAAATGTTAATTGTAGTAATAATATCAATATTTGCGCTTACTCCAGCTATCAATGCAGAGATAAGAATAGCTAATAAGATATTAAATCTTAAAAGACACAGCGTACACATTACAATCACGCCAATAACTACAGGATTTAAAAGAAGCATTGTCTACCTTTTATTATGATTAAATTTGGAATTATATATATTTTTGGCTTAAATTGCTAAACGGTATTAGCTTAAATTTTATTAAAATTCAGTTTAAGTTAAAATACAATTAGATAAAATCTAACATTTTGTTATTTTTGAAAAAAGAGAGTCGATGAGCGAGATTATTGGATATAATGTAGATGGAAAGATAGTAGATACTCAAAGCTACACCGGAGGTGGTAGCGAGATTAAATTTGACAACTCTAAAGAGGCGCTAGAGATTATACGCCACTCATGTGCGCACTTAATGGCTGCAGCGATTAAGGAGCTTTATCCTAATGTTAAATTTTTTGTTGGACCTGCTATTGAGGATGGATTTTACTACGATATGCGTGTAAGCAAAAGCGATGGTAGCAAACTAGGCGAAGATGATTTAGCTATAATTGAGAAAAAAATGAAAGAGTTAGCCTTAGCTAAAACTCCAATTGTAAAAATAAACTCAACTAAATCAGAAGTAGCTGCAAAATACGCCGATGATGACCTAAAACAAGAGGTATTAAAAAGAATTCCAGATGGTGCTGTAAGCCTGTATTCTCAAGGTGGTTTTGAAGATATTTGTCGTGGGCCACATATTCCAAATACCATTTTTGCTAGATTTTTTAAACTTACTAGAATAGCTGGGGCATATCTTGGCGGTGATGAAAATCGTGAGATGCTAACTAGAATTTATGGTACAGCTTACGCTGATAAAGAAAGTCTAAATGAGCATATTAGAATTATCGAAGAGGCTAAAAAACGTGACCATCGTAAACTTGGCACAGAGATGAAATTCTTTACCTTTGATGAGAGCGTTGGTGTTGGACTCCCTATTTGGCTACCAAATGGATCAAGGCTTAGAAGCCGCTTAGAGCATAAACTATATCGCACTCATAGACTTCGTGGATATGAGCCAGTGCGTGGACCAGAGATTTTAAAAAGCGATGCTTGGAAGACAAGTGGCCACTATGCTAATTATAAAGAAAATATGTACTTTACAGTAATTGATGATCAAGAATACGGTATTAAACCAATGAATTGCGTAGGCCATATTAAAGTTTATCAAAGCGAGATTAGAAGCTATAGAGATCTTCCGCTTAAATTTTTTGAGTATGGCGTAGTGCATAGACACGAAAAGAGCGGAGTACTACATGGGTTATTTAGGGTGCGTGAATTTACTCAAGATGATGCACATCTATTTTGTATGCCAAGCCAGATTAAAGAAAATGTTTATGAGATTTTAAGTTTTGTTGATACTCTTATGAATGCGTTTGGATTTAGCTATGAGATGGAGATTTCTACCAAACCAGCTAAGGCTGTTGGCGATGATGAGGTATGGGAGATCGCTACAAAAGCCTTAAAAGATGCTTTAGATGAAAAGGGATTAAAATATGGTATTGATGAAGGTGGCGGTGCGTTTTATGGGCCAAAAATAGATATTAAAATTACAGATGCCCTTAAAAGAAAATGGCAGTGTGGCACTATTCAAGTAGATTTTAACCTTCCAGCAAGATTTAATCTAGAATATATTGATGAAAACAATGAACGCAAACAGCCAGTTATGCTTCATCGTGCAATTCTAGGAAGCTTTGAGAGATTTATTGGGATTTTACTTGAACATACTGCTGGTGAATTGCCATTTTGGATTGCGCCAACTCAGGTTGTGATCATACCAATTGGTGAAGCTCATCAAGAGTATGCTAAAGAGATCTATGCAAAATTACTTGATATGAATATAGATAGTGAAATCTTTAGCAAAAATGAGACACTAAATAAAAAGATTAGAAATGCAGAAAAACAAAGAGTACCTATGATAATAGTACTTGGCGATAATGAGGTGGCAAATAGAGGTGTAGCACTACGTGATCGTAGAGCTAGAGAACAAAAGGATATAAGTCTAGATGATTTTTATAGCTTAGTCCAAACCAAATTAAACGAGGTGAATATTTGAGCAAAGATAAAGAGGTTTATCTAAACGATGAAATTCGCGCAAGCGAGGTTAGATGTGTAGGAGATGATGGCACTACGTATGGTGTTATCAGTAGAAATGAAGCGTTAGATATCGCTAATAAAATGGGATTGGATCTAGTTTTGATAGCAGCTGATGCTAAACCACCAGTATGTAAGATAATGGATTATGGCAAATTCCGTTATCAACAAGAGAAAAAGCAAAAAGAGGCTAAGAAAAAGCAAAAAGTAATAGAGATAAAAGAGATTAAGCTTTCCGCCAAAATTGCACAAAATGATATAAACTATAAGATAAAACATGCTCAAGAGTTTTTATCTGAGGGCAAGTATGTTAAATTTAGAGTATTTTTAAAGGGGCGTGAGATGTCTACCCCAGAACTTGGCGTAAATATGCTTGAAAAGATTTGGGAGATGATTCAAGAATATGCAGATAGAGATAAAGCTCCAGTTCTTGAGGGTCGTTATGTAAATATGCTTGTAACGCCTAAAAAATAACGCTACAAGCATATTAATTAGGTAGGTGAATTTCATAGATGTCCACCTACCAAACTGATAAATTAAAATCCAAAATAACTTCTAATAATTAGATTGATTACTATACTATTTAAATCTAGATAAAATCCTAAAATAATATTTGAAATTAATAATATAAAAAGCTTGATATATTGTATATAAACCCTCGCAATGACTAAGCATTGCGAGTAAATTTAAGCTATTAAAGATTTAAATTTAAGCTACTGTAGTAGTCTTAATATATTTTGTTGTACAGCATTTGCCTGACTCATAGCGTAGCTTCCACTTTGGGCTAGTATGTTAAATTTAGAGAAGTTTGCACTCTCACTAGCAAAGTCTACATCTCTTATTTGAGATTCAGCTGATTTTACATTTACTTGAGTAACTGTAATATTATTTATAGTAGCTACTAATTGGTTTTGTACTGAACCTAGGTCGGCTCTTAGCCTGTCTAGAGTTTTTCTAGCTGCTTCAGCTACATCAACCATAGCTTGAGCGCC
>NZ_MJKZ01000007.1:0-482 GCF_002138935.1 Campylobacter sp. P091
TTAGGGCTTTTGTAATTCTACAATCAAACTCAGCTTCAATCTCATTCATAATTTTCATCGCTTCTATAATGCCTATAGTGTCGCCTTTTTTCACTGTTTGACCTACCTTAACAAAGCTTGGAGCGCCTGGACTTGGAGCTATATAAAATGTCCCTACCATCGGTGAGTTTAATGTATCAGTTGCTGTTGAAGTAGTTACTGTTTTTTCATTTACTACTACATTGATTGGGGCTGGGGCTGGGATTGGAGGGCAAGCTGGGGCTGGGGCTATTTGCTCGCATGGCTCATGTTTTTCTAACTCGATTACGAAATCACCATCTTTTATCTTAATTTTATTAATGTTTGTCTCATCAAAAAAGCTCATAAGCTCTTTAATCTCATCTCTTGTCATAAATTCTCCTTAAATTAAGTAAAATTCCATAATTCTAACCAAATTATCTAAATAATAAGCTAAACTTTAGTTTAAAGTAGAAATTGCTATA
>NZ_MJKZ01000007.1:761-1295 GCF_002138935.1 Campylobacter sp. P091
TTGAAATTTCAAATACCACCCCACTTCCGGCTAAAATTTACGCAAATGAAGGGATAGCTCAGGTGCTATTTTTACAAGGGGATGAGATTTGTGAAACTAGCTACGCTGACAAAAATGGCAAATATCAATCCCAAACTGGCATAACCCTACCAAGAATACTACAATAAGGGTTTAAAATGATGGTTTATAGCAGACAAAAAATAGAAGATGATGATATACAAGCCGTGATAGAAGCGCTAAAAAGCGATATGCTTACATGTGGAAATCGTGTGGTGGAGTTTGAGCGTGAGCTTTGCGAGCTTACTGGAGCCAAATTTGCTGTAGCGATGAACTCAGCTACTTCAGCACTTCACGCTGGATATATCGCACTTGGCGTGGAACCTGGCGATGAAGTTATCACCACCCCTATAACCTTTGCAGCCACTGCTAATGCAGCTATAATGTGTGGGGCTAGGATTAAATTTGCTGATGTACTTTTAAATGGTAATATAAATCCAGCCTCTATAAAAGAGTTAATAAGCGATAAAACCAAGG
>NZ_MJKZ01000007.1:1596-86590 GCF_002138935.1 Campylobacter sp. P091
AAAAACAGGCTTGGAATATGGATATGGTAACTCTAGGCTATAATTACCGCTTAAGCGATGTGGCGTGCGCTTTGGGGCTAAGTCAGCTTAAAAAGCTTGATAAGTTTATCTCTAGGCGTTATGAGATTGCTAAGATATATGATGATGCCTTTAAAAACTCAAAATATCTAAAAACGATAGATATCCCAGATAATATAAGAAGTGCTAGACATCTATATCCGGTGCTTTTAAACTCGAATTTATGGTGCGTAAAAGAGGATATCTATAACGAACTTCACGCTATGGGCATTGGGGTACAAGTACATTATAAGCCAACTTATCAATTTAGCTTTTATAAAAATTTATATGGTGAGATGAGATTAGATGGTGCTGAGGATTTTTATAGAGCTGAGCTTAGTCTGCCGTGCCATCAGATGATGAGTGATGATGATGCTAAGTTTGTCATTGCGAATTTAAATGAATTATTAGAAATTTATACTAGTAAATCGGTTTGCGGCTAAAAAATTAAGAGATAAAGCCATACTAAGATATTTATTTTCTAAAAAAGAGCGCAATAATCTTAGATGGCATTATTTTTGATCATAATAAATTAAAACTAAAAACCCCAAGGGCATATAGGCCTTTGGGATTAATTTTCCATTATATCCTTAGCTTTTATTCCCATTAAATTTAATGCTACTTTTATACTAAGTGCTACAACGCTAAAAAGCTTTAGTAATTCATCTTCATTTTGACTTCCTACAACTCTATTTTCGTTATAGAATTTATGAAAACTTGCACTAAGCGATTTGAGATAATCAGGAATTTTGTGTAAACTTCTTTGGTTTAGAGCATCTTCTAAGACTTCAGGCATGGTAAGCGCTTCAAATAATAAATTCTTACCATCATCGCTTAAATTTGTGAGCGAAGCATTAGCTACATCTGCAGGAGTCTTGTTAGCTTTGGCAAAGATTTGATTTACTCTAGCGTGAGCGTAATTGATATAAAATATTGGATTTGAACTATCTTGTTTTTTAAGCTCATCAATATCAAATTCTAAGCTTGAATTGCCAGCCTTAGATATGAAAATAAATCTAAGCGCATCACTTCCAATCTCAGCTAAAATATCGCTCATTAACACTGATGTTCCAGCTCTTTTGCTCATTTTAAATGGCTTACCATCTTTTAATAAGCTTACCATCTGCATTAAAATTACCTCTAGTTTGCTCTCATCATAACCTAGAAAATTAATCGCAGCCTTTAATCTAGCGATATATCCATGGTGGTCTGCACCCCAAATGTTGATATATGTATCAAAATCATTAGCAAATTTGACATTATGATAGATAATATCACCAGCTAAATATGTTGGACGGCCGTCGCTTCGTACTACTACCCTGTCACTATCATCGCCAAGTTTGCTTGAAGCGATATAGGTAGTGCTATCTTTTTTATATACTTGACCGCTTTTTTCTAATTGCTCTAAAGTTTGTTCTAATTGATCATAATATGATTTTTCACTAGCCCAATTATCTATGAATATTCCAGCATCGGCTAGGTCTTTTTTGATAATTTTTAAAACTTCATCTTTGGCAAATTCGGCTAGTTCAGAGTTACGACTTGACTCAAAAATTTCTTTGCCAAATTTATCGTAAGCTTTATGCGCTAGCTCATCAATATAATCACCCCTGTAATATTTCTCAGGATACTCAACTGTCTCATTAAATAAAATCTCTTTTGCTCTAAGCGTAATAGATATGCCTAGTAGATCGATTTGATTGCCAGCGTCATTGATATAATACTCAGTATGAACTCCTACGCCAATATGTCTAGCTACTCTAGCTAATGTATCGCCATAGACTGCGCCTCTTACATGGCCAATGTGTAATGGGCCTGTTGGGTTGGCACTTATATATTCTAAAAATATATTTTTAGGATTTGTAATCTCTTTTGAGCCAAATTTATCTCCACTTTTAAGTGCATCATTAGCCAAAGAATCTAAAAAATCGCCACTGAGTTTGAAATTTATATATCCATTTACGGCAGTTACTTCGTAGTTTGGCGAACTAAATTGCTGTGCCATCTGAGAAGCGATAGCTACTGGGGATTTTTTTAACTCTTTAGCTAATCCAAAAGCAAGTGGTGTAGCATAGTGAGCTAGGGTTTTATCCTTTGGTTTTTCTATTACAACTTCACGCCCTAAAATAGCGCTTATCTCATTTTTTAGAGTATCTTTAGCACTCATTAGGCACTCTTTTGAGTTTCATCTTTTTTTATTTGAGTTGTATCCTCAGTTTTTTCGATTTTTTCTAATGATGTGTCATCTTCCATCTCTTTTTTAAAGCTTTTAATTCCTTTACCCATACCTTTTGCTAATTCAGGGATTTTTTTAGCACCAAAAAGCAAAACAATAATTGCTAAAACTATCAACCAGTGACTTATACTCATACTACCCATAATTTTCTCCTTAATTAAAATTTAAATTTGTTAAATTGAGCATTCGCTCCAGCTCTCTATCACATCATTTATGATAAAGCTTTGTGTTTTTGATCTCATAGAGATAAAAATTGCCTTAAGTTTTTCATATGAACTATCTAAATCATCATTGATAATAAGATAGTCATATTCGCCAATGTGAGCGATTTCGGTAGCTGCGTTAAATAACCTATTTTCAATGGTTTGCTCATCATCGCTGCCACGCTTTATTAGTCGTTTTTTTAGTTCGAGTCTATCTTTTGTAGTTATAAAAACTGAGGTAATTAACTCCTTATATTGCTTCATTGCTAGATGAAAGCCTTGAACATCGATATCAAAAATTACAATTTTATCATCTTTTAGAGCTTTTTCTACTGGTTCTAGGCTAGTGCCATAATAATTTTTATGCACATTTGCCCACTCTAAAAATTTACCTTGCTCAATTCCTTGTTTAAATTCATCAGTACTAATAAAGTTATAATCAACCCCATTTTTCTCTCCAGCTCGTGGTTCTCTAGTTGTACTAGAAATAGAAAAATAAAGATTGTCAAATTCGGCCATTAAGCGTGATAATAGCGTACTTTTTCCACTTCCGCTTGGGCCGCTTATTATTAGAATTTGACCGCTCATTATCTGCCTTCAAAACTAATACTAATATTAATATTAATATCTTTTAATACATCTTTTAAGGCGCTAGTGCTAAATGCTTTCCCTAATCCCTCGCCAATTTGTGAGGCTAGAACCTGGGCTATCTCTTTTTGTTCATTTTGGCTTGGTTCTGTTTTGTTTTCTACAGTGTTCTTATCTGATTGATTAACTTTTGGTTCGTTTTGGGTTTGGCTATCTTCTTTGTTATTTTCTTCATGAAGGGCTTCTTTTATAGCAGCTTCTTCTATCTCATCAATTGTGCTAGCTTCATAACTATTGCTTAAATCTTGGTTTTTCATATTATTCTCACAATCCATATTATCAATCTCATCAAGCATACTGCTTAATTTGTTTAAATTCTCAGTGTATTCAACATCTTTAACTTGGTCATTCTCGTTGGCTAGCTCATTAAAATCTTGACTTTCATCAAAATCTAAAGGCTCATCATCTTGGCTACTTTTAATATTTGCTAGATCGCTTTCAAAACCTGCTAGTTCACTCTCAAGATCATCTAGCTCATTATCAGATTTATCTCGGCCAATCTCTTCGACCAAGAATGCTGGCTTCGTTTTTTGAGTTGATTCATCCATTGATTTATCTTTAAATTCAAATTCGCTCTTTGATTCTTGTACTGGTTGAGTTTGTTCAAATTCATTAGTCGCAAACTTAGCAACTGCTTCAGGCTGGATAATTGACTCTTTATCTATCTCATCACATTCTGTAATCTCTTGTGGTATAGCAGCCAAATCTGCCACAGAGTCATCTTGAAATTTAGATTCAAGTTCTGGTTTGCCAACTGGTTTTATAGCTGATTCATCTTTTATTTCATCTTTAAATGTAGTGTCAAATTCGGCATTATCAACCTCACCATCGCCATCAGGAAGCGCATCCAATGCTGAGATATCAAGCTTGATATTCTCATATTCACTGGTTATATCTTTAATATTTTGCTGCTTTTGTTCATCGTTAAGTTTATTGCTTGGACTTGATTCTTGCGCTTGATTATCTAAATTATCTATTATTTGTTCATCGTTGCTTAAATCATCTAATGCCTCAATCTCACTGGCTTTATTATCTAAAGTATCAAGTTCTTTTTTATCATCTAAACTATCTATCTCATTAAGTTTGATACCTGGATTATCTAGATCTAAATCAGCATCATCTAATTCTTGAATTTGGTTATTTGCGTTGATCTGATTATCTACGCTTTTAGCTTGTGATTCATCTACTGATTTATTGAGGTTTTTATCTACTAAATTATCTGTATTATCTAAAGTATCAAGTTCTTTTTTATCATCTAAACTATCTATCTCATTAAGTTTGATACCTGGATTATCTAGATCTAAATCAGCATCATCTAATTCTTGAATTTGGTTATTTGCGTTGATCTGATTATCTACGCTTTTAGCTTGTGATTCATCTACTGATTTATTGAGGTTTTTATCTGCTAAATTATCTGTCTCATATTCTAAATTATCAAGTTTAGCTAGTTCATCATCTATGTTATCTAGATTAAACTCATCTGTTGCAATATTTAACTCTTTATTGTCGCTCATTAAATCATCAGTAAGATTATTAACATCTTTTGATTTATCCATTAGGCTCTCAATCTTGCCAGACTCATCATCAAGTCCTAAATCATCATCAAATTCATCCTTAGCTAGCTCAGGCTCAGCTACTTCGATTAAATTCTCAAATTGCTCGAGCTCTTGTTCTTCATGATTTTCATCATCGAATGAGCTATTTTCAAAATCATCTTGGAGTTTATTGGTATCATCAGGCAATTCATCGCTATTTAAATCACTAAATACATCTATTTTATCATTAGTGTGAATCTGACCAAATTCATCCCCTACTTTGATATCGCTAGGTTTAGGTTCTACTATTTTAGTTGATTTTGGAATCTCAACTAAGATTCTTTTTACTACATCAATAAAATCAGTTGGCAAAAATGGCTTTTGTAGAGTTTGGCTTTTAGCTAGATTATACTCATCAGCTCGATTTCTAGGGATTAAAAATAGCTGATTTTTTGCATATTCTAAGTAATTAATTTTACTATCATAAAGCCCGCTATCACATATAATTAAATCAGCATCATTGCTAGTTAAATACTCTAAATTATCAATCTCAGCAAAAGTATATCCAAGTTTATTTAAACTCACACTCACAAGTTTTGAAACTGCTGGATTATTATTTAGCAAAATCACCTTCATAGACTACCCCTTAAAAAATTTACACTATTTTACGCAAATTTTCATTATGTATTGCTTTATTTAGAAAAATAAACTTGGTAAATCGTTTAAAACTCTCATCATTAGCGTTGTAAATACCTTAACAATAACGGCCAAAATCGCCATTAGTACAACAAAAGCGATAGTAATTTTAATTGGAAATCCTACAACTAGTAGGTTAAATTGCGGCATGGTCTTCATAAGCATTCCAAAAATCAAATCCGACATTAGAGTAAGTGCTAAAATCGGAAATGAGATTATAAAGCCATATAAAAAGAGATTTACCATACCTTGGGAAGCATATTTTAAGATATTTTGCTCAGGATAGAAGCCACCAAGTGGGATATATTCAAGTCCATAAGCCAAAAAATATAACACTAAATGATGCCCATCAAATAACAAAAATGCCAGTAAAACTATTAAATTTAAGATATTTGAGATTAGTGGGGCATTTATTCCGCTTTGTGGGTCAATAACTGTTGCCATTGAAAATCCCATAATCATCGATATCTGCTCACCTGCTAGTTGCACTGCGCCAAAAACAAGCATCAAAAGTACCCCAACACATAACCCAAGCATAAGCTCAGAGAGTGCTTCAAGCATAAGATACTGAACATTTATACCATCTAAATTTGCTGGCGGAGTAGCTAACGGGAATAGATATAATGTAAGCATAAATGAGAGTGTGGCTTTGATTGTCATAGGAATTTGCATATGGTTAAAAAATGGAAAAAACACCATCAAAGCACCAGTTCGCACAAGAAGCAAAAAGAATGTTACGACATTTTCCTGCCCTAAATAATTTACAAATTCCACAATTCACCTAATTAATTTGGCGCTTATGATACTTAGTTTTTGCGAAATTTTGGCTTAATATTTAGATAAATTTAGATTTTTTGGATTTAAAATTAGTAATTTTAGCCATTATAAAACTGCATAATCATTGCAAGTATTCATCTAGCAAGTTTTGTAATGAGTGCTTAAGTGCTTTAAATGGTTAATTTTGGCACTAAGTATAGCTTAAGTTGTTAATCGTTATTTAATTAGTTTTAGCCTATGGGTAATTTATGAGACTTTCATCCACGTTACAATATCTAGTGCAGCATAAATTAGCATAAAAATACTAAAATAAATGATGAAAATACCAATATAATTTTGCAAATACATTGTCGCTAATAGCGTTTGTATTATGGAGTCATTGTATCTTTGTGGTAATAAATCACAAGTAAAAATTAAATAATATATAAATGCAAGTTAAGGTTTGCACATTAAACTAAATTTAATAAGATTGAGTCTTTGTTGTTGTAGTGATTTGCGCTGATAAAATGTTATAAATAATAATTTATGGTAAAAAAACCTACCTACAAGCGTAGGCAGGGTTAGCAGCATTTTGAGCTGCCGGCTCCATATTTTTTCTCTAAAGCCTCTTTGAAAAATTCTCTTTGAGTTTGCGGGGTTTCATTTGGATGAAATTTTTGCATATATTCTACATATTTATCATAACTAGGCATCCCCACTAATAAGTGGGAAAACCTATCAATTTTTCTATAAAATGCTGATATTTTGCTCCAAATTTGCATACTAACCCCTAGTGAGCACATCCGCAGTGATGAGAATTACAACCGGCTTTGCCCTCATAATCTTTGGCATTGAGATATGGTGATTCTGCTAGTGGGATTATAGGGTCTTTGCCGCTTATTGCCCTAGCGACGACTCTTAAAGTAGCGATCAAGACAATTATAGTAATACCCATAAATAGAGCGCATAAAATAGCGTTGATAAGGTTATTTCTAGCGATTTGATTAGCTGCTTTATATGCTTTTTCAGCTGCTACAAGCTGTGCATCATCAAGAGTTCCAGACTCTATTTTTGCCATTAGATCAGCTGCTTTTTTGCTATTATTTTGATATGCAGCTACATGGCTTACTGAGTCATGAACTCTCTCGCCGTTTGCTGGAAGTAGCTTTTGCACGCCTGCACTCATAGTTGAGATTAAAACCCAAATTACAGGTACAACTACTACCCAAGCTAGTTTTCCACGTTTCATTTTAAATAAAACACTTACTGCTAAAAGTAGAGCAATACCAGCAAGAAGTTGATTACTTACACCAAATAGCGTCCATAATGCTTTAACTCCACCTGTTGGATCGGTGATACCCATATATAATATAGAACCCCAACCAGCTACACATAAAAGAGTTGCTATTAGACCCATTGGAACTGAGCTGATATTTGCCATTGGTTTATAGAAGTTACCTAAAACATCTTGTACCATAAATCTCCCTGCCCTAGTACCAGCATCAACTGCTGTAAGGATAAATAATGCCTCAAATAAGATAGCAAAGTGATACCAAAACGCCATTGTGCCTTCAAAGCTTGGCATTTTAGAGATTAGCACAGCAAAACCAAGAGCGAATGTAGGTGCACCACCGGTTCTACTTAGAATGCTTGGCTCGCCAACCTCTTTAGTAAATGCTAGAATATTTTGTTCTATCATTTCTGGGGTGATTTTGATAATATCTCCAGCAAATGCGTTGATACTAGCAGCAGCAGCTTTAATACCTGCTAAGTAGCTTTGACTTGCTTCGCCTTGGAATACACCAAAGACCTCACCAGCACTTCTAGCTGCTGATATAGCTTCAGCTGTACCCAAACCAGCAGGAGCGACATTGATAGCAAAGTATAGATCTGGCGTTATAATTATAGCTGCGATTAGCGCCATCACACCAACAGCTGACTCCATAAGCATTGAGCCATAACCTACCATTTTAGCGTGAGTCTCTTTTTCTAGCATTTTTGGCGATGTTCCACTAGAGATTAGAGCGTGGAAACCACTAATAGCACCACAAGCAATGGTAATGAATAAAAATGGGAATAATTTACCAGCAAATACTGGCCCTGTACCATCTGTGAATTTAGTAACCATAGGCATTGCTACTTGGATATTTTGATTACCTGCAAAATCGCCTAAACCTAAATAGATTATAATCACCGCCATAGCAAATATAACGCCGATTTTAAGGAAGGTAGATAGATAATCCCTAGGTGCTAAAAGTAGCCATACTGGTAAGATTGCTGCTACAAAACCATAACCAATTGTAATAAATGCTAAATTTACTGGAGTGATAGTAAATACATCTGCCCAGTATGGATCAGCAGCTACATAGTGTCCGCCCCAAAGTGATAACATAAGCATAACAAAACCAAATATAGAGGCCTCGCCTATTCTACCTGGGCGGATAAATCTCATCCAAATTCCCATTAAAACAGCAATAGGAAGAGTCATCGCAATGGTAAATAATCCCCATGGAGATTCAGCCAAGGCATTTACAACGACCAAAGCCAAAATAGCCACAATAAGCATCATAATACCTAAAATTCCAATCATAGCTATAGTTCCGACACCCTTGCCAAGCTCCATTTTTATCATCTCGCCAAGGCTTTTGCCATCTCTTCTAGTTGATAACCATAAAACTACAAAGTCATGCACCGCACCGGCAATCACAACGCCCACAACAAGCCAAATCATACCTGGCAAATAACCCATTTGAGCTGCCAAAATCGGCCCTACTAACGGCCCAGCACCAGCAATAGCGGCAAAATGGTGGCCAAATAGGACAATTTTGTTAGTTGGGACAAAGTCACGACCATCGTTTTTTACCACTGCGGGAGTGGCTCTATTGTCATCTAGGCCTAAGACCTTTTGAGCTATGTATTTAGCGTAAAATCTATACGCAATTGAGTAGATACACACAGCTGCAACTACAAACCATAGAGCATTTACTGTCTCGCCTCTATCTATAGTCAGTTTAGCAAATCCAAGCACAGCCAAAAATACGACTGCTGCCCAGATAACTATGCTTAACACCTTTTTATTCATGCTACCTCCGGATTAAAATTATTTTGATTTTGCGATTGTAGCATATTTGTAATCAAATCTAGCCTTAAAGTGTATAAAATAGAAATATAAATTTATATTATGTTACGATTTTACACATTAAGGAGAAATTATAGGTGAATTTGGGCTATTTGCGAGAATTTAAGTTGGGAATTTAATATTTTGGCTTATATTTTTACTTTTTTTAAGTGATAATGTAAATTTATTTTAAATACAAAGCTATAAAAGCAAATATAATTAATTTAATAAATTTATTTAAGTTTTAAATAAGATAGCTTTTAAATGACGAATTTATAGGCTTTATAATCTTAAATTTGAATTTATAATATTAGTAATTATAGCTGAATTTAGATAGATAATAAAATTTATTAATAATATTCTTAAACAAAAAATTAATTTCTTTATGATATTGAATTAATGGTAATCTTTTTGATACAATTACGTCCAAATCAATAAAGTAAATTTCAAGGAAAAGGCTTTGGAGAGTAATCTTGTATGGAGTTTTTATCTCTATGTTTTCATCATTTTAGCACTTTGTGTGGCTTTTTATTTCACCAAAAAGATTGGCCCAACTGGCAAAAGCAATAGCTCAAAAGATCGAATTTATGAGAGCGGAATTGTAAATTTCTATGGCGGGATAAACTCAAGTATAAATGTCAAATACTATCTTGTGGCGATTGTCTTTGTGATATTTGATATTGAAGCTGTGTTTATGTATCCATGGGCGGTGAGCCTTAGAGAACTTGGCCTTTATGCTTTGGTTGAGATGTTTATCTTTATGGCTATTTTGCTTGTGGGATTATACTATATTTATAAGAAGAAGATTTTAAGATGGGAATAGAAAATTTAGTCAAAAATGATCTGATCTTAACTAGATTAGATGCGCTTTTTAACTGGGGTAGATCCAATTCGCTTTGGCCGATGATATTTGGGACGGCCTGTTGTGCGATTGAGTTTATGAGTGCTGTATCATCAAAGCATGATTTAAGCCGTTTTGGCGCTGAAGTTATGCGATTTTCGCCTCGTCAAGCGGATTTGATGATAGTAGCGGGGACAATATCATTTAAACAAGCTCCAATTTTAAAAGAGATATATGACCAAATGTGTGAGCCAAAATGGGTTGTTAGTATGGGTGCGTGTGCTAGTAGTGGGGGATTTTATGATAATTATACCACACTTCAAGGGATAGATCAGATAATACCAGTTGATGCCTATATCAGTGGATGTCCGCCAAGACCTGAGGCGATAATCGATGCAATTTTAGCTATCCAACAAAAGATAAAAGCCGGTAGTATCAAAGATCGCCATAGAGATTTTAAGGGGCTTTTAGATGGTTAATTCGTTTATATCTAAATTTAATTCTAAAATCTCTGAATATAATGGCATTATTACGGCTATAATCCCTAGTGAGCGTATTTTTGAAGCGGTTAAATTCGCTCGTGATGAGATGAAATATGAGATTTTGGCTGATATCGCCTGTGTGGATAATTTAAATTTGAATAATCCAAAAAGATTTAGTTTGTATTATATATTTAGCTCTTTAAAGGGTAGTAATTTTATTATTCAAGTTGATCTTGACGAGAATGAGAGCATAGCAAGCGTTAGTCAAATTTATAAAAGCGCTAATTGGGCTGAAAGAGAGTGCTATGATCAATATGGAGTTAAATTTGACAATCATCCAAACCTTAGACGCATATTAAATCATAAAGAATTTATCGGACATCCATTAAGAAAGGATTATCCTATTGATAAATATCAAATTCTAACTCAAAGTGATAGCTTGGTTGATGAGATGAGAGATCAGCTCTTAAATCTCGGTCTTGCTAGTGAAGAAAATGATGAATTTAAAATCAAATATACATTTTTAAATATCGGCCCATCTCATCCGGCTACACATGGGACAATACGCAATTTTATGGCACTTGATGGCGAGAAAATAGCTGCTTGTGTAACTGAAATTGGCTATTTACATAGGGGATTTGAGAAGTCTTGTGAGACTCATACCTATGCCCAGATAATACCATATACAGATAGGCTAAATTACTGCTCTGCTATGCTAAATAATGTCGGATATGCTAAGGCGATAGAAGATATCTTGGGTGTTACCTTGCCTGATAGAGCGATTTTTATGCGTGTGATTTTGGGTGAGTTGGCTCGCATTATAGATCATGAGGTTTGCCTTGGGGCTATGTTTGTGGATATGGGGGCGCTTACAAATTACTGGTATTTATATAATCCTAGAGAGAAAATTTATAACTTCTTATCTAGATTGACTGGTGCTAGATTTACAAATTCATTTGCTAGAATCGGTGGTATGGCGCATGACTTTTATGATGGTTGGGAAGATGAGCTTTTGGGCTATTTAAAAGAGGTTGAAAAGGGTCTTGATGATACTCTAACTCTCATAGAAAAAAATAGAATTTTCTTAGATAGAGTTCAAAATATCTGTAAAATAAGCGCTCAAGACGCTCTAAGCTATGGATTTACAGGGCCAAATTTAAGAGCTAGTGGCGTGGATTATGATTTAAGAAAAGATAAGCCATATTACTATTATGATAGCTTTGATTTTAATATCCCTGTTGGTAGCTGTGGCGATATATATGATAGGATGTTTGTGAGATTTTATGAGATGAAAGAGAGTGTCTCTATCATCCGCCAAGCGATCAAGAGAATTCCAAGTGGCGATATCTGTATCAAAGACAAAGATATAATTCTCCCGCCAAAAAGCGAAGTATATGGCAATATTGAGGCTTTGATAAATCATTTTAAAATCATTTTTGATGGAGTTAAGCTCCCTGTGGGGCATTTCTATGGTGCTAGTGAGGGGGGCAATGGTGAGCTAGGATTTTTCATTGTTAGTGATGGTGGTAATATGCCATATCGCCTAAAGCTTAGACCGCCTTGTTTCTATGCTTTAAACGCATTTAGCGATATGGTTAGAGGTGGCTTGATCGCTGATAGTATCTTGAATTTAGGTAGTATAAACATAATTGCTGGGGAGCTAGATAGATGAGTTTTGAATTTACAAAAGATGAGCTAGAAAGCTTAAATAACCTACGCACAAAAGTAGATGATGATAGAGCGCTAGTATTACCCGCTCTTTGGATTTTACAAAGAAGACAAGGATTTATCAGCTCTGAAGATATATTGTATTTAGAAAAAACTCTTGGGATTAAGGCTATATTCTTTGCTGAAGTTATGGGCTTTTACTCTATGTTTAATGAGAGCAAAAAAGGCAAATATGAGCTTAAATTTTGTAAAACCATAACTTGTAAATTAAGAGGCGGCGATGAAGTGATAAAAGCCGCTAGCGATCTTCTTGGGATCAAGATGGGTGAAACTACTAGCGATGGGCTTTTTAGCCTTGGGGAGAGCGAGTGCTTGGGATATTGTGAGAAGGCGCCATGTATGTTATCAAATTTAGAGCAAATCGGTGATTTAACTAAAGAGAGTATAACAGAGTTAATAGAAAGGCTAAGGAGAGAAAATGAAGGTCGTTAGTGCTAGATTTGATATACCTAATGCCAATAAGATAGAAGTCGCTAAGGCTCATGGGGCATATGCGAATTTAGATGAAATTCTAAAAATGCCAAGAATAGATATAGTAGATGCGATTGACAAAAGTGGATTAAGAGGCAAAGGCGGTGGCGGTGGCCATTGTGGAACTAAATGGAAAAATATGATAGCTTGGCCTAGCGAAAAACGCTATTTGGTGGTAAATGGCGATGAGAGCGAGCCTGGGACTTGTAAAGATAAGTATATTTTCAATCTTGATCCCCATCTGTTAATAGAAGGTATCATAATCTCAGCTTACGCTCTTGGTGCGTGTAGAGCCTATATCTACATTAGGGGCGAATATGAGAAAGAATTTCAAAGTATCCAAAGAGCCATTAATGAATCCAAAGATGAGAGGCGTGGCCTAGAAATTATAGTTTGTAAAGGTGCTGGAGCCTATATCTGCGGTGAGAAGAGCGCACTTTTAGAGAGTATTGAAGGCAAAAGGGGGCATCCTAGATTAAAGCCACATAATAGAGCTGAGCCGGATTTTTTGTTTGGTAGTGCGTGTGTGGTAAATAATGTCGAAACCATCTCTAGCGTGCCTTTCATAGTTAAAAATGGCTGGGAAAAATATAGAAGCGTAGGAACCCCAAAATCCCCTGGTACTCTGCTATTTGCCGTAACAGGATGTGTGAATACTCCATGCGTTAAAGAGATGCCATTTGGGACTAAAATGATTGATTTTATCAATGAATTTGGCGGTGGCGTATGGAAAAATAGAGAGCTAAAAGCCGTTATCCCTGGCGGATCATCTGCTGCGGTATTAACCAAAGATGAAGTTATGAAGGCTACTTTGGATTATGAGAATTTATGGGAGTATAAGAGTGCTCTTGGGACTGGTGGTATGATGGTTTTTGATGATACGATCAGTATGCCTAAGGTGCTTTTGAATTTGCTTGAGTTTTACACAGAAGAGAGCTGCGGGCAATGTACTCCATGTCGTGAGGGATGTGGCTGGGGAATGCGAGTTGTGGAGCGAATTTGTAAAGGCGAAGGAAGCAAAAAAGATCTACAAATATTAAAAGATATCTGCTTTATGCTAGATGGAAAGACAATTTGTGTATTTGCTCCAGCGGTAAAAGATGTAATCATAGGCTTTATAACCAAATTTGAAGATGAGTTTTTAGCGCTTTGTAAGGATTAAAATATGGTAGAGATTATAGTTGATGGCGAGAAATTTAGCGTAAATGAAAAGGGTAATCTAATCACCGAGCTAAAAAAGCATAATATTGAAATTCCACACTTTTGCTATCATGAAGCGCTTGGCGTAAGTGGTAATTGTAGAATGTGCCTAATAGAAGTAGTAGGCCAAAAACGCCCCCAAATAGCATGTGATACGCCCATAAAAGATGGTATGGAGATCAAGATAAATAGCGAGCTTACAAGGGCTGTCCAGCGTGGAATTTTAGAGCTTGAGTTTATCAATCATCCGCTTGATTGTCCTGTGTGCGATCAAGCTGGTGAGTGTGATTTACAAGATTATTATATGAAATTTGATCTACAAGACTCCAAAGTAAGTCTAGCCGAGAAGGTAAAAAAAGGCAAAAGAGAGGATCTTGGCTCTTTGGTAGTCCATGATGAAGAGAGATGCGTGCTTTGTAGAAGGTGTGTGAGATTTACTCAAATATGCACCCAAACCAATGAATTAGCCGTGGGTGGCCGTGGTGAGCATAGCCACATAATGTTAATGAATGGCAAGAAAATAGACAATCCATACGCAGGAAATATAGTAGATATCTGTCCAGTAGGAGCTATGACTTCGGCTGATTTTAGATTTAAAAAGCGAGTTTGGCACCTACAAAAGACCCCCGCAATCTGTCAAGGCTGTGAAAGGGGGTGCGCTATATGGATCGATAGCAATAAAGCAAAATATCAAGATAGCAAAATTTATAGATTTAGACCTAGAGAGAGTAGCGTAAATGGCTATTTCATCTGTGATTATGGCCGTTATAGCTATAAAGATGAGCAAGTAATTAAGCGTGATGATAGTGCGAAAATCTCCGCTTTAGCCCTAGATCTTAGGGCAAATGGCGATCAATATGATATCTTAGCTTCAAGCTCATTAAGCATTGAAGAGATGAGTGCTTTAAAGATTTTGGCTAATGAGTTTAATATGGGCTTATATGGATTTAGCGATTTTAGAGATGAGAGCTTTAAAGATGAGATTGGATTAAAGCTTAGAGTACCGAATAAAACTGCTAATCGTGTGGGATTAAATAAGCTTGGAATAGATAGAAATTTAGATAAAAAATCTAAAAATTTAATAGTTTTTCATCTGGGTAGGGATTTTGAATTTATAAATAAATTTGAATTTGATAATCTCATCAAAATCGGCTCAAATAGCGATGCTGATATAGTCTGCGCTAGTAGCTATCACAGAGATGGCCATACCCTAAATATAGATGAAAAATTGCGATTTAGCAAGGGGGCTTTTGAGCCACTTAGCCCTAAAATTTGCGATATTATCGCTGAATTGATGGGTCGTGGAGTGGAATTTGATATGAGTATATTAAAGGCGTTTGCATGAGTGAAATTTGGCTAATTATATTTAGGATTGCGTTTATTTTGATCTTTATTTTGGCTTTGATACCTGTTTTGGTGCTATTAGAGCGTAAAATTTCAGCTTTTATCCAAGATCGCCCCGGCCCAAATAGAGCTAATATCGCCGGTATAAGGCTCGGCGGATTGATCCAAGCGATGGCTGATGCTTTAAAACTAGCTATAAAAGAGGATTTTACTCCAGCAGCTATTAGATCCAAAGCGTTATTTACTATCGCTCCGATGGTGCTATTTTTGATGAGTACGCTTACTATAGCTGTGATTCCATTTAGTGAATATTTTAGCATTGATGGGGTCAAATACCTTATGCAAGCGATCCCATTTGATGGCGGTATGCTATGGTATTTGGGATTTGCTAGTCTTAGTATCTATGGCATTATGCTAGCTGGTTGGAGCTCAAACAATAAATACTCTCTCTTAGGCTCTTTGCGTGCAGCTAGTGGGGCTATAAGTTATGAAATTCCACTAGGTCTAGCTGTTGTGAGTATGATTATTACATATAACTCTATTAGTTTAAATGATTTTGTGATAGCTCAACAAGGCTCATTTTTAGGCCTTCCTGCGTGGGGTATATTTCTTCAACCATTAGCGGCGATTATCTTTATTATCTGTGCTTTTGCTGAGACGAATAGAGCGCCATTTGACCTAGCTGAAGGCGAGAGCGAGATAGTAGCTGGATATCACCTTGAGTATAGTGCGATGAGCTTTGCTATGTTTTTTATGGCTGAATATATCGCAATGACTGCTATGAGTGCGCTTATAGTTACGATATTTTTTGGCGGATACTCATTGCCTTATCTATCACAGGCTGATTTGGCTGCTAACTATGAGATTGTGCTACTTAGCATAGCTGGCGTGACTACTATCTTTGGTTTATTATTTATCTGGTGGGTTAGCAAAAATAATGTTACTAGATATAAAATAAGTAAAGATCATAGAAAAAAAGAGAATATCATATATTACGCTTTGACAGCCTTTATAGTGGTTATAATCGATATTATATGCTTATATTTTTATGGAAATTTAGGTGAATTTGGCGCTGAGATTGTAGCTACTGCGGTGAATTTAGTGGTATTTGCGCTTAAAACCTTTATAGTGCTACTTGTATTTATCTGGGTTAGATGGACTCTACCTAGATTTAGATATGATCAAATTCAACGCTTAGGCTGGGAAAAGCTCATGCCCTTAGCAATTTTAAATATTATTATTACAGCATTGGTGGTGGTTTATGTCAGTTAAAGTCAAAAAAATCGAACGAAAAAAAATGCCACTTTTAGAGCGAATTTATATATTTTATATCATCGCTGGGATGGCTAGAACTTTTAAGCATTTCATTAGAAATTTACTCAATACCAAAAATATTGAATTCCTAGAATATCCCGAGCAAAAACCCGATGATATAAGCCCTAGATATCGTGGTCTTCATAGATTAACCAAATATGATAATGGTGAGTTAAAGTGCGTTGCGTGCGATATGTGTGCTACTGCTTGTCCAGCTAAATGTATATTTATAGAAGCCTATGAAGTCCCTAGTAGCAAAGAAAAAGCCCCAAAAGTCTTTAATATAGATCTTTTGGAGTGTGTATTTTGCGGGCTTTGCGTGGAGGCGTGTCCTAAGGATGCTATAAGGATGGATAGCGGGATATTTACAAAGGTTGAAGGTAGTAGAGATAGCTTCATTAGTGATATAAATGAGCTTAGTAGTAGAAAAAGGGGAGAGTTTTGATGGAGAATTTTTTGTTTATTAACTTCTCATTTTTAGCTATTTTGGGAGCTTTGGGTTTGATTAGCTTTAAAGCACCTATCCATGGGGCTTTATCTATGATTGTCTCTTTGGTGGCTATAGCTGGGTTGTATCTTTTATTATACGCTAAGACTCTGTTTTTAATCCAAATAGTAGTATATGCTGGGGCGATTATGGTTTTATCGGTTTTTGTGATGATGTTTTTTAATATCAAATCAGATAGCTTATGGGCTAAATTTAGCTTTATACAGATGATTCAAGCCGCTTTGCCTTTAGTCGTTTTTGGCTTTTTGGCTTACTGGCTTGCCTTGATACCTGGTAACTTCGAGATAGCACCTGATGGATTTGGAGAGATCGCACCACTTGGAGAGTATCTCTTTTTTAACTGGGGATTTAGCTTTGAGATGATATCACTGCTTTTAACCACTGCTTTGATAGGAGTTGTGGCGATTTTAAAAGGCAAAAATAATGGTTGAAAATTATATATTTGTAGCGATTTTGCTCTTTGTGATTGGAATTTTTGGTGTTATTTTGCGTAAAAATATCTTTACTATTTTTATGTCTATTGAGCTTATGTTAAATGCGGTTGCTTTGCTTTTTGCGATATTTGCTAGGGTTAATTTAAATTTAGATGGTCAAGTGATCGTAATGCTAGTTATCGCTATAGCTGCTGCTGAGGCGAGCTTTGGTCTTGCGCTCATCACCTTGCTTCACAAATCAAAACAGAGCCTAAATATAGATAGCTTTAAAGAGTTAAAGGATAGCGATGCTAGTTAATATCGTAATTTTAGCACCAATTATTGGTAGTTTGTTGCTTGGGGTTTTGTATCTTGCTAGAAAGAGTCTTGGATTATCTCAAGGATTCTTTGCTTTTTTGGGGATGGTTGGGCCTGTAGTTAGCTTTGTAGCTATGGCTACGCTGTTTGTTAATAGCTATGGTAGTAGCTTGAATTTGGATATATTTAGCTGGCTTGATATCGCTGGATTTAGCATAAATGTGGGATTTTATCTTGATGACCTTAGTCTGGTGATGGCGATATTTGTGGCGTTTTTGGGTATGCTTATACATTTGTATTCTATAGGCTATATGGATGGCGATGAGGGTTTTGGTAAGTTTTTTTGTTATATGAATTTATTCTTAGCCTCTATGCTGATTTTAGTTTTAGCAAATAATCCGATTTTGATGTTTGTTGGCTGGGAGGGCGTGGGCGTATGCTCATATCTATTAATCGCCTTTTATTTTGGCGATAAAGATAATGTCAAAGCCGGCAATAAAGCCTTTATATTAAATAGAATTGGCGATTTTGGCTTTTTGATTGGGCTTATTGCGTTGTATCTTGCTAGTAGTGGGGTTAAATTTGATTATATTGGCTTAAATGAAGTGAGCTTTAGCCCTGGTGTAGCGATATTTATAGCATTTTGTTTCATTGCTGGAGCTTTGGCTAAATCAGCTCAAATTCCGCTATATACTTGGCTGCCTGATGCGATGGCTGGACCAACTCCGATTTCAGCCTTGATCCACGCTGCGACGATGGTTACAGCTGGGGTTTATATGGTTGTTAGATTTGAGTTTTTGTTTGCTGGGCTTAGCTTGCCAATAGAAGTTTTAGCCGGTATTGGTGCGGCTGGGGCGCTCTTTGCTGGGATTATCGCTACAAAGGCTACTGATATTAAAAAAATTTTAGCCTACTCTACTATGAGTCAATTAGGATATATGTTCGCTGCGCTTAGCTACAGCTCTGGGGCTGCTATGTATCATCTATTTACTCATGGATTTTTTAAAGCGCTTCTGTTTTTGAGTGCTGGGGCTGTCATTATAGCGCTTCATCATGAGCAAAATATCTTTAAAATGGGGAATTTAAAAGATAATAAATCGCTATATTATCCAATGCTTTTTGGTATGCTCGCAATTAGTGGGATATTCCCTTTTGCTGGATTTTTCTCCAAAGATGCTATTATACTTGGGGCGCTTCTTTCTGGGCATTATACTATATTTGCTATTTTGTTATTTACTGCTGGGCTTACTGCGTATTATTGTTTTAGGCTATTTTTCTTGGTATTTTACTCACAAAATCCCGCACCAAAGCAACATAAGGTGCCATTTAGTATGCTTGGGGTGAATTATATCCTTTGTCTATTTGCCTTAGGCGGTGGATTTATGGCGATATTTTTAGATATTGATCATCCAACTTTAATGGTAGAGATAGTGGCTGGAGTTGTGAGCATGGCGGTATCTGCTATTGGGATTTTCATCGCTTATAAGAAATTTTACAACTACAAAAACTGCGAAGAAAAAATGGGTAAATTTGAGAGCATTGTAGCAAATAAATTCTATATAGATGAGATATATGATCTTGTTTTTGTGGCGAATTTAAAACGGATTAGCCACTTTTTGCGTGAGATTATAGATGATAAAATTTTATATCCGCTTGTTGAGTTTAGCGCTTTGATATTTAAGACATTTAGCCAAATTTATGCTAGATATACTCAAAGCGGTTTAGCTAGTTCATATGCATTTTATATGCTATTTTTCATCTGTGTTATTATCATATTTTCAAAGGCTATTTTATGAGTAGTATCTTGAGTTTAATTATATTTATACCATTTTTATTGGGGCTTTTTATAGCTCTATTTTGTAATAATTTTTGGGGCAAGATTATAGCCTTTGGCGGATCTATTTTGGTCGCTATTTTGGCTATTATTATGGCCCTTGGCTTTGATGGGGCTGGTGGAATGCAGTTTGTAGATATCGTCCCATTAGTTAAAAACTATGGCATTACATATATGGTTGGTGTAGATGGGATTAATATCTATCTTATTTTGATTATTACGATATTTTTGCCTTTTTTGTTTTTTGTGCTTAGATATCAAGAAAAGGGCTTTTGGGCGAATTTACTCTTTATAGAGAGTGGGTTTTTGGCTGTTTGTAGCTCGCTTGATTTGATCTTTTTCTATGCTGGGTGGGAGATGATGCTCTTGCCGATATTTATAATGACTGGCTTGTATGGTAAGAGCGTTAAAAGAGCTAAAGCTATGCTAGATATGATGTATTATGCGATATTTGGATCGATGATTATGCTTGGGGCGATTATCTATCTTGGCGTGGCACACTATTTGGAATTTGGATTTTATAGCTTCGCTTTGGCTGATTTGGTAAATTTGAATTTAAGTCTAAGCGTAGAGCGAATACTATTTTTTAGCTTTATGATAGCTTTTGTGATTAAGCTTCCTTTGTTTCCATTTCATATGTGGCTTAGCGGGGCATACACACACTCTCCTAGCGTGGCTACCTTTATGCTTTCAGCCATTGCGTCTAAGGTGGCGGTGTTTGCGATTTTGAGATTTGTGTTGCCGATATTTTCGCTTAGCTTTGTTGAGTTTTCTAGCTATTTCGTGGCACTTGGGATATTTTCTATGATATATTTTGGGATAATTGCTCTTAGGTGCGATGACTTTAAGACCCTTTTGGCCTTTGCTTCGGCATCACATTTGGGCTTAATCTTAGCTGGGGTTTTTAGCCTTGATAGTGTGGCAATGAGCGGGGCGTTATATCAGATTATAGCTCACGCATTAACTAGCGGAGCGATGTTTTTGATGGTGGGTATCATCTCTAATCAACTAGGCACTCGCAAGGTTAGTCAGCTTGGCGGCATAGCTACTAAGGCTCCGATTTTTGCTACGCTATTTGGCATTATGATGCTATCAAGCGTGGGGCTTCCTACTACTATCGGCTTTGTGGCTGAGCTTTTGATTTTAGTGGGATTATTTAAATCAAATTTAATCTATGGGATTATCGCTACAACTTCTATTATCATCGGTGCGGTTTATATGTTTGTGGTTTATCGCAAGGCGATTTTACAAAGTGTAAATGAAGTTACAGATAAATTCAAAGAGCTTAGTAAATCTCAAGTTATAGCCTTTGGTTTGGTGGCTATTGTGATATTTGTAATGGGTCTATATCCTAAGCCGATACTGGATCTATCGCAAAGCACGATCCAAAGCCACTATGAAAAATACATAAAATCAAATTTAAAGGGGCAATAATGGTAGCTTTAACACCTTTTTTACTATCAATCGCCGCTATTGTAGCTAATATATTTTTAAGCGTTACAAAAATCAATAAAATATCGCTTTTAGGTATAAATTTAGCCTTTTGGGCTGTTATTTTAATCTCATTTTTTGTTTTTAGGGTTGAGCTTCTTGGTGGGGATTTGCCGTTTTTTTGTGCTGAATTTATATCTCTTGGGCAATTTGAGTTTATATTTTGTGTGATTATAGCCTTTCTTACGATGATATTTTTAGCTACGATATATTTTAGCGATGATGAGAGCTATTTTAAATCCGAGCTAATAGCATTAGCAAATTTAGCCGCCTTTGGCATGATGGGGATGATAATCTCAAGCGAAATTATAACTACTTTGATTTTCATCGAGATTGCCTCCATATCAATATATGCGATGATAGCATTAAATTCAAGCTCAAAAAGCATTGAAGCAGCCTTTAAATACTTCTTGCTCTCATCATTTATGAGTGCGTTTTACTTGCTTGGGGCAGCTTTGATATTTGGGACTACTCAAAGTACAAAATATGAGATTCTTAGCAAACTCTCATTGCCATCTTTGATTACCACAATTGGTGTGTTAATGGTGATTGCGATGATATTTTTTAAGATTGCGATTTTTGGTTTTTATCGCTGGAGTATTGATGTATATTATGGAGCTAGCACTAATATAACTGGATATTTGGCTGGGGCGTTTAAACTAGCTAGTTTTGGGCTACTGATCAAATTTGCCTTGCTTTATAGCGGTGGCTGGGATGAAATTTTAGCGATTATATTTAGCGTAATTGCGATATTTAGTATGTTTATCGGTAACTTTTTAAGCCTTAAAGAGATAGATGTTAAAAAGATTTTGATAGCTGCTGGGATAGTTCATGCTGGGTATATCTTTATAAATTTAGCTAGTTTCAATGGTGATAGCTCTTTATTTGCTGGGGTGTATTATATCGCTATTTATGCTATTACAACGGGATTTGCCTTTTTACTCTTAAATGCGTTTTTTAAAGATCAAAGGGTTGAGATCGACTCTCTTGCTGGAATTTATAAGAGCTCACCGCTTGGGGCGTTGGCATTTACTCTTATCTGTCTTTCATTTATCGGATTTCCATATACGGTGGGATTTTTGGGTAAGGTTTATGTATTCTCAAGTGCTTTTGAAAGCGGTAATGCGTATTTGGCGATTTTTGGTATTATAAATACTATTATATCAGTTTATTATTATCTAAGAATTATTATTAGTATATATTTTAAATCACCAAATCAAGCTATCATAATCCCAAAATGTAGAGCTGTCTGGATAGGAATTTTAAGCATTTTAGCCACTTTATTTATCGTGCTTGAAGGAGTTGGAGCTGGGTCAATTTTGGGATATTTTAATCTTATAATGGGGTAAATTTGAAGTTGTTTTATATCAATTTTATAGTTTTTTGGTAAAATTACGCCTAACTGAATTTGGGGCGAAATATGAGTAAATTAATAATAGTTGAATCTCCAGCTAAAGCTAAAACTATAAAAAATTTCTTAGGTTCTGAGTATAAGGTTATAGCTAGTAAGGGGCATATTAGAGATCTGCCTAAATCTAGCTTTGGGATTAAGATAGATGGGGATAACTTTACTCCTGAGTATAGGATTAGCAATGATCACTCTGCTATCGTAAAAGAGATTAAAGAGCTTGCTAAGAGTGCCGATACCATCTATCTAGCTACCGATGAGGATAGAGAGGGCGAGGCTATAGCTTATCATATCGCCACAGCAATTGGCAAAAAGCCCGAAACTCTACCTAGAATAGTATTTCACGAAATCACAAAGGGCGCTATCGAGGCGGCTTTGGCAAATCCTAGAAAATTAGATATGAATAGCGTAAATGCCCAACAAGCAAGAAGGCTATTAGATAGGATTGTTGGCTATAAGCTTAGTCCGCTTTTAAATATCAAAATTCAAAGAGGTTTAAGTGCTGGGCGAGTCCAAAGCTCAGCGCTTAAAATTCTAGTCGATCGAGAGCGTGAGATTAGAGAATTTAAGCCTATTGAGTATTTTAGCATTGATACTAAATTTAAAGATGATTTAGAAGTTGAGTTAATCGAATTTCAAGGCTCAAAGATAGAAAAGCTCACCATCACAAACGCCCAAAGAGCCAAATATATCTTAGATAATATAAAAGATGATAAATTCAAAGTCAAAAGCATAGAATCCAAAGAGCGCAAAACTAATCCCCAACCACCTTTTATGACCTCAACTCTACAACAAAGTGCATCAAATAGACTTGGCTTTAGCCCTAAAAAAACCATGATGTTAGCCCAAAGTTTATATGAGGGCGTCCAGACAAATAGCGGTTTTATGGGTGCTATAACCTATATGAGAACAGATAGCCTAAATATAGCCAAAGAAGCTTTAAACGCTGCTAGGGAGCTTATAAAGAGCGAATTTGGTTCAAAATATCTACCAAAAACTGCCAATATCTACATCACAAAATCCAAAGGCGCCCAAGAGGCTCACGAGGCGATCAGACCTACAAATTTGAGCTTTACACCACAAATTGCCTCACAATATTTAGATAAAGATATGCTAAAGCTATACACATTGATTTATAACAGATTTTTGGCTTCACAGATGAGCCCTAGCCTGTGTGAAATTCAAAATATCATTATAAAGGGCGAAAATTGCGGGTTTAAACTCTTAGGCAAGAAGGTTTCTTTCGATGGATTTTATAGAGTTTATGGCGATATGGATAAAGATAAAATTCTCCCACCTTTAAAAATCGATGATAATATGAGTATCCAAAGCATCAAAAGCACCAAACACACAACCGAGCCACCTAGTCGCTACTCTGAGGCTGGCCTTGTCAAAAAGCTAGAGAGCCTTGGAATTGGCAGACCTAGCACTTATGCGCCTACTATTTCGCTTTTAACTAGCCGTGATTATGTCAAAGTAGAAAAAAAGCAATTAATCCCAAATGATATAGCATTTACTATAACTTCAGTATTAGAAGATAATTTTAAAGATATTGTAGATAGCGAATTTACTTCTAAAATGGAAGAAAAGCTTGATGATATAGCCGAAAATAAAGCCGATTGGCAAGAGGTTTTATCTAATTTTTACCACCCTTTTATCAAACAGATCGATGAAGGAAAAACAAATATAAAAAGCCAAAAAGTAGCCGAGCCAATAGGTGAGAAATGCCCTGATTGCGGTGGAGAGTTGGTTAAAAGAAAGGGTAGATTTGGCGAGTTTATAGCCTGTTTAAATTTCCCAAAATGTAAATATACCAAAAACCTAGCTAACTCTAATAAATTTGAGAAAAAAGAGCCATCTAAAATTGGCATTCAATGCCCTGATTGCGGTGGAGAATTGGTCGAGAGAATTGGTAAAAAAGGTAAATTCTATGGCTGTGCCAACTATCCAAAATGTAATTTTCTAAGCAAATATAAACCAATTATAGACAAATGCCCAAAATGTAATACACAAATGGTCTTAAAAGAGCTTAAAAAAGGAAATTTCAAAGAGTGCCCACAATGTAAATTTAAAGAAGAGGTAAGCAATAATGAATAAAGTAGTAATGCTATGTGCGATATGTAATGTTAGTAGTGGCAACTGTCCTGAAGATTGTGCGTATTGTACTCAAAGTGCTCATGTAAAAGCTGATATAAATAGATATAAACAAAAAAGCATAGAGCAAATTTTAAAAGAGGCCAAAATGGCTAAGGCAAATAAAGCTCTTGGCTTTTGCTTAGTTACTAGCGGTAGGGGGCTTGATGATAAAAAGCTTGAGTTTATCTGCCAAACTGCCAAAACCCTACAAAAAGAGGTACCCGAACTACTGCTGATAGCATGTAATGGAAGTGCGAGTTATGAGAGCTTAAAAGAGCTTAAAAATGCTGGAATTTTCAGCTATAATCACAATCTTGAAACAAGCCGTGAATACTTCCCTAAAATCTGCTCTACTCATAGCTGGGATGAGAGATTTGAGACGAATTTAAACGCCAAAAGAGCTGGGCTTGAGCTTTGCTGTGGCGGGATTTATGGTCTTGGAGAGAGTAATGAAGATAGAATAAGCTTTAGAAACTCACTAAAAGAGCTAAATCCATTTACTAGTCCGATAAATTTCTTTATCCCAAATCCCGCTTTAAAAATCAAAGAGCCAAAGCTTAATGCCGATGAAGCCTTAGAGATATTAAGAGATAGCGCTAAAGCTCTGCCTAATGCTAGAATAATGGTAGCTGGCGGTAGAGAGGTAATCCTTGGCGATAGACAATATGAGATATTAGAAAATGGAGCTAGTGCTATTGTCGTGGGGGATTATCTAACTACTAGTGGCGAGGCTGCTAGCAAGGATATAGAAGAGCTTAGAAAACGAGGCTTTGAGTTTGCAACACAGTGCCATTAATGAAC
The DNA here is from genome assembly GCF_002138935.1 of Campylobacter sp. P091. Taxonomy (NCBI): domain Bacteria; kingdom Pseudomonadati; phylum Campylobacterota; class Epsilonproteobacteria; order Campylobacterales; family Campylobacteraceae; genus Campylobacter; species Campylobacter sp. P091. Next base: position 27,135 of record NZ_MJKZ01000007.1, read on the forward strand.
TTTCTATTTTACTTGTTTTGGCGTTTATAATCTTTATATCGCCATATTTTTCTAAAATTTCTAAAATCCCAATCGCCCCTATAGAGATTATGATGGGGATAATCTTTGGGTTTTTTGGCTTTATACCACATAGTGAGCCATTTAAGATAGTAGCTGAAGTTGGGTTTTTTTATCTAATGTTTTTGGCTGGGACTGAGATAGATCTGAAATCTTTTTTTAAAATAGAAAAAAGCATTATAAAGCTAGCTCTTGCTTATCTAACTATTTTATATATTGTAGCTGGGGTTTTTAGTGCGTTTATATCGCCGGCGTTTTTGGTTATTGTGGTGGTGCCACTTATGTCGGTTGGAATTTTATCTACCCTATTTAAAGAGTATGGTAAAAACGAGCCTTGGCTAAATACCGCTATGATCGCTGGTGGTATAGGTGAGGTGCTTAGTATTGCTCTTTTAACCCTTATGTCAGCTTATATTGAATTTGGTAATTCTATTGAGTTATTTAGTAGTATATACTATCTTATACTATTTATTGTGCTTTGTGTGCTTGGATTTAAGGGGCTTGAAGTGCTATTTTGGTGGTATCCAAATCTCAAAATTCTACTAATGCCTCACGATGATAAGAGTGAAAAGGATATCCGCCTATCTATGGCGCTATTTTTTAGTACTGTAGCGGTGATGATATATCTGAATTTAGAGATTGTCCTTGGGGCTTTTATCGCTGGGAGCTTTATCGCTACATTTTTTAATCACAAAAAAGATCTTCCACATAAGCTAGGTAGCTTTGGGTTTGGATTCTTGGTGCCAATATTTTTTGTCTATATTGGTACAACCGTGGAGCTTGAATATCTTTTGGTGCCTGGGGTGCTTGATAATGCTGTGAAATTGATGATATTTATGATTATTGTGCGAGTGATATCTTCAATGATATTTGTAAAGCGTTTTGGATTATATGATAGTATTCTTTTTGGCTTATCACTCTCAATGCCACTTACGCTTTTAGTAGCTGTGGCTACGGTAGCTTATAATGCTGGAAATATAGCAAAAGAGCTATATTTTGCTTTTATTATCGCTAGTATTTTTGAGGTGATTTTGTCTATGATATTAATAAAATTTACAAATTATCTTAAATTTCGCCTTAAATAATTAAGTTAGATATTTAAGGGCAATTTAATTTAAATAAAATTTAGATAAGATATAAAAATTTTAATCAAAGGATAAAAATGAGTAACACAGTAACATTAACCGACAATAGAAATGGAAAAAGCTATGAATTTCCTATTCTTGATGGTACTTTAGGACCTAGCGTTATAGATATATCTAATCTATACAAAGATACTGGTATGTTTACATTTGATAGAGGCTATACTAGTACCGCAATGTGTCGTTCAGCTATCACATATATCGATGGTGAGGCTGGGACTTTGATGCATAGAGGCTATGATATAGCATGGCTTGCTGAAAATAAAAGATATTTAGATTTAGTATATCTATTATTTAATAGCAAACTCCCAAGTCAAGAGGAGCTAGATGCATTTCGCCAAGAGCTAAAAGAGAGAAGCTATCTAAATGAAAAGATGATAAAACTATTTGATTGTTTCCCTGATAAGGCTCATCCGATGGCAGTTTTACAAGCAAGTGTAGCTACTATGAGTGCATATTATAAAAGAGATATGAACTTTGATGATATGAAAGATTATATGGAATTAGCTAAAAGAATGGTAGCTAAAATCCCTACTATGATAGCATTTTATTATCGTCATGTTCGTGGCTTCCCAACTGTATATCCAGATCTTGATCGTGGATTTACAGAGAATTTCTTATATATGTTAAGAGCATTCCCACACAATAGAGTAGATCTAAAACCAATCGAAGTTAAAGCCTTTGATACGATCTTAATGCTTCACGCTGACCACGAGCAAAATGCCTCTACTACGACTGTTAGGACAGTTGGCTCTACTCACGCTCATCCATACTCATGTATAAGTGCTGGTATCGGTGCGCTTTGGGGGCATGCTCATGGCGGTGCTAATGAAGGCGTTATAAGACAGCTTGAGATGATCGGAACTCCTGATAGAGTTGATGAATTCATCAAAAAAGCAAAAGACAAAAACGATCCATTCCGCCTAATGGGCTTTGGACATAGAGTTTATAAAAACTTTGACCCAAGAGCCAAAGTCTTAAAAGGATTAAGAGATAAACTAATCGATGAGATTGGTATAGATAGCAATCTAATTAAAGTCGCTACTAGAATCGAAGAGATAGCTCTAAATGATGAGTATTTCGTGTCTAGAAATCTATATCCAAATGTGGATTTCCATAGTGGCGTAATTTTAAAAGCTTTAGGAATTCCAAATGAGATGTTTGCGGCTATATTTGTAATGGGTAGAGTTCCAGGATGGTTAAGTCAATGGATGGAGCTAAAATCTCAAGACAATATTAAAATTGTTCGCCCAAGACAGCTATATGTTGGACCAGCATCTCAACCTGAGTAAGCTTCACGACATCGCCATCTCTGCAGCTTTGGCTGCAGGAGAGGCTATTTTAGCTGTTTATGATAAATTTGAGCTATCTTTAAAAAGTGATAGCTCACCCTTAACTACTGCTGATTTAGTAGCAAATCAAGCGATATTTACCCACTTGCAATCGACACAAATTCCTATATGTTCTGAAGAGAGTATTTTGCCTTTTCATATGCGAAATGAAGATGCGCTTTTTTGGCTTGTTGATCCACTTGATGGAACAAAGGAATTTATTGCTAGAAATGGAGAGTTCTGCGTTTGTATAGCTTTAATTTGGCATTCTAGGCCTATTTTAGGAGTTATATATACTCCACTTAGCAAAGAGATTTATAGTAGCTTTGCAGGTGCGCCAGTATTTAGAAATTTTGAGAAAATAGGGGAATATAAGGAAAATTTACAAAGTCTAAATCTAGTAAATAATACTTTAAATGTAGATAGTTCAAATATTTTAATTAGCGGTCGTTCAGCTGATATGACGCAGATTGAAAATTTTGCTAAAGAGTTTAATTTAAATTTAGCTACGCTTGGTTCAGCGATTAAATTTAGCAAACTAGCAAGCCAAGAAGTTGGAGTTTTTATAAGATTTTATGGTTCGCATATTTGGGATACGGCTGCGGGTGATTTTTTATTGCATCAAAGTGGCGGGATTATGCTCTCACTTAGTACGCTTAAACCGTTAAATTATGCTAAAAAAATTACATTAAATGATAGTTTCATTGCATTGAGTCGTAGTCAAAAGTCAAATTTAAAACGATATCTAGAATATATAAAATTACAAATTATTTGATCTAATTTATGGAATAATTTATCGTTATAATAAATAGTTTTTAATAAAAATAACATTACCCATATAATTTTATCTTTAAATTCTTTTTAACACAATATTTGATAACATCTTATGCTATTTGTTTAGGATAAAGGCTCTAAAGGGCTAATTTAAGATGGAGTAATCAAAAAATTTCCATATTTAAATATATTAGATTTAAGGAGTATTGATGGAAATTTTAAAAGAGACGATTGAGCTTATAGAGATTTTAGATTATGTTACAATAGTTTTTGCATTTTTTGCGAGGTTACTATAAGGCTTGAAACAAATGATAAATTCAACTGGGCTTAGACATAGCCTTATATAATAGCAGATATTCTTTTATTAGCTTGTAGTATTAAATACTTGTATTGTATTTTGATTATGATATGTCTTATTTTAAAAATGAAACATAACAAATATCCTAATAAAAGTTGTCTAAATTTAAATTTGTTTAAAGTATATATCGATATAATCAAACCTTAAATTTATAATTTTATTTTTAACTAATGAGCCAATAACACTAAATAAGCTCAAACTAAAGAGAGCGCTATGAACGAGATGTTAAAAAAGCTGCAAAACTCTAGCATAACTCTATCTGCTGCAGCTAAAGAACTAGCTATAAGCGAAGATGAGATTTGTGAGCTTATAAGTGAACAATTTGGCTATGAGATAGCTGATATAAGTGTGGTAGATTACACTTTGGCTGATAGTTTGCCATTAGATATAATGGTTAAATTTGAGATTTTACCTATTAAATTTGAGGCTAATATCATTAGTGTTGCTATGAAAAATCCATTTAATACAAGTGCACTTTTAAGGCTTCGCAATATCTATAAAGATAAAATTATAAAACCTCTAATCATCCAACCAGCTAAGCTAGATAGAATACTTGCTAAACTTCCGCTTCATTATGGTTTAAATGCCATAATTTCACAGGTAAAAGTACAAATCAATTCCAAAGGATCTAATGATGATAGCGCAGTTTTACGGCTTATTGATAGGGTGTTAAATAGTGCTATAGATCTAAACTCTAGCGATATTCACATTGAGCCAACTAGTTTTGGTTGTATGATTAGAGTGCGTATTGATGGGGTTTTATGCGAGTTATTTGAATTTGATAGTGATATATATGCTGGGTTAATTGGTAGGTTAAAGCTGCTTGCAAATTTAGATATTGCTGAACATAAAAAAGCACAAGATGGTAGATTTTCATATGATATAAATGGCAGAAGTATTGATTTTAGAATTTCAGTTTTGCCTATTATTGATGGGCAAAGTGTAGTGCTTAGGATTCTTGATAGTCATAAGATGATTGTAAATTTGCAAAATTTAGGATTAAATGAGTTGAATTTTAGCACTTTAAAGCGTGCGATTTATAAAAACTATGGAATGATTTTAGTTACTGGTCCAACAGGAAGCGGTAAAACTACTACTATTTACTCAGCACTTAATGAGCTAAAAGGGCCAACTAAAAAGATTATTACCATAGAAGAGCCAGTAGAGTATCAAATGAGCTATCTTCAGCAAGTTGCTGTTGGGCATAGAAGCGCAATTAGTTTTGAAGAGGCGTTGCGTTCAGCGCTTCGACAAGATCCAGATATTATAATGATAGGTGAGATTAGGGATTATCAAAGTTTGCGTACAGCTGTAGGTGCAGCTCTTACTGGCCATTTGGTACTTAGTACATTACATACTAATAATGCTATTAGTGCTATAGATAGAATGATGGATATGGGGTTGGAGCGTTATCTTATTAGTGGTGCTATTATAGCGATTATGGCACAGCGTTTGGCTAGAAAGCTTTGCTTGTATTGCAAAGAGATGGTTGAGAATGGACGATATAAGGCTCATGGTTGCCCTCACTGTGTAGGAACTGGATATAGTGGTAGAGTTGTCATTAGTGAGGTTTTAGAAATTAGTGCAAATTTAGCTTCGCTTATGGCTCGTGGCGAGTCTAGTGGGATTATTCTAGCAGAGGCTAAGCGTGAAGGTTTTATCCCTATGGAAGTAAGCGCTATGGAGCTAGTAGATAGTGGAGTTACTAGTCTTGAAGAGATATTAAGCCTGATTTAATCAGTTAAGACAATGAGACGATATAATGCTAAAATTATTACCAATAATGCTACAATAACTCGTACTATTACTGCATCAAATTTAGAAAATGCTAAAGAGATTTTATCTTCAAGCGGCGAGATTATTGCTATTAGTGAGGAGAGTAAAGTTGGGTTTGTAGCAAAATTTAGGCGGATTGATAGCGGAGTTTTAGCTATTTATATTAGGCAGATTGGAACCTTAATGGAGGCTGGAGTAAGTGTTCTTGAGGCTTTTTCTAGCGTGGCGCAAGGGTGTCATAACCCTATACTTAGGAAAATTTTAGATGATATTAGCTCAGATTTACACTCTGGTCTGAGTCTTGAGCAAGCTCTTAGCGGGTTTAAAAGTGAACTAGGAGCAGTTAGCGTAGCGATGTTTGCTCTGGGACAAAATAGCGGACGGTTGCCTGAGGCGCTTTTTATGCTTAGTGATATGCTCAACGAGATGGCAGAAAATAAGGCAAAATTTAAAAGAGCGCTTCGTTATCCTATGATAGTTTTACTCTCTTTGATAATAGCGTTTAATCTATTAATTGTGATGGTAGTACCATCATTTGCTGGAGTATTTGCAGCTATAGGCGGAGAGCTTCCACTGGCTACTAGAATACTTTTAGGGCTTGAGAGTTTTATTGCTGGTTATGGATTTTTGGCATTATTTGGGATAATTTTTATTGGATTTTTGATTTGGTATTTTTATAGATTTAACTCTAAATTTAGGATAAAATTTGATAATTTTTTGCTTAAAATTCCATTGCTTAAGGGGTTGATTTTATATGGTTCATTGACTAAATTTAGTCTGATTTTATCACGATTGATAAGTGCTGGAATGTCAATTGATAAGGCTATAAATATCGCAAATGGTGTTGTAGAAAATAGTTATATAAGCAGTAAAATCACTTTTGTAGCAATGGATATCCATAGCGGGCAGACGCTTAGCAAGGCTTTTGAAGGTGCTCATTTATATGATAAAATAGCTATCCAGATTATAAAGGCTGGACAAACAAGTGGAGTAATTGATGAGATGTTTGCTCATGTATCAAAGTTTTATAAGCAAAAATATGACACGCTTATCGATGGGTTAAATGGGAGTTTAGAGCCAGTTTTACTAATAGCAATAGCTGGGGCAGTACTACTTTTGGGGCTTGGAATTTTTATGCCACTTTGGGAACTCTCTAGTGGTTCTGGGTTGTATTGATTTATTTAACTTATACTTTATGTATTAGCCTTGAATATTTTATTTAAGGCTAATACATTTTAAATCATAATGAGTAAAACTATTTTATTTAATTAGATGATAAAAGATAGACTTTTGCATTAAAATCCATAATCTTTTACGAAAATAGGCTATTTACGCTTTCATCATGATATACTCTGCGGATTACTTCGCCAAATAGTGGCGCTGTGGTTAAGACCTTGATATATGGGCTTTGCTCTTTGAGTGGAATGGTATCAGTCGTTACTAGCTCATCTAAGACTCCGCTATTTATCCTATCATACGCAGGCCCGCTTAAAACCGGATGAGTACAAAAGGCCATGACGCTTGTGGCGCCATTTTTCTTAAATACTTCAGCGGCTTTGACTATTGTGCCTGCTGTATCGATCATATCATCGATTAAGATTACATCCTTGCCATTTACATCGCCTATGATATTCATAACTTCGCTTTCATTGGCCTTTTCACGGCGTTTATCTACTATTACCATATCTAGATTTAAGCTTTTAGCTAGGCTTCTAGCACGTGCTACGCCACCCACATCAGGGCTTGCCACAATAGGATTTTTAAGATTTTTACTCTTTACATAGTCTAAAAATACAATAGTTCCATAAAGATTATCTACTGGAATATCAAAAAATCCTTGAATTTGCCCAGCGTGAAGATCCATAGTAACTACTCTATCTATGCCAGCGGTTTGCATCATATTTGCTACTAATTTTGCTGTAATTGGTACTCTTGGAGCAGCTTTTCTATCTTGTCTAGCATAGCCAAAGTATGGCACCACTGCTGTTATAGAGCTTGCACTTGAGCGTTTTAGAGCATCAGTTAGGATTAGTAGTTCCATTAGGTTTATATTGGCTGGAGCACAGGTTGGCTGAATGATAAAAACATCTTTACCTCGCACACTTTCGCCTATTTGTACGCTAATCTCTCCATCGCTAAATCTCTTTATACTAGCTTCGCTAAGCGGAATTCCAAGATATTTAGCCACCATTTTTGAAAACTCTACATTTGCTGTCCCAGAAAAAATCTTATATCCACGCATTTTTGCCCTTTTTGGAAGTATAGGGTTAATTTTAGCCTAAATTTGCTTAAAAATTAGATGGATTTTGTAGGCTAAATTTGAGTTTATGAGCGATATGTAAGTAAATTTATTATAAAATCTTATAAAAATTTAGGGCTAGTATGGGAAATTTTATCTGTTTACATTGTAAGGGTGAGTTTGATCAAAGTGTTGCTATAAAAGATGATAGCGGGCATGAGTTTTGTTGTAATGGATGTATGAATGTATATGGATTTTTAAATTCTCATAATCTATCTGAATTCTACGATAAATTAGGCAATCAAAAACATTTTAAAGCACCAAACTTAACTAAAATTGATACTGAGACATTTTATAAAAATTATGTCAAAAATAGCGATGGATTTTGTGAAATTTATCTGATTATAGAAGGAATTCATTGCTCGGCTTGTGTATGGTTAAATGAAAAAGTATTAATCTCAAGCGATGGAATTATAGAAGTATCGCTAAATTCAGCCAGTCAAAAAGCGCATATAAAATGGGATAATAGCATTATCACATTAGATCAAATTTTGCATAAAATCAGCTCTATTGGCTATACTCCAATCCCATATGATCCACAAAAAGCCGATGTAAGAGCAAGTCAAAAGCGTAGAGAGTTTTATGCTAAGATGCTTGTAGGGATATTTTGTACGATGAATATTATGTGGGTGGCTGTAGCCTTATATGGCGGATACTTTAGTGGAATGAGTAAGGATATAAAAGATATCTTGCATTTTGCAGAGTTTATTTTGGCCTCGCCGGTACTTTTTTATACTGGTAGTGAGTTTTTTAAAGGGGCATATTATGCTATTAAAAATCGCCAAGCCAATATGGATTTAAGTATTGCTGCTGGAGCAAGTATAGCGTATTTTTATTCGGTATATGCGATGCTTAGTAGAAATGGCGAGGTATATTTTGACTCTGTAGCGATGATTATTACTTTTGTATTTATTGGTAAATTTCTTGAAGTTATTAGCAAGAAAAAATCAATAGATACTCTTGATTTGCTTGGCTCTCTTTTGGTAAATCAAATTTATGTAAAATCTAATGATAAATTTGAGTTAAAAGATGTCAATGATGTAAAATTAGGAGATATCATCAAAGTGCGTAGCGGTGAGCGAGTGATGATTGATGGTAGTGTAGTTAGTGGGGCTGGTAGCTTTGATTTAAGTAGCATTACCGGAGAGAGCTTGCCGGTGTTGATTGGTCCTGGTAAGAAGATCATAAGCGGGGCTATGTGTATAGATGGAAGTGTAGAGTATGAAGCAACTGAGCTTTTTAAAAGTTCAGTTCTTAGTAAGATTATAAATCTTTTAAATAAAGCAAGCTTTAAAAAACCAAAAATAGAGCTTTTAGCTAATCAAATTTCGGCCAAATTCTCTTTAGTGATTTTGCTTTTAGGACTTGGGACATTTGGGGTATGGCTATTTAATTCTGGAGAGATTAGTGTAGCAATTGTAGTAGCTATTAGTGTGATTATCATTGCTTGTCCGTGTGCTTTAAGTCTTGCTACTCCAGTAGCTACTTTAATAGCTTTAGGTAGCGCAATGCGTGGTGGAATAATCTTTAAAGAGGCTAAGGTGATTGAGAGTTTAGCAAAGTGTGATTGTGTAGTTTTTGATAAGACTGGTACTTTATCAAAATCAAAACTAAGTGTAATTAAAGCAATAAAACTAAAAGAGTATAATTTATCTTTATTATACTCTTTAGCTCTTGCTTCTACTCATCCAGTAAGTGTGGCTATTAGGGATTTTAGTATTAATAAACAGCTAAATTTAAGTGATATAACAAGCTATAGCGGTCTAGGAATGAGTGCAAAATATGGCGATTTAACTATTTATGGTGGTAGTTCGCGATTTATGAGTAAGTTAGGATTTGGGGAGTTTGAGGATAATGGGCTTAATTATTATTTTGCTATAGATGGCGAGGTTGTGGCTAAATTTGAACTTGAAGATGAATTAAGGGATGAATCTGTAGATGTGATTAAGTCTTTACAAAATAGTGGATATAAAGTTGTGATGCTAACTGGAGATAATGAAATTACTGCTAGTAAGATAGCTAAAAGATTAGGAATTAGCGAGTTTTATGCTAGTAAAGATCCATTGCAAAAATCGCAAATAATTAAGGAATTAAACGCAAAAACTCCAGTAGTTATGGTAGGAGATGGGGTTAATGATGTGGTTGCGCTAAGTATGGCTAGTGTGGGTATTTGTATGGGTAGTGGAGCGCAAATTAGCGTTGAAAGAAGCGATGTAGTACTGCTAGATGATAATTTAAGCTCACTTGTAAAAGCGCTTAATCTTTCAAGATTGACATTTAAAACTATTAAGCAAAATTTAGGCTTTACTTTAATATACAATGCCCTTACTATTCCACTAGCTATGGCTGGGTTTATTATCCCGCTATTTGCGGCAATATCGATGTCGCTTAGCTCCATTATAGTGGTATTAAACTCTACAAAAATCAAATTAAAAGGATAAAAATGAGTGGTGTAATAGCTATAATGCTAGGGATCTCTACTTTGCTTGGTGCTGCTGCGCTTTTTGGACTTTTGTGGGGAGTAAAAACTAGACAATTTGATGATTATTCAAAATTTTTAGATGGTACTAAATTTGATAGTGAAGATGCATTAAATGATGCTATAAATTTAGAAAATCGTAAAAAGGATCTAATGAAAAAGCGTGATAAAGATAGGGGTTATAGGCCACCAGATTAATTTTTGAGTTTAAGCAAAGCGGCAATATAAGATAATGCTATTTTATATGTATTATGAAAGCATAGTTATAATTTTTATATTACTACACTTTCATACTTAGTGATAATTTTTATTTCCCTTTAGGATAAAGCGATGCGTGATATAGGCAAAATCCTACTAGCGCTACACCGCTTACAATATGTACAGCTTTGGCGGTTTTGTTTTTCATAAATAGTGCCGTACTAGCGGTTAAAAGCAGGCTACTACTCATACCAATCTTTGCTATTTCTCTTTTAGTCTCTAGGCTAATTTTTGGTTTTTTAAGCTCTTTTACTGCGTTCATTTCTTTTCCTATTTTTGATTTTTTTATATGCTCTTAGATTAGTTTGTACGCTCAATACTAGGCTACCAATTACTCCTATAGCAATTAAAATTGGCATTATCCATCCCTCTTGATACGAATTCGCCTAAGTGCGTTAAACAATAAAGCTATTGTTGTACCGTTATGCGCTATGGCAGTTTGTATAGGTGAGAGTTTGCCTAAACTTGCTAGTATCAATATGAGTGAATTTACCCCCACTGTGACCTTAAAGCTATTATTAACCTTTGATAGACAAGATATAGCCAGCTCTCTAGCGTCTGCTACAGCCTCAATATCATCTCTTAGCAATACTATATCTGCGCTAGCTTTGGCTATGTCAGCACCTTTGTGCATTCCAATACCTATATCGGCTCGCACTAGTGCTGGAGCATCATTTATTCCATCACCTACAAAAGCAACTTTTTGACCATGTTTGGCTGCTTCTAGCATAATCTCATCTAGAATTTTAGCTTTGTCAGTCGGTAGCAGCTCTGCATAATAATTTGCTATACCAAGCTCTTTAGCAATGGCTTTTGCCTTACTTTTACTATCTCCAGTAAGCATTATAAATTCTTTTACACCGCTTTTTTTAAGTCTTTTTAGAGCCTCTTTGGAATTTGGTCTAATAGTATCTTTAAGCAGTATAACTCCTAATAGTTTACCATCAAATCCGATAAATAAAGGCGTATCTCCATTTTTTAATATTTCATCTATCTCTTTAGAGTGCTCTTTAAAGCTTATACACTCATCATCTTCTAAGAAATGTCTTGAGCCAATTACTACACTTTTTTTACCTACTTCACTTTTTACACCATGAGCTACTATAAATGTTACCTCATCATGATGAAAATGGTCAAAATTATTCTCTTTAGCTGCTCTTACTACAGCTTGTGCTACTGGATGAAAGTAGTGTTCTTCAATGCTTGCTGCTAAATTTAACACTTGATTAGCATCCCAGTCTTGATGAAATGAGTGCACTTTTAATACTTCTAGATCGCCATTTGTTAGCGTTCCAGTTTTATCAAAGACAAATATTTCACTTAGCTGAAGACTCTCTAAACTTTTAGCACCCTTTACGATGATTCCCTCTTTAGCAGCACTTGATATAGCTGATTTAAATGCTACTGGAGTAGTGAGTTTTAAAGCACAAGAATAATCAGCTTGAAGCACGCTAGCAGCACGCACTAGCTCGCCAGTCATAGCATAGCTTAGTCCAGCAAGACTAAGAGTAATTGGCACTAAAGAGTCAGCCATTTTTGAAGCAGTTAATTCTTGGTTTGAGCGTTCATCTAGTGTGGACTGGATATATGATTTTATGCGATTAGTAGCAGTGTGATCGCCTACAGCTTCAGCCCAGATTTTAATCTTACCTTCTTGAACTATTGTACCACTTAGAACTCTATCGCCTCTACTTTTACTAGCTGGAGTAGCTTCTCCTGTCATTGAAATTTGATTTATTAAAGCTTCTCCATCGATGATGTGACCATCTATATATATAGTATCGCCAGCACCTACTACTACAATATCGCCAATTTGTATATCATCACTTGGAATTTGACGCAGTGTTACTTTGCTATCAGTTATACTCTCAACCCACGCCATACCGCCTTTTTGTTTAGCTAGTTCTTTGATAAGATCATCGCTTTTATACATTGTAAGCTCTTCTATATATTCACCCAAAGTCAGCATAAAATTGGTTGAATTTGCTGCCTTATAGTCTTTTAAATATAGTGAAATTGCTACGGCTGCAGCTTCAAGGCTACGAGATGTGATGCCTTCGCTAAATGTCTCTTTTAATCCGCTTTTTAGCAATGGAAAGGAGGCTAAAAGGCTAAAACTAAGACTAAGCCCTGGACTTCTAAGAAATGGAGCTATAGCTAAAGCACTAGCAGCACGTACCACTTCAGATGAGCTTGGGATTTCGCTTCTTAGTGCGATGTAGCTATCTTTTTTGCTCTTGTTTTGGCTTTTGATTTCATTAGATTTTAAAATATCTGAAATTTGATTTTGAATTTGATCTAATGAGCCTTCATAGCTTATAATTATACTTTTGATTATCCCATTTATGCGTACATCTATCACATTTGGCAAAGAGTCTACAGCAACTCTAAGCAAGAGAGGATCTACACTGCCTTCATAGCCAAATCTAGCTCTAGATTTGGTTTTGTGCAGAAGTTTTATAGGCATATCTTACTCGCTAGCTTCAGCTTTTGCATCTTCATAACGCTCTTTTAGCTCTTCTAAGCCACATTCAAATAGTGTTGAAATTTTAGCAAATCCCTTAAAAATTGCTCTTTGAGCATTTTCATTTGTTAAAATATATGTAGCAGCTGCGCCAATTAATGCTCCTTTTAAGAAATCGCCACTATTTCCAGCGCCAAAAATACCATCTAAAAATCCATTTTGAGTATTTTGATTATTTTGTGTATTTTGAAAATTTAAATTTGACTGATTTGAGCTTGAATTTACATTTTTAATATAGGGATTATTATTTATCATTATTTAACCTTTTTTGTTGATTTTTTAATATTTTACACTCTTTTGGTTTAAATGCATTTTGGACGCCATAGACAAAGGCTCCACCAATTGCAATATATGTAGCAGCTTCTACTATTTTAGTTGAGGTGCTTTTATTTGGATTGCCAATGGTGTTTGATGCGGCAATAGCACATGCTCCAATTGCAGCACCTTCAAGTGTTGATTTTATTGTAGTTTTAATAGCTTCATCTTGAGTGATTTGACCATCTTTTAATTTAGCATATTGGTATGCACCGCTTGCCATAAGTGCCAAAATTGCTCCACTAACTGCATGTCCGCTCACTGAACGAGGTGCACCTGTGTTTATCATTGATTAATCCTTGGATTGCTATTTTCTAAATTTAGATTGGTAGCTGATTTTAGGTTTGACTCATCTTGAGAGTTTGGAGTCTCTTGAGTTTCTATTTTTGCTTTTGGTTTGCGGCCTGGTTTTTTTCTTGCTGGTTTGTCTTGAACTTTTTCTTTAATGTTTGTTATAGTAGCTTTGCTAGCAGTTATGCCATCTTGGAATTTTTTGTCTAAATTTAAGCTTTTAAATGATTTTGCTATCTCATCTCTTTTGCTAAACGCAAATGCAATTCCAGCACCTAATGCAATTCCAGCGATAAATGGTAATGCCATATTTTACTCCTTATTTTTATTTAGTAATTCATTTACGATAATCACGCCAAAAGCGCCAATAATCGCACCTCCAACTAAGCTGTAATTTAATTTACCTAAAAATCCCTCTAATTCATCCTGGCCTAGTGAGCCATCTTTTAATTTATTCACCATTATAGCAGTCTCATTTATTAAGGTTTTACCTTGATTTAATTGTTCTAAAAGATTGTTATTTTGATTTAAATTTAGAGCATTTTGCAAGGATGGAATGTGATTATTATAGCTAGCTGCTTGAAGCCTGTAAAATGTATCTATTATTTGTGTATCGTTTTCGTTTGTTACTAGAGTATTGTAGAGTTCTACATTTGCTTGTTCATTTTGTAGTGCTATAACAGCTGCTTCTTCAAAGCTTTTAGGGGTTGCAAAACTATAAGGATTTGCCGGTATTTGCGCACCAAGCTCATTTAGATGGAAAATAATAGCATTTATATGATTTGCCTCAGCCTCTAAAAGATTAGTAAATGGTGCTCCAAATTCACTAGCGCTAAAGTAGAAGCTATAAGCTTTATACTCATCATCTAACGCTTTTAAAAGATTATCTATGCTCATTTTATATCCTTTAGATTTTTATTTATTATCATAGCAATTTTATCTAGATTGCGCCCATTTATAGCATCCTCCCATAGACTTGGCTCAAGCATATCTTTATCATAATGCAAGGTTAAAGAGCCGATTAATTTATTAAATTTAATCTCTTTGATTAGTGGAATTTGATTTAGTTTATCTATTAATTCTTTAGCTTCTATTTTGCTTTGTTGGGCTAGGTTTTTAAGCTTTAGACTAGCTCGTAGCCTAATTCTACCAGGTGTGTGATGAATAATGCTAAAATAATCACCCAAAAGCTCTAAATCGCTTGGTTTTATCTCTAAATTATTTAGTGAAATTTGGCTATTTATATCCATAAAATTACTCAATTTTGATATTAAATTTGACAAAATTATATATAAATGATTATAAATCTTAACTTAAATTTTTATATATTGATATTGATTTTCATACCATTAAATCAATAAATTTAGTATATTTTAATAAGAAAATTTGATAAATTCGCAATTTTCTTAACTATATTTGTAAAATCATTATCATATATATTTTGATAATATCCAAATATTATAATTTATTAAGATTAAATTCAGATTTTGTTATTATAAAATCAGCTGCGATTAAAATAAGATTGAAATTTATAAGAATTTAGAATAATAATTGCCTTTAAGAGCTAAAATCAAGGCTTTTTAAGTGAGAAAATTAAAGCCCTACTTAATTCAAATTTGATATAATTAATCAAATTTTAAAGGATCATAGATGAAAATTTTAAGCCTTGCTAGTAAGCTATCTTTACAATCTCCTAAGCTTGTTGATAAGTTTAAAAATGATGAAATTATGGTGATTAGTCCGCTTGATGATAGTATAAATGCGAATTTTATCAAGTGTGAAATCGGTGCTATAAGCTACGCTTTGGCTCTTATAGGTTTGGAGTTTAGCTTTGGTGGGGAGTTTTGGGATGGGCTAGATTGTGGTGAGTTAAGTGGTGAGTCAAATATAGGCGAAGAGGAGTTGCCGTCTATTTGCGAATTTATTAAAAATTGTGATATTTGCGTTATTAGTGATGAGATTTTTGAGAGTAATGAGAGTAGTGTAAAGGCGATTTTGTCGCTGTTTAAAAGCAAATTTGGCTTTAAAATAGTAAATTTAAATGGCGATGAGGTAGAATTAAATGGCGAGTTAGTAGAGCTTGAAGCGATACCTAGCTATGATAGTGCCGTGGTATTTACTCATCCGCATTGTGATGAGTTTAGGGCGGGGAATTACTTTGGTATCGCTGCTAAGTTAAAAGATGGCGATGAGATCAATATACATTTAAGACAAAAAGATATAAAAGCTAAACTTTCAATAGATAAATCTATTAAAGGAACCATAGGATTTTTAGGCTTTGAAGGAGCGAAATATGGTTTTGAAGTTTTGAAATTTAGCCCTTTGGTTGGCTAAATTTCTATATATTCTACTATTTCACCAGCTTTTAAACCATCTTTATCGCTTGGGCAGATTAACAATACACCGCCATTTATGAGATTTCCTACTATGGCTGAGCTACCTGATTTTTTGGTTGCTGTGGAGATTTTGATGGTGCCGTTTTCGTTGGTTATACTAGCGGCACTAAACTCTTCAAATGGTGATTTTTTGGTATAGTCATCTTTTAAAATCGCTTTAAATCTATTTTTTTTATCTATCCTAAAGATATGCTCTATAAACTCTTTAAAAAACAGCACACAAGTCACCATTGCTGAATAGGCAAATCCAGGCAAAGCAAATATAAATTTATCATTGATTTTCGCTACTTTGATATGCCTACCAGGCTTGATGCTAGCACCATCTATGATGATTTTAGACTCTCTTGTAATATCACGCATAAAGTCAAAATCCCCCACGCTAACACCACCTGTGGTGATGATGAAATCCGCTGAGATTAGGGCGTTTTGGAGTGCGGTTTGGATCGCTTGTTTATCATCTTTGATGATTGGCATGATGATCGGCTCGCATCCCATATCTTTAAGCAAAGATGAGATAGATATGCTATTTGAGCTATAAATTTGAGCTTTATGCTCTTTTGTTTGGCCTATATCCAAAACTTCGCTACCAGTGCTTAATATCGCAACTCTAGGTCGGGCTAAGACATTGATATAGCTATATCCTAATTCAGCCAAAAGAGCTAGCTCACAATATCCAAGTTTGGTGCGAGAGCTTAGTAGTAGCTCTGATTCTTTATAGCTCTCGCCAACTTCTCTAATAGCAAATCCTTGCGATACAGGTTTGATAATCTCTATATACTCACCACTTAATTTGACATTTTCTATAGGCACGATAGTATCGGCTCCATCGCATACTAAGGCACCTGTAAGAGTCTTGACACACTCATTTTCAGATATGGCGATATCATCGCTATTTCCGGCGGGGGCTATGTTTATTACTTTAATTTTGTTATTTTGATTTGTAAATTTAATAGCATAGCCGTCCATACTTGAAGTTGGATAGGCCGGATATGGGCTTTTGGCTACTATATCATCTGCTAAAATTCTCCCAAGCGCTCTATCAAGCGAAACTCTCTCTATAAAGTCCCATTTTGGGGCGAGATTTAGTAAATTTTGGAGATTTTCATTGTAGCTCTTCATTGCTTACTCCTAAAATAGAGATAACCTCATCACGGCTTATTATATGAGAGTTGAATTTTACTACACTATATCCATTTTGTTTGTAGCGATCTACTATACCATTAACACTATCTAATATTGATATATCGGCGTTTTTAAGGCGTATGATTTGAAATATTCTTGGGTCGCTTAATTGAAATAAGATTAAAAGCCAAATAGCCAAGACTACAGCTAGAATAACAGCTAAAGCCGTGATATTATAGCTATGTAATAGATATCCACCCACTGCCCCACCAAGAAAGCTACCTAAATAGCCAAATGAGTTAAATATACCAAGTGCCGAGCCTCTTTGGTTTGATTTGGCAAATTTGCTAGCACAGCTTTGCATGATTGGCTCATGGATATTAAATCCTATGAAAAATATAACTACAAATATGATGAAGCTCGCAGCCGAATTTGCCACGCCAAAGCCTATAAATGAGATGATAAATAGCACCACACCAATCAATAAAAGCTTTTTGCTATGCCCTTTGCCATCGCCTAAAAATCCTGCCATTCCCATAGCCAAAAACCCAAAAATCATAGAGATTAAATAGACAATCCATAAGTTATCTCCGCTATATTCGAAGGATTTTACTAAAACTATCGGGATAGCTACAAAGGCACAGCTCATAAGCATTTTTTGCATTAGATTTGTTAAATTCATTATGGCTAGATCTTTTTGCTTAAGTAGTTTAGTAAGTGGAATTTTAGGGTCGTGATGATGAATTTTTGGCTCTTTTGGCACAGCGCTAAAGAGTAAAAATATACAAAAAATAGTTACTATAATAGATAGATAAAATAGACTAGAAAGCCCAAATTCACGGCTTAAAAGCGGACTAAGAATCATAGAAATAGCAAAAGCAATCCCAATCATCCCACCCATCATAGCCATAGCTTTGGAGCGTTTATCTTCGCTAACTAGATCGCTTATCATAGCAGTTGCTACAGCACCCACAGCACCGCAACCTTGGAGCAATCTACCAAATAGCATTGTATAAATATCAGTTGAAATAGCACAAATTAATGAGCCGATTATAAATATAATTAGCCCTACAAATATCATAAATTTACGCCCAAATCTATCACTTAAGCTACCAAAAGGGAGTTGAAAAATCATCTGAGTAATAGCATAAGCACCGATAGTAAGCCCAGCTAAAAACTCATTAGCCCCATCAAGCTCAAGCGCATAAAGACTAAGAACAGGTAAAATAATAAAAAGCCCAAAAAACCTAGAAGCTGCGATAAATCCAAGCGGCAAAACTGATCTTATCATACAAAAAATCCTTAAATTTAAAAAAGAGTAATTTTATCATAATTAATATTAAACTCTTTTAAATTTATTTTGTAAAAAACTTTACGATAAATTTACATTTTTTACATTTTGACTTTACAACTATTATTTATAATTTCGCAACTTAAAATTCAAGGAGTTAAAATGTTTAAAAAATATCTCGTTGCACTATTTGTGCTATTTGGTCTTAATAGCTATTTATTAGCTGAAAATATCTATCCTATATCTCGTGAGATGGGCTCTGGTACAAGGGGCGCATTTGTGGATATATTTGATGTTAAAGAGCAAGTCGGTAAGAAAAAAATCGACGCAACTTCTAAAAAAGCTGAAGTTACAAACTCAACAGGCGTTATGATAACCACAGTTGCAAACTCAAAAAACGCTATTGGCTATATCTCGCTTGGCTCTTTAAATGATTCAGTAAAAGCTGTTAAAATAGATGGCGTAGCACCAAGTGTAGAAAATATCAATAACAAAACTTACACAGTTTTTCGCCCATTTAATCTAGCTATAAGTAGTGATAATGAGTTAGTAAATGACTTTTTAGGCTACACTAGCTCAAATCAAGCTAAAAGTATAATCCAAAAAGCTGGTTATATCGCACTATATAATAATGAATTTAGCTCAAAAAAACCTAGCGGTAAGATCGTAGTTGCTGGGTCTAGCTCAATTACTCCATTAATGGAAAAATTAAAAGAGAGCTATAAATCACTAAATCCAAAAGCAACTATAGAGATCCAACAAAGCGACTCTACCACAGGCATAAACTCAGCTATAGAAAAAATAGCTGATATCGCAATGGTATCAAGAGAATTTAAAGATAGCGAGTTAAAAAAAGGTTTAAAAACTCAAGTTTTAGCCCTAGATGGACTAGCTGTGATAGTAAATAAATCAAATCCAATCGATTCGCTAAGCAAAGATAGTGTTAAAAAGATCTTTACAGGCGATATTACCATTTGGGAAAAAGTAAAATAATGCTTAAAGAGAGATTTTTTCAAGGGCTTTTTGCCCTTAGCGCCGGCTTTTCTATCTTTGCTGTTGGCGCTATAGCTCTATTTTTGTTTTTTAACGCTTTTGCAACTATATCACAAATAGGCTTTTTGGAGTTTATTTTTGGTATGGATTGGTATCCAGATGAGGAGATTTTTGGTATATTTCCTATGATTATAGGGAGTATATATGTAACGGCTTTGGCTATAGCCTTGGGTGTGCCTATTGGGGTTTTAAGTGCTGTGTATTTGGCATATTTTTGCCCAAAAGGGTTAAAAAAGATTATCATGCCAGCCGTTGAGCTATTAGGTGCTATTCCATCTGTTGTTTATGGATTTTTTGGGCTTGTGATAGTGGTGCCTTTGGTATCTAATATCTTTGATGGTGTATCTGGAAAGAGTATTTTGGCAGCTTCATTGATCTTAGCAATTATGGTTTTACCTACAATTATCTTAGTATCAAAAGCAGCGATTGAGGCTTTACCTAAGAGCTATTATGAAGGAGCTTTGGCCCTTGGGGCATCACCTGAAAGAGCTGTCTTTTTCGCTATAGTCCCAGCAGCTAAAAGCGGTATTTTGGCCTCTGTGATTTTAGGCGTTGGTAGAGCTATTGGCGAGGCGATGGCTGTTATCATGGTAGCAGGAAACCAGGTTCAAATCCCACACTCACTAAGTGATGGAGTAAGAACTCTAACCACAAATATCGTGCTTGAGATGGGCTATGCAGCAGATTTACATAAAGATGTATTGATAGCTAATGCGGTTGTGCTTTTTGTCTTTATTTTGATTATAAATATTAGTTTTAGCGCTTTAAAAAGGGGTAAAAAGTGAGTAGGGATTATCTATCTATATTTTTATCATTTTTACTTAAATTTTCTATTTTTAGCGTGTTGTTTGTATTTTTTGGGATTACGCTTTTTATCTTTATCAAAGGTATTATCTATATCTCGCCAAGCCTCTTTGAGTGGGAGTATAATAGCACAAATGTCTCTTTAATGCCAGCACTTATAAATACTATAAATATGGTTATTTGCTCTTTGGCTATTGCTATGCCACTTGGGATTTTTGGGGCGATTTATCTAAATGAATATAGCAAAAAAGATAGCAAAATTTTAAATCTCATTAGGGTTACTTCTGATACTTTGGTGGGAATTCCAAGTATTGTGTATGGGTTGTTTGGTTATCTTGCTTTTGTTATATATTTTGGATTTAAAACTAGCTTTATAGCGGGGGTTTTGACTCTTAGTATTATGATTTTACCGCTTATTTTAAGAAGTAGCGAAGAGGCTCTAAAATCTGTTCCAATAGGTTATAAAGAGGCATCTTTGGCTCTTGGGGCTAGCAAGCTTCGCACTATATTTGCTATCATCTTGCCTAGTGCTACAGCTGGGATATTAGCCGGTGTTATCCTAAGTATTGGTAGGATAGTTGGTGAGAGTGCGGCGCTACTTTATACCTCTGGAAGTGTAGCGCAAATCGCTGGGGCATTAGATTCTGGGCGAACTTTAAGCGTTCATATGTATGCTATATCTAGCGAAGGCCTTCACATAAATGAAGCTTATAGCACGGCGATGGTGCTTATTGTTATTGTATTTTTTATGAATTTTATCTCAAATTTTGTAGCTAAAAAGATTTTAAAGGATAGTAAATGAAAAAGTGCTTTGATATTAATAAACTAAATTTACATTATGGGACATTTCACGCATTAAAAAATATCAATATGGAGATTGCCAAAGGCGAAGTTACAGCCTTTATAGGCCCTAGTGGGTGTGGTAAATCTACATTTATCAAAACCCTTAATCGTATAAATGATCTAGTAGAGGGTTGTAAGATTGAAGGGGGGATATTGTTTCATGATAGGGATATTTACAGCAAAGATTATGATATAAATTTGCTTAGAAAGCGTGTAGGAATGGTATTTCAAAAGCCAAATCCATTTGCTATGAGCATATATGATAATATCACTTTTGGCCCTAAGACTCATGGCATAAAAGACAAAGATACCCTAGATAGCATAGTAGAAAAGAGCTTAAAAGACGCTGCTTTATGGGATGATTTAAAAGATAGATTATATAGCTCTGCCCTAGGGCTTAGTGGCGGCCAACAACAAAGATTATGTATCGCTAGAACCTTAGCTGTAGATCCAGAAGTTATCTTAATGGATGAGCCAACTAGCGCACTTGATCCTATATCCACGGCTAAAATAGAAGAGTTAGTCTTAAAGCTCAAAAAAGATTATACAATCATAATAGTAACTCACAATATGCAACAAGCTCACAGAATTTCGGATAAAACGGCATTTTTCTTGATGGGCGAAGTGATCGAATATGATGATACAAAAAAGATATTTAACAAACCAAAAAACAAAAAAACTCAAGATTATGTTATGGGGAAATTTGGGTAAGTTTGCTATAATTTGGTAAATTTAAAGGAATTTAAGTGATCTATGTCTTAGAAGATGAAGGGGCGATTTTAGATCTTATTTGCTATGCTTTAAAATCCCAAAATATCCCAGTAAAAGGCTTTAGTCTAGCTAAGGATTTTTATAAAGCCTTAAAAGATGAAATCCCTCAAATTCTAGTGCTTGATGTTATGCTTCCAGATGGCGATGGATTTGAGATTTTAAAAGATCTTAAAAATAGTGCTAAATATAAAGATATTTGTGTTTTGATGCTTACAGCTCTTGATAGTGAGATAAATAAGGTAAAAGGCCTTGATCTAGGTGCTGATGATTATATTGCAAAACCTTTTGGAGTGATGGAGCTTTTGGCTCGTATTAGGGTGATTTCTAGACGCAAAGCCAAAGAAGAGCCAAATAGCGATATAAGCTTTAATGGATTGGAGTTTTCATATAAAAATCATATTGTTAAAGTTAATGGCAAGCCTTTGGAATTAACCTTAAAAGAATTTGAATTACTTGGGTTTTTATTACAAAATCCAAATCAAGTTTTTAGCCGTGATATGCTTTTGGAGATGATATGGGGCTATAGCTATGATAAAGAGAGTAGAACGATAGATATGCATATTAAAACATTAAGAAAAAAGCTTGGCAATATGTCAGATATGATTAGGACAATTCACGGAGTTGGCTATAAGTTAGTAAGAGAGTAGGATGCAAAAAAGGGTATTTTATTTCATTATTTTTTCTACATTAGCACTAGCTTTATTTATCAATATATTTTTGATATTTTCTATAGAATCTGTGCTTAAAAATGAGCTTTTTGATAGATTGAAAAATTATGCTTATAGCATTAAAAGTGAGGTTTTGTCATCTATCCAAAATGGCTCTATACAAAGCTTAAAAGACCTAGATGAGACTTATAGAATTAGCATAATTGACCAAAACGGAGTTGTGATATATGATAATTTTGCCAATAATCTAAATTTGGATAATCACAGCAATAGAGCCGAGTTTAAAGATGCGATAGAAGATGGAGAATCTACAAATATACGCTATTCTAATACAATTTTAAAGCGAAATTTATATTATGGGCTTAAAATCTCTAATGAAAAAGGGGAATTTGTTTTAAGAATTTCAAAAGAACAAGATTATCTATATGCGATATTTATGAGCTTTATACCTTATATCGTTGCTGAGATTATATCGGTGTTGATATTTTCATTTTTACTAGCTAAATATCTTACGCATATAATTTTACGCCCAATTTACAATATAGATTTAAAGAATTTAGATGAGAATTTACCATATCCAGAGCTTAAAATTTTAATTGAAACTCTCAAAAAACAAAACAAAATTATCAAAAGCCAATTTAAACATTTAAAACAAAAAAGACAAGAGCTACAATCCCTAACCAAAGGTATGAAAGATGGCCTTATCATCATAAATCGCTCCGGCGAGATACTAAGCATAAACCCAAGTGCTCAGCGATATTTTTCAAATTTGGCTAAAAATACAAATATATCTCAAATTCAAAATGATCTATTTTTAAAGCTTTTATTACAAAATTTAAGAGATTTTAAAGATGGCAAGATATCTTGCGAGATAAGAGAGCAGATAGTGTTTATGCAAGAGACTTTGGTGGAGTGTGAGATTGTCTTTTCGCCGATTTTTTCGCAAAAAGGCAAATTTAAAGGGCTAATTATCGTTATTTGCGATATTACAGAGTTTAAGCGAAACCAAAATTTAAGCAAAGAATTTAGCGCTAATGTAACTCACGAGCTTAAAACTCCGCTAACTTCTATAATGGGAAATGCCGAGATGATTAGAAATAATCTTGTAAAAAGTGATGATATCCCGCATTTTATAGATACAATTTATAATGAATCTAAAAGATTATTACACCTAATAGAAGATATTTTGAAATTATCATTTTTAGATGAATCTAGCACTAAGAATATCCCATTTGCCAAAGTAGAGCTCAAAAATTTACTCTTAAAAGTCTATTCTAACTTAAAAAGCGTAGCCAAAAAATATGATATTGAGTTTAAATTTGAGCTTGAAGAGGCCTATATACACGGCTCAAAGGAGCTATTAGAACACGCTATTTTCAATCTATGCGATAACGCTATTAAATACAATCACCCAGGCGGATATGTCAAAATCAAGATAAAAAAATTAAAAGATTGTGTAGAGCTTAGCATAAAAGATAGTGGCATAGGAATTGAGCCAAGCTCACAAGAGCGGATATTTGAGAGATTTTATTGCGTGGATAAAAGTTATAGCAAAAAAGTAGGTGGCACAGGATTAGGACTATCAATAGTTAAATCAGTTTTAAATATGCACCACGCCAAAGTAAAACTAAAAAGCCAAAAAGATATAGGAAGTGAGTTTATAATCACATTTGCTAAGGATATAAAATAGATAAAAATTAAGTAAATATAAGCAATAAAACGATTAGATTAGTTAAAAAATAATATTAATAAAGTAAACTGTGCTAATTAAAGCAATGCAAAAGATTATTGCATAGTTTATAACTATGTAAAATAATAAGAACTCTTATGTTTAGCTTATCCTTTAACTTTTGATTTAGCCTAAGAGGTAATTTCTATATAAGTTCTTTTATTGTAGAATCTATTTTTTATTTTATTATATGTTTATTTTGGAGCGTAAGTAATATGTTTAGATATATTTTTGTTTCTTTAGTTTTAGTATCTACTTTATATAGTTATTGTAGAGAGCCAATGAAACCTATATGTATTGGTTCATCGACATCTTTTAAAACATTTAAAAATTCTTGTAGAGATGATGTAGAAGATTATATTAAAGATTTAGAGAGATATACAAAGTGTGTAGTCAGTGAATCTCGTAACAAAATTCAAGAGGCAATAGATAGCTATGAATGTTATTCATCTGGTGAGAATTTTTGTTATTGATATATACTTTGATTTTTAGATTTATGAATCATTAGTATATTAGCTTAATTAAAATAGTGAGCCAATTAATAATTAAAGAGCATAAAATATTGAAACTATAGATATGATAAATTCTAAGAATATGAGTACAACAGAAGAATAGTGTTTTGTATTGAACGAAAAGCTAAAGAAAATATTGCATACAAAATCTAAATTAAATACTTTAGTCAAATGAAGCATAGCTTATTGCTAAAAGGAGTTTATAAATCCTATCTAGATAAAATTTATAAACTCTAAAAAATTAATATTATCAAATAGCAAAGTGTATCTTGTTTAGTCATTGTATAGAATTAATTAAAGCTACATATTAGTTAATTGATATTTATTAAAAACTGATAATTGATTAATATATGGATATTCAAGAGATAAGTGGCTCCGGATGCTGGATTCGAACCAGCGACCAATCGGTTAACAGCCGACTACTCTACCGCTGAGCTAATCCGGAATATTGTATAAATGAGTTGGAATTATAGCTAATAATTAGCTATTTGTCAATTAAATTTAGCTTAAATTAGAAATTTTTTTCAAATTCTATAAAATTTCATCCCAGCTAAATCGCATTCTATAACCTTGCCTTCATTTATCAGCGTTTCTAAATTTATCTTTGCATTTGTAGTAAAGTTGTTTTCTATATCATATAAACTTTGAGGGCGAAGTTTTAAAAGCTTTTCAAGCTCATCTTTACTATAATCAAATTTAGATTTTAAAGGGGTTCTAGAGGCTATACTAACTGGTGCAGCATCTATAAAAGTTGCTAAATAGTGTAATGTTTCACTACTAACGCCTCTAACATTATGAGCTGGTGGGCGATCTATAGTACTGATATCTATTCTATTAGGTAAAATCTTTTTAAAAGCTCTATTTAAAGCCATAAACTCATCATCGCTATCATTATATCCAGCTACAACCAAAACCTCCATAATAAGCTCGCCTTTAAATTTAGATCTAAATTGTGACATAAGCTCTACTAACTTATTTATATCTATATTATCAATACTTCTATCAATTTTACGAAATGTCTTTTGATTTGCACTATCAAGACTAAACTTAACAATATCAAGGTTTAAAAGAGCCTCAATAGCATTAGGATTTAAAACAGCACTACCATTGCTAAGAATTAGTGATTTTTGCGTGGTTTTAAGAGTATTTATCTGAGTAATTAAATTTAATAAATCACTATATAAGCTCGGCTCGCCATTAGCCGTAAGCGTGATAACATCGATATCTTTAAACTCATTAAGAGCATTTTTAAGCTCATTTATTATAACTTTGGAATTTGGCTCATTTTTTATAGCTCTGATGGTTTTAGCTTTTTTTAACTCACAATATAAGCAATCAAAATTACAGCTTTTTTGATCTGGGCTTAAATCTATTCCAAGAGAGCTGCCAAAGCGGCGGCTACTCACTGGACCAAATATAAATTTATATCCCATTATTTTGCATATTTTGCAGATTTTTCTTGGACAGATTTGATAAAATATTTAGCGTGTTCAACTGGAATATCTGGTAAAATACCATGACCAAGATTAAATATATGTCTTTTGCCGCCCATTATAGATAGAATTTCATCTACGCCTTCATCAATCGCATCTTTGTTATACAATCTTGTAGGCTCCATATTGCCTTGTAAAATATATTTAGCACCTAAAGATTTTTTAGCATTAGCAAGCGGGGTACTCCAATCCACACCAAATACATCAAAATTACCACTAATATCATCTAAAAATCCGCTAATTCCTTTAGGAAATACTATTATAGGAGTATCTGGGAAGTTTGCTTTTAGATAATCAACAATCTCATTAATATAGCTAAATCCAAATTCCATATAAGCACTTTTTTCTAATGCTCCAGCCCAACTATCAAAAATCTGAACAGCATTTACTCCAGATTTTATCTGCTCAGCTAGATATAACTTAAGAGCATTTGTTACCTTGCGAAGAATAGCATGAAGGAATTGAGGATTATCATATACCATCTTTTTACAGATATTATATGTTTTTGTGCTGCCTCCTTCTATCATATATGTAGCAATCGTCCATGGAGCACCACAAAATCCTATTAAAGCTTTATCTTTGGCTAGCTTATCTCTAGTTAATTTAATTGTATCATAGACATAGCTTAGATTTTTAATTGCTTTATCGCTACTTAGTCTATCTAAGTCCTCCATTGTAGCAATTGGCTTAGGAAATACCGGGCCTTCGCCTTTTACAAATTTAAGCTCCATACCCATCTCCATAGGTACTACCAATATATCACTAAATAAAATTGCTGCATCTACGCCTAAAATATCAACTGGTTGAAGTGTAACCTCACTAGCTTTTTCATAATCCTTACAAAGTGATAAAAAATCCCCAGCCTCAGCTCTAACTCTCATATACTCAGGCAGATATCTACCAGCTTGACGCATCATCCAAACTGGAGTATAAGGAGTTTTTTTGCCTAAACATGCATCTATAAAAATCATAAATATCCTTTAATCCTAATGATGTGAACTCTTATGCAAGAAATATAAGCCTAAACAAAGAGCTAAAATCGATAACGCTAGATAGACCATCTCAAGAGGTGTGGTAAATTTAGCATGCAAAACACGCTGAAAGAAATTAACCACTAAAACCATCACAATGACTTTACCTATCTTATCTTTTAGCTGGTCTAAACTATGCACTTCAAGTACTCTAGCCTGTCTAGAACTCTTAGTTGTATCAATCTCACTAATAAAAAGCTCATAAATCCCAAAACTAAAGATAAAAAAGACCAATGCCATCAAATACAGATCTATAGCCCCAATAATAAGAGCTACGCCATCGCTATGCAGATCTACACTATGGTCGCCTAGAATTAGGTAATTCCATGCATAAACTATTACCTTAACAATATCATAACTAGCAACAATAAACATCACAAAAGCTCCTAGCAATCCAAAGATCACTGGAAGTAAGGTTACCATTCTAGACTTCCACAAAAGCCCTTCAAATAGCCTTTCTATCTTGTTTTTAATATTATCCATTCTGCTCTTGCATCTCTATCCATTTTTGTGCGATTCTAACCGCATTTGTCGCTGCACCAACTCTAATCTGATCAGCCACACACCATAAATGTAGTATGCTATCATCATAATTATCTTTTCTGATTCTGCCTACATATGTCTCATTTGTATCACTTGCGTGAATTGGCATTGGATAAAGATTATCTTTTGGACTATCTTGAACTACAACGCTTGGAGCATTTTTTAGAATTTGAGTTGCTTTTTGTGCATCAATTGGAGTTTTAAATTTAATAGTTATGCTCTCACTATGACTTCTAAGAACTGGTACACGCACACAAGTTGCACTCACTTGTATATCTTTGTGAAGGATTTTTTGGGTTTCTTTAACCATTTTCATCTCTTCTTTTGTGTAATCATTATCTAAGAACACATCAATATGTGGAATTACATTTAGTGCTATTTGGTGTTTAAATGCACTTGGCTCACACTCATCAAGCTTAAATTCAAAGAATTTTTGCATCTGCATAACCAACTCTTCCATTCCTTTTTTACCCGCACCACTTGTAGCTTGATATGTGCTTACATCTACTCTTTGGATACCAAAAGCATCATCAAGAGGCTTTAACACTTGCACCATTTGGATTGTAGAGCAGTTTGGATTTGCTATTATGCCTTTATTTTGCCATTGAGCAATGTCTCCTGGATTGCACTCAGGCACTACTAATGGCACTTCTGGATCCATTCTAAAATGGCTAGTATTATCTATAACTATTGCTCCGCTTGCTGCTGCAAATGGTACAAAATGAGCCGATATGCTACCGCCAGCACTAAAAAATGCAATATCTACTTCATGCTCGTCAAATACAGTATCAGTAAGCTCTACAATTGGATAATTTTTGCCTTTAAATTCAATCTCTTTCCCAACACTCTTTGCACTTGCAAGTGGCAACACATCACCAACTGGAAAATCCATCTCTTCTAAAACACGAAAAATCTCTTCGCCTACAGCTCCAGTAGCTCCAACTACTGCTATACTATACTTTCTCATACTACGCCTTAGATTTAAATTTAGGTCGCTATTTTATCTAAATTTAGCTTAATATAAGTCAAATTTGAATTTAAATTACTTTTTAGCGTAAATAAACAGATCCTCTTTACTAATACTACTACCTTCACTTAGTATAGCAGCGCGCTCAACAATACTAATAAGCTCCCTAATATTACCTGGATAATCATAATTTAAAAGCTCATCAATAGCCTCTTGACTAAACTCTTTTTGACCTAATTCATACTCAACACAAACTCGCTTAAGTGTAGCATTTGCGATATCTATAATCTCATCTTTGCGTTCTCTAAGTGGTGGGATTTTAAGCGGAACAGTATTTAAACGATAAAATAGATCCTCTCTAAACTCACCA
Source organism: Campylobacter sp. P091 (assembly GCF_002138935.1). Classification (NCBI taxonomy): domain Bacteria; kingdom Pseudomonadati; phylum Campylobacterota; class Epsilonproteobacteria; order Campylobacterales; family Campylobacteraceae; genus Campylobacter; species Campylobacter sp. P091. The sequence goes on from NZ_MJKZ01000007.1 coordinate 56,332, forward strand.
TTTGCAACTTTTTGTTCTAAATTCGCATTGGTTGCGCTTACGATTCTTACATCTATTTTAATTGGTTTGCTAGCTCCTACACGAACGATCTCACGCTCTTGAATCGCACGCAAAAGCTTAGGTTGTAAATTTAGTGGCATCTCTCCAATCTCATCTAAAAATAGAGTTCCACCATTTGCTAGTTCAAAAAGCCCTTTTTTAGTTGCTGTAGCATCGGTAAAAGCACCCTTTTCATATCCATATAGTTCACTTTCAAGTAAATTTTCAGGTATTGCAGCCATATTAATAGCCATTAATGCTGAATTTTTTCGCTTTGAATTTTCATGGATATATCTGCTAAAAAGCTCTTTACCTACGCCACTTTCTCCCATTATCATCACGCTTACATCGGTTTGGGCTGCCTTTTTGGCAATATTTAGAGTTTTGTCTAAATTTGCAGAAGCGGCTAAAAAATTACTACTTTTTATCTCTGTGGTGGTATCTGGTTTTTTAGTTTTAGTTTTTTGAGTTATTACGCTAGTTCGTTTAATTGCTGTAGCTAAAGTATCAATATCAAATGGCTTGGTCAAAAAATCCTTCACCCCAAGGCGAACACTCTCAATAGCCCTATTTAGTGTGGCATTTCCTGTCATAATAATTACATCGTATTTGCCACCAAGTTCTTTTATAAACTCTAGTCCATCCATTCCAGGCATGTTTATATCAGTTACTATGACATCAGTATCATTACTTAATTTTTTAAGTGCTTCAGTAGCACTTTTATAAGATTTTACACTAAACTCATTATAATCACCTAAAGCGATCTCCAGGGATTTACGCATATTTATATCATCTTCTACAATTACAACATTCATGATTTACCTTATAATTTTGCTTATTGTAGCACCTTGGGGCTTAAATTCCACTATAAAGCGGATAGGGGTGATAGTTAATTCTGTGGTAAAAAGAGCTGAGTTTGGATATGTAGTTGAGTTATCTAGAATTCTTACTTCTTCTGAAACAAAGCAGTCAAATAGTTCATTTTTGTGTAAATTTAAATACTCATAAGCAGTTAAATTTGTCGGTTTTGAGATTGGGATAGAGCATATAATTTGACTACTTTTATATCCTTTAACCATCGATCTAGATATAGTGATCTCATCGCTACTAAGTATCCCATTGACGGTAATTAATCTAGCCCAAAAGATAAACTCATCACCGCCAAATAGGTTATTTAGTGTAAATATTAATAAGCAAAAAGTTCTAGCCACTTTTCTCTATCTATTTTTAGCTCCATTTCAACTCTATATAGACCATCTTTAAAGTCTTGGTTGATTACTGAAGCATTTTTGATAAGGCCTAAAACTCTGCCTTCAATAACTGAACTTTGCAACATTGCATCTTTTACTGTATCTTTAGCATTAATTTTAACACCATAAAGTTTAGCTGCTAGCTGTCTATGACCATCTGTAATTGCTGAACGTTTAGCTAATGCACGAGCCTGAGCCGGACTCACAGTATCAAGCGGCGGAATTCCCTCGCCAATAGCACTAAATGCTACCTCATTATCAGCATTCATAGCTGGGATCATTTTTTCATTTTGAATGATCTCTCTAATATCCTCTTTATCGACTTTTTGGACAATTACTTCAGCTGGTTGTTGATTAGAACCAGATGCATTTGCACAACCTGCTAATGCTAAACCTGCAACCAGTGTGTATAAAACTCTTTTCATACCTTACAACCTTTTAAATTTGAATTTAAATTTTATAAAGCAAATATTATTCCACTTCTTCAATTTTAGCCATTTGTTCAGCTATAAAATCATCATCGATGATATCCATATCTTGATCATCGCTCTCTTCTTTAGGGCATCTTGCAATGCTGACAACTTCATCACTACCGACATTTACAACGATTACGCCGCTTGTGTTGCGACCAGCTTTTCTGATTGTTTGCATATCTACTCTAATCATCTTACCGCTGCTTGTAAGAGCCATTAAATCCATGCTTTCATCTACCATAACTACACCGACTAGGTCTTTGGTTTTTGATGTTAGTTTCATACAAATAACACCTTTACCGCCACGACTTTGAAGTCTATACTCATCAGCAGTTGTACGTTTGCCTATACCTTTTTGGCTAACGCTTAGAATTTCTTGCGCATCGTTCTCTATAACGACAGCACCTACTACTTCATCGCCTTTTTCTTTAAATCTGATAGCAGTTACTCCACGAGCCACACGGCCAATTTGTCTAACTTTGCTTAGTGGAAATTTAATACACATACCTTTTTTAGTTACGACAAATAACATCTTTTCATCACTAGATTCTGGAAGCTCATCAATACTTTCAAGAATATGTTCTATCTCGCTCTCTTCAAGTTCGGATATTGCTTCTATTTCGCTATCAATAACCTCTTCAAGAGCATCAAATCCACTCTCTTCAAGCTCATTTTCTACTATTATATCTGGGTCATATACTAATTTTTCATCATAGTCACTTGTGGCTATAACTACTGTTACTAATTCATCGTTTTCATCTAAATTTATAGCTTTAACACCGATACTTCTGATGTTTTGATATTCGCTTAAATTTGTTCTTTTTACAAGACCATTTTTAGTAAAGAATGCTAAAGATTTATTTTTAGAAAAATCAGTAGTCGGAATAATTGCTTTAATCTTTTCATCTGGTTGAAGATTGATTAAATTTACTACAGCTTTTCCTTTAGCGGTGCGACTGCCTTCTGGGATTTTATATACTTTTAGCCAATATAGTTGCCCACGATCAGTTACAAACATCAGCGTATCATGACTCATACAAGTAAAGAAACTCTCTATAAAATCATCATCATATGTAGTTACTGCGACTTTGCCTTTACCGCCACGTTTTTGTTTTTCATAACTTTTACTAGGGACTCGCTTGATATAGCCCCTATGAGTGATGGTTACTACCATATTTTCATTAGGGATTAGGTCTTCTACATCAATATCGTCATAATCATCGATAATTTCAGTAATTCTTGGACATTTAAATTTAGATTTGACCTCTAAAAGCTCATCTTTTATAATGGCTTCAATTAGTTCCTCGCTTTTTAAGATCGCATCAAGCTTATTAATTAATTCTAAGATCTCTTTTAGCTCAGCCTCTAGTTTTTCACGCTCTAATCCAGTGAGTTTGCTTAATCTCATATCCAATATTGCATTACTTTGCAGCTCGCTTAGGCCAAATTTATTCATTAACCCATCTCTAGCGTTTGTTGTATCGGCACTTGTTTTGATTAGAGCTATTACATCATCTATATCATCTAAAGCAATTTTAAGCCCTTCTAAAATGTGCGCTCTAGCTCTAGCTTTTTGTAAATCAAATATAGTTCTTCTAATAATTACTGTTTTTCTATGGTTTAAGAATAGTCTTAAAAGCTCAATTAGTGAAAATATCTTTGGTTCTTTATTATTTATAGCTAGCATAATTACCCCAAATGTTACTTCCATTTGAGTTGATTTAAATAGATTATTTAAGACAATATCGCTCATAGCATCACGCTTAAGCTCAATAACAAGACGAATTCCATCTCTATCGCTCTCATCACGAACTTCGCTAATGCCTTCTATTTGCTTCTCTTTTACTAATTCAGCAATATCAGAGTGTAGTTTGCTTTTATTTACTTGATATGGTAGTTCATCTACTACTATTACATCTTTATTTTGCTTTTTTTCTATATGAGTTTTGGCTCGCAGCTTAATCCTACCTCTACCGGTGCGATAAGCTTCTATTATCCCTTTTTTACCAAATATTATACCGCCAGTTGGAAAGTCTGGACCTTTAATATGAGTCATTATATCTTCTAGTGTGGCATCCTTGTCATCAAGTAATACCAAAAGCCCATCTACAAGCTCATCAAGGCTATGTGGCGGAATATTTGTTGCCATACCTACTGCAATACCGCTTGAGCCATTTAAGAGTAAATTTGGCACTCTAGCTGGAAGTACATCTGGCTCAACCATGCTATCATCATAGTTTGGAATAAAATCAACAGTATCTTTATCTAAATCTTTTAATAACTCTTCAGCTAAAACCGTCATTCTAGCTTCAGTATAACGCATCGCAGCTGCGTTATCACCATCTACTGAGCCGAAGTTTCCTTGGCCATCTACGGCTGGAATTCTCATAGAGAAGCTTTGTGCCATTCTAACAAGCGCATCATATACAGCTGTATCGCCATGCGGATGGTACTTACCTATTACATCACCTACTATACGAGCAGACTTTTTATACGGGCTGCGACTACCTACGCCTAAGTCATTCATAGCATATAGGATTCTTCTATGTACTGGCTTTAGACCATCTCTAGCATCAGGCAAAGCTCTACCAATAATAACGCTCATCGAATAGTCTAGATAGCTAGCTTTTATCGAGTCCTCTACATCTATGGTTGTTACATCTTGATTTGAGTTAAAAATATTATCTTCCATCTTTTTCCTTGAAAAATCTGCTCAATATTTTATCCAAATTTAATAAATATTAGCTAAAAAGTATGGAATTATTTTATTTAAATCACACTTTATAAAGTAGATAATAAGAGCGGTGAAGTCAAGACTATGCTTGATGGTTTTTTGTCAATTTTTAGTATATAGACCATTATCAGAGCAGTTAAAAGGTATTCTACTATGATTAAAATAGAGAGCTTTGATCCATTATAGCTAGTGGTAAAGTTAAGGATTTGACAAGGATAATTATTTAAATTGCAAAATAACTGATCTAAGCTAATCCCAAAGTGACTATAGTTAAAAAGATAATGAAACACTAGGGTTTAATTTGCGCCATAATGCTAAGGAATATAATCAATATATATATTTATATAATAATTATTATATCAAAGAGATAAAATGACTATTGCAATTATCAACGAAAAAGGCGGTGGGTGTAGGAAAAACTACTGTTGATTATATTATTAGAGTTGTAAATAGTAGCTCAAATGGCATAAATGCTAAGTATATAATTTACTAACTATTCTACTATATCTTTTAGTCTAATATTTGTAATTTTCTTATGTCTTTATCTTGTAAATTTGTATTTGATGCTCTGCTCATTTTATATCCTTGATTAATGTAAAATACTCCTAAGAGTAACAATACTCCTTAAAATACTAAAAATTATTTTACATTAATCGTATCAAAATTACAATATTGAGATTTAAATAGATTTATACAAAATAAGATGAATTATATAAAAAGTATTATTGGTTGCGAGAGAGGATTACCAGCGTCGTGTAGATGAAGAACTCTTAAATGAGTATATGAAAGATATAACTGGAGCTAAGTACTCAAATAAAAAGAGATACGCTAAAGTTATATAGGCTCATAGAAGCCATAGAATAGCCATAAAATAGCTAAATACCCTTTAGGCTATACCTAGATATACCTAAGGGGTTAAAATGGATTTAAAGGCTATTTATGAGCTTATTTACTTTTAAACCTATCTGTGATATAATAATTATAAATCAACACAAAGGAGATATTTATGAAAATAGTAAATGGAAAGGTTATCCCATTAGACCCTAAGGTTAAAAGACTAAGAGATACAAAGGAAAGGTTACACAATAGATACAAGAAACTAACGCTTATGTTTGATATGTGTATTAAAGACTGGGAAGGTATTAACGAACCTAGATTTATAGGTGATGAAAATGATGAGAAAGATATAGTAGATTTATACTGTTCTATTCGTAATGAACTATTTAGAGTTAGAGAAGAGTTGTTAGGAATAGAGAATAAGCTTTTAACAAGCCTTAAAGAGCTCTAAAATTGCTAAAGAACCCTTAGGGTATATCTAGGTATGCCTAAAGGGTTAAAATGGATTTAAAGGCTATTTATGAACTTATTTAATATAGTCTATTTTTTAGTATATTAAACACTGATTTTATAACTAAAAATCATACCCTTCAAATGCCCTATTTATGGGGGTGTCCCATATGGGGGAAGGGAAAGGGAAGATATACTATAAAATATACTATAGAATAAACTATAAAATATACTATAAGATACCTAGAGATTAGTCTAGGGTATCCTTTAGGGTATCTTAGGTTTAGTCTAGGGTGTCCTTAAGAATATCTTAGAGATACTCTAGTCTATCTATGGGATATCCCTTTCTTGATTTATATATTAATTTATAAAAGAGAATATATAATACACTCTCTAGATAGCCTATAAAAGCCTTTGGATAGCTAAGGGATACCCTAGTATAGCCTAAAGTGTCTTTAGCGATTTATGAGCCATTTAGGGCTATCTAAATTATTACACGAGACCACCCACAGCTCTGAGAATTTTATCTGCAAAGGGGGTGGCAGTTTCCACTTAGTATCTACGGATATTAACCGAACCTTGAAAAAGGTTTGGACTATTTTTACCAATTACAAACTGCTAATTGGCTCGAAGCTTTATATGCTTTGTAGGTCGCCCAGCTGGGGTTCTTTAGGGTGATACTTTTCACCCATTAGCTCAACTACCACTGGTAGAAAGAGGTGGTCAGAAGTTGCCGTAGAACTTCACCATAAGGGTGGGAGCTTTACCCACCTGAATTTTATTCTTACACATTACTTCTTCTTATTTTGGGATATTTTGAGGTATTTTGGGATTTCCTAAGGGGTGTAAAAAATTGGAAAAAATATTTGAAACACTTAATAAACGCTCAATCGGCGAGCGCCCCCCCCCTTGCCCCTTTGGAAATCTTAAAGAAACCTTAGGAAAAACTTAGGCCAATCTTAAAAATAATTAAGGGCTAATTCTTAAAACCTAAAAGCCCCTTAAGATTATGCTAAAAGCCTTTAAAAATATCCCTTTAAATTACTTCGGAACATACTCAACACGCCTTAAACGCCCTTAAAATGGGCTAAATCATCGGATAAAATAAACGATTTTAGAACATACCGCTAATTTTTTGCTATATTTTTTGATTTTTTTACTAAAAATGCTTGACATTACTCCAATTTTATGCTATAATTATACCAATTAAAAAGAAAAGAGAAGTTTTAAAAGAAACCCTAAAAAAGGGGCTTTTAAAAGTTTTCAAAACTTTTTAAAAAAAGTTACTAAAAAACCTTGACTTTAGTTAGATTTTTTGGTATAATAACATAAATTAAAAAAGAAAAGGAAAAAAGATGGAAACCTTAAATAAGTTTAAGGAACGCTTTGTAGAAAGTGGTAGGCTGTTTAGTGAATTGACAAGCAAAAAACAGAGAGTTTCAGGTAAAAGGGGCGGTTATTTTTATGTAGCCTTATATGATATAATACAGGGTAAATGGGCTTTAGTAGCTAACCACAAAGCTGGGTATCCTTGCTACAGCTTAGACGACAAAGGCACGCCGATTGTTATATATTTAGACAAAATGGGAAATATTAGACAAAGGGTAATAAAACAAGAAATGTTTAATGAAATCTTAGAGACTTCGGAAGGCTCTCAAGAGTTTAGGGGAAACTTAAGAGCCGCTCAAGATATATTAAAAGAAAAGTATAGCATTGAATGGCTTAAACCTAGCTTAGGCTATAATTTAGAGAATTTACCCTACTCTTGTCAAAAAGGAAAAGGGGAATTTTTTAAATGGTGTGATAATATCGCAAAAATGTTAATATTAAGGAACAATAAGGGCGAGATTGTGGGGCGGTGCCTTGTGTGGGATAAAGAGAATATTAAACACAATGGGGAGCCTATAAACAATGCTATAGCCGATAGGCTCTATTATAATGAAGGTAAATATAAAATAGCCCTTAAAAACGAGCTAAAAAAATTAGGCGTTGTATCTATGTGGGAACAAGAAGGTAATGGGGATACTCCTTTTGGATATAGGGAATTTACCCTACACTTGCCACCGAATATAAAAGAAGCATTGGATGAAAGCATTGAAGACAGGAAAGCCCCATTTTTAGATACCTTTAGTCATTATAATAGCGATGAAGGTATCCTTTGTAGTTTTTATTGGCCGAACAGATTATCCCCTGATGCTTGCGAGTGGTGTGATGATATTGAAAAAGTATTGTTGGATACCAGGGGTTATGTGTGGGGTGTTGATGATGATGATGAAGTTTGGGACGATTACAACGAATGCTACATTAGTAGGGATAATGCCGTGGAACCTATCAACTATGATGGTACCGCTCATATGGATAACTGTATATATAGTGAATATCACGAGGGTTATTTATTAGATGATGGAGATTTAATAGCCGTTAATACCGTTGATGAATGTTATGACTATGATTATACATATACAGGCAGCGGAGTGGAATTAGTAGAAATTGATGACAAAGTTTATTTTCTTGATAGTGTGAGAAGATATAGAGCTTAAAATATAAGGGGGCATAGCCCCTTTTAATTAAATGTTAAGAAATGAAAAAGGATAATAAAATGAATGAATTTATAAAATTATTGAATATTAATCAAAGTGAATTAGCTAAATATATATTAAATTATTTAGATAGAATTAAGGCGAAAGAATATTATAATATTAAATATATTGATAAGGCTGGTATCTTAGTAACGCCTAAAGGAAACCGAAAGTATCCCTTGATTTGTGCTCATTTAGATACTATAAATGACCATAAATCCAAAGAATTACCTAAGCTTAATATAAAAGGGGACTACATATCCTTAGCTAGTGATAGCCCTTGTAATTGCTTAGGGGGTGATGATAGGTGTGGTGTTTATATAGCACTATCTTTGATAAAGGATAAAACGCCCTATGGGTTTGGGTTTTTCTATGATGAAGAGATAGGGGGTGTGGGTAGTGGTATAGCTAGCCCTTTAATAAACAATTTAGACGGCGTTACGGCTTTTATAGGGCTAGACCGAAGGGGGTGTGATGAGTTAGCCTTATATGGTTATAATAATAGTGAATTGATAGCTTTATTCGAAAGTAATGGTTATTTTAAGGCAAGGGGGAGCTTTACCGATGCTAGTAATTTATCATCTTTGAGTGATAAGGGCTTGGCGTGTGTTAATCTAAGTGTGGGCTATTATAATGAACATACTCTAAAGGAAACTATTAATATAACGGCGATGAATAGAACCTTAGCAGTTTTAAAATCTATGGTTGATGAGCTATCATCTAAGCCATTTTTGATAGAGAATTCTATGATTTATGGTGGGCTATATCAGAGTGAATTGTATTATTATGGTGATGATACATATAACTATGGTGTTGATGATATTTATAACTATGATGATGATGATACCGAAGAACTGGAGCAATGGTATATCGAAGGATATAATACAGCTATGGAGCAAGGTTATGAAATATCCAAAGCTGAACTATCTAAAGAAAACCTAAAGGGAGCTGAACCGTGGTATATAGCTTATATCAATGGTTTTAAAGATGCTATATATGATATGAAGCAGTGTATTGATTTTTAAGATAGCATAAGGAATATAATGAGAGCAGCAGAAGTATTAAAAGTAATAAAAACTAGGCAAAAAATTAAGTGGGCTTTTAGCCCCTTTTGGGCACTTTGTGGAATAGTATTTATATTTGTAGCATTTTTATTTGAAGCCTTTAAGATAGCTACAGATTTTTATAATGAAGTAGGTGGGGTTAAAGGCTTTTTGGGGGCGGTTACTAAATATAAGTATAAACGCATTTGTAAAGAATGTGGAGCAAAACTATATCCACTTAGTGAAGCAGAAGTTAAGGAAGTATTAGAAAAACAAGGCAATATAGAGCTATGCTTATGCTCTAAATGTAACAAAAATAATACTAAAGGATAAGCAAGATGGCAATTATAAAAGCTTGTGGTGGAATAATAGAAGCCCACCACGCTGACCCTATATGGGTTAGGGAACATTTTAAGCACGATATAGAGTTGCTTAGAACAGGTGAAGTGCCAAAGAAATCTGATGAAGAAATAGCAAAAGCTAACGAATTGCTATTAAGAATATGGGCTGTGTGGGGCATAGCCTTGCTTGCTTGTATAGCCTATGGATATAACCCTTGGTTTATAGCAGTTATTGTAATTGGGTTTATATTCTGTATAGGGGCTACTGGGGTAATATCAGGGCATAACTCAGGGCGGTCATTATGGCTAACGGCTAGGAATAATGGGTTCAGATATGATAGTGATAGTGATGTTACCTATATAGCTCAATTGCAGCTAATGGGTTTGAGCTTAATACCAAAGGAGCTTAAGGAAAAGGCTGAAGCTGATTGTAGGATACTAAAGGGGCATACTATGTATAGATATCCTATAACCTATGAGAAAATACATTTAAGTAGGCGTTGCCATAATTGGCTAAATGCTAAGATATGTTTTAAACTTGTTGATAGAGTTAGAACTATAGAAGTAACTACGAAAGATAGAAAAGTAGTTATAGAGATAGCAAAGCTAAAGAAATATGAAAAGTATATACAAGGTATGGGGGGCTTTACGAATAATTTTGAGATGGACGGTAGGTCTTTTAATAAGCTCTTTAGCTCTAAGGCTGTGTATAATGATGTAGGGGTTGTTTTAGATAGTGGTTATAGAAGCTCTAAAGCGGTTGGGATAAAACCACAGGCTTTTAGGGTGCTAGCTGTAATAATTTACCCTAAAATTAGTGATAATGATTATGGTGATTTTACAGTATATAAAGAGATAGAAGATTGGGAAATAGTAGAGTTAGTTGATGAAAGGTTTAATCCTGATGCATATAGAGCATTAGAAGATGATAAAGCATTAGATAAAGCAATTGAAGCAAAGTTAATATAAAGGAGAACAGAATGCAAAACACATATCTAGATAGGGTTAGTGAAGCTCTAACGCTTTTAAATAGATTAGATAATTTTAAACCACCTACTAATGGCAGTGGTAAGAATGTAAAGAGCTACTCTATAAAGCTTTTTATATTGTTATTTACAATAGCAAAACACGAAGGAGAAACACAGGCTTTCTATTCGGAGTTATTAAACTGGACTACGGCTAATACTAGCATACATACAGGGTATCTCTATGATAATGGTTTTATAGGTAAAGCCTATGATGATAGAGATACGAGAAACTTAGCTAGAAAGTTATTTATAACACCAAAAGGTAGGGAGTTTATAGAAAACTTAGTAAGAAAGGAGAGAAGTTAAAGATGAAAATAAATAGTGAAGAATATGGAAAATTGTTTAAAAAGTCAATAAATGACGATTTAGAGAAGTTGAAACAAGAGAGCAAAGAATATTTCAGCTGTGATGATATATTGATATTACTTAAGATGTTATCAAGATATAGTCGTGGCGAAGAAGGCTCAAATATAATAAACATAGCTAATAAGCTAGATTTATTAATGCGAGATTTAAAACTGCTTGGTGAGAAAAATGCCTTGAATTATATAGAAAAGTTTATAAAAAATAATTGGAAGTGAGGTGAAAAATGAAAATAGTTAAAGTTGATAGATATGGCATATATTTTGACAATGGCTCAAAAATAACTGATGATTTTGACAAATGTTGTTGTGAGTTTAATTATGCTGAATTTGAGTATTTAAATGGTGATAAAATATGTCTTAATACCAATTTTAAAGAACCTTTAGTTTTTGAAAAAACTAGAAATTATGGGTTTAGGTTTGGAAACAAGCCGTCCAAAATGTTTTTCGTTCCTTGTTACTCAGAACAAAATGGGTGCTATGATAATTCATTACGAATTCTATATAATGACAAAATCGTGCTTGATGAAGTAGAAGCAGAAATTATAGAATAAACTTATTAAGAAAGGAGAGAAGTTAAGTAAAATTATAAGAGGGTCTTATAATATAAGCAAAGGCGGTAAGGTATGTTTAAATTAAAAGATGGTCGCTACAAAAGCGACTTTTATATAAATGGTAAAAGATACCAAAGAACTTGGAACACAACTGATATAGAGGTGGCAGAGAAATGCGAAAAGGATTTAAGGGTTAGCCTACAAGCAGCCCTATTAACACCTACGCAATTAGGCTTTAATAATCTAGAGTGGTTATTAGAACCACCTAAAGAAACCAAACCCTTCTTACTAAGTGAAGCTAGGGATTATATGGTAGAGAGTGTGTGGCAATACTTGGAGGATAATAAAAATCCACCATCTAGGATTAACACTCTAATAAAAATGGTTGGTGATTTAGACCTATCTCTTATTACCACAGAGCTACTGATGAACTTAAAAAGAACTATGTTAATCAGTGGTGTAAATGGTAAGCGGTACAAAGAGAGAACCTTTAATCACCTATTAAGCACTCTTAGGACAACCTTTGAGACGCTAGAGCGAACTGGGGTTTATGAGTTTAAGAATAAACCTAATTTTAAAAAGCTAGCAGCTAGTATAAGAGAGACTAAGATAGTATGCTATAGCGATGCTGAGATAAATGATATTGCTGAATACTTTAAGAGTATCAGCAATAAGACAGGCAGCCTAGTAGATAGAGAGATGTATGAGTATTTTGTAATAAACTCTAATCTAGGCTTAAGACCAGCTGAATACTATGAACTTAGGGTAGGTGATATAGACTTAGAAAACAAGACTATTACCATCAGTAGAGCTTTAAAAACACACTCTACTACATTAAAAGTAGGGACTACTAAGAACGCTAATAGTAGAACCTTACCCTTAGGTGGCATAACCTTAAAACTTTTAAGTGATATATGCGATAGGGTTAATTTAGCTTTATCTTTAGAAAGGTCAAAAGCTATGGAGTTATACCTGAAGGAACCTGAAGGATATCTGAAGGGAGTTTATTACTCAATAGCTAGGGGTCGTTACAAAGGATTAGATAGAGAAAATTATAAGAATTGTAAGATAAATAATTTGACACACAGCATATGTGTATCAAGGTGGAAAGATATGAATAAGGCTTTAGGTTTTGATAAGCGAATAAATGCTAAAGAGTATAACCAATATGCCTTAAGACATACTGTAGCAAGTCGTTTGGTTAGCCTAAAGAAGTTTTCAGCTTATAGGTTGATGCAGTATTTGGGACATAAAAATATACAAAGTAGTTTGAAGTATGTCCATCTAAATATCGATGATATAAGAGATGGAATTGGTGTAGGTGTGTGCTAAAGATTATTGGTTGCGAGAGAGGGACTTGAACCCCCGACCCTCGGGTTATGAGCCCGATGAGCTACCACTGCTCCATCTCGCGTCATAAGAGGTGGATGGGGTAAGAGGATTCGAACCTCTGAATGACAGGACCAAAACCTGTTGCCTTACCGCTTGGCGATACCCCAATCTAAAAATGAGTTGTAATTATACAATATTTTTTGATATTTGTCAAGACTTAAAGCAATAATTTGCTCTAAGTCTTGAATAAATTTAAATTTTAGTGTAGTTTAGACCAGATTTTGCGTTTCCATGCCCAAGCAAATACACTAAGAATAGCAAAATAAATCATGATATAGATACCTGTTGTCTCTCTTTCTTCTTTTTTGCTATCACCGGCTTCTCTCATATACTCAATAACTTGCTTTTGAGCTTTTTCATTTAAGCCTACACGCGGCATAGATGTGCCTGGAAGCATTTTTTGGGTATCATTGATGAAATTATTTAGATATAGTTCGCTTCTAGATCTAATATACATAGATAGATCAGGAGGCGTCATACCTAGATAATTTGCTATGCTTTGTTTGTTGCCATTAGCAAATACATTTACATATCTCATATCATGGCATCTAGCACAAGACTCTATAAATACATCTCTATCGCTCATCTCTTTTGGTGCTATGCTTTTGAAATATGCTACTAAGTCTGCTATTTCTTGATTTAAATCACCGCCAGCACCATAGAAAGCTGTCATAGGAAATGGGTTTGTATCATTAAATTTATGAGTAACTTTTAACGCCATAGCTGGATCTTTAATAAGAGCAGCTAGGAATTTGCCATCATAAAGATATCCGATATTGCTAAGATCTGGAGGAGCAACACCATAAGCCTCGCTAGCACTTTTATCATCCATTGCCGGTTCAAAACCAGCTGATTTAATGCTGTGGCATGCTGTACATCCAGCAGCTGCTACTAAATTTGCGCCTGAAGCTGCATCGCCTTTTGTAAGGTCTATACTTTCGATGTCTGTCCAAAATGTACTATATTTTTCTAGTTCAGCTTTTGCATTTTCTAGAGTTTTTGTAGCACCATCAATAATGCTTTTATCACCGCTAGTTTGAGCGGCTTTTAAAGCAGCTTCTGCTTTTTCTACATTTGTTTTTGCTAGAGTTGTATCCTCTTTGGCAAAGTCAAAATTTGCTGGTTCAACATGCGGGTGTAAAACTGAGTGCGCATATGGCTCAACACCCCAATAAATAGCGCCTGTAACAAGGACGACAATTAAAAACGCTTTTAATTCTTTCATTTATTTGCCTTTCTTTCCTTGATTGTGATGATAGGAAGTACTACAAGTAGCAACACAAGGTAGCCAACTGAAGAGAAGAATCCTATCCAAGCATTAAATCCTGTTGGAGGAAGTTTGCCATACACTGTTAGGATTATTAAATCAATAATAAGCAACCAAAACCACACGCAAAAACCTTTTCTTTTGTGAGCTGGAGCCACTACATCGCTTCTATCATATAGAGGCATAAAGAATAGCGAAATACCAGCAAACGCCATAGCTAAAGCACCAATATCAGCTGCTTTTAAAGGCCCAATATCAAAGAAGAAACCGCGTAAAATTTCATATTGCCATAAGAAATACCACTCAGGATAGATATGAGTTGGAGTTTTAGCAGCATTTGCAGGATCGAAGTTGATTGGATCCATAGCAAAATTGAAATGGAAACTTACTAAATAGAAGAAGAAAATCATAAATAAAGATACATAGAAGAAATCTTTACTTAAAAATCCTGGCCAAAATGGAATAACTTTTGAATTTACAGTATCGCCTTTTAGATATTTTTCAGCTTCTAGTTCAAAATCAATCTCTTCGCCTTCAAGGTTATTAACATGAGGGATACGTAAAGTATAGAAGTGAACACCTATAACCATTATAATAACAATTGGTAATAAGCAAACATGAAGCATAAAGAATCTTGTAAGTGTAGGATCGCTAACCGCATAATCGCCTCTAATCCACTCTACAAGAGCACCGCCAATAAATGGAATTCCACCAAATAGTTGTGTGATAACTTGCGCTGCCCAGTAGCTCATTTGACCCCACGGTAGCATATATCCACTAAATGCCTCAGCAGAGAATATTAAGAAAAGTAGCATACCACTAATCCATATCATCTCACGACCTTTTTTATATGAACCATAGTAAATTCCAACAAATGCGTGAATATAGATAATTAAGAAAATCACAGATGCCGCAACTGCGTGAATATGACGCCATAACCAGCCATATTCAACCTCTTTCATAATAGTGTAATTAACACTATCAAAGGCTAAATTTGCATCTGGTTTATAGTACATTAGCAATAATAAACCGCTTATAAAAAGTAGGGTAAAAAGTACAGTTAAAACTACACCCATTGCCCAAAGAAAATTGATATTTTTAGGTATCCAGTATTGCCCTGCTAGGACATTCCATAACTTTGTAAGAGCTATACGCTGATCGAACCAATCTCTTACGCTTGTAGCTTTTGTAATATGTGCCATAAATTCTCCCTTACGCTGTAGCGACTAATTTTTTGTACTCAGGGCCTTCTTCGCCTAGCACAAGTTTAGTCCCATCAATTTTAAATGGTGGAATATCTAGTGGGCGTGGTGGCGGACCAAATACATTCATACCATCAGAATCAAACTCTCCACCATGACAGGCACACTTAAACATCTTATCACTAGCACTCCAGCTAGGTATGCATCCAAGGTGCGTACAAAGACCGATTGTAACTATATAATTCTCATTACCTACCACTACATCTCTTGAAGGGTTAGCCTTCATATTCTCATCTTTTTTAATGATAAAAATAGGCTTTTTACGCCACTCTACTTGGCGAAATTCGCCAGGCTGCATAGGGCTTAGATCTACTGTGGTAAAACCTGCTGCTTTAACGCTAGGAAGTGGATCCCAAGACTTTTTCATTCCAACTAAAGCAAAAGCACCACCCACAGCTGCGACAGCGCCAAATGCCATTCCGATGAAATCTCGTCTTTCTTGCTTTTGAACAGACATTTCTTTCCTTTCTATTGATTTAATTATTAGCATTGAAATTAAGCTAACTTTTATAATATAAAAGTGAAACTAAACTTTAATTCTACCATTTTAAAGTTAAAATTTTATTTAATTAGAATTGTTTTTATAAACAAAAGTAGCCAAGCTCATTGGCTTAGCTAAGTGTAGATTTGTGCCTTTTAATAGCGATATGAAGGATATCTATCGCCGCTGGAGTGATTCCGCTGAGATTTGATGCAGCCGCTAAAGTCGGTGGAGCAAATTTAATTAACTTCTCGACCACTTCATTACTCAAGCCACTAATTGTCTTAAAATCCAAATCATTTGGAATTTTGATATTTAAAAGCCCTTTCATCTTCTCAACTTCTATATGCTGTTGTGCGATATAGTGATAATACTTCGCTTCTGTGAGAATTTGGTTTATTGAATTTTTGCTTAAATTCTCAAAAAACGGCTCAAGCTTTCTAAGCTTATTTTCATCAAAGCTCTTTCTAGCGACCAATTTTTGTAGCGTTATCTTCTCACCTATTGGCTCTTCACCGATGACGGCTAAAAATTCCAAAGTTTCTTTATTAGGCGTTATCTCTTTTGTAAGCAGAATTTCCATAGCTTTTTGTAATTCATCCCTTAAAGCCTTAACCTCATCATAAGCCTCTTTTGCGAGCAAACCTATCTCAAATCCATATTTACTAAGCCTTAAATTCGCATTATCCTCTCTTAAAAGTAATCTAAATTCCGCCCTGCTAGTAAACATTCTATAAGGCTCTTTTGTCCCTTTTGTGACTAGATCATCGATCAAAACCCCTATATAGCTCTCATCTCTGCGTAAAATCAAAGGCTCTTTATTTTGTAAATTCAACGCAGCATTTATACCAGCCATCAGCCCTTGAGCGGCGGCCTCTTCATATCCTGTGGTGCCATTTATCTGCCCTGCTAGATATAGCCCACTAATCTTTTTAGTCTCTAAGGTGTGTTTAAGCTCAGTTGGATTGACATAATCATACTCTATAGCATATCCATGTCGCACGATAATCGCATTTTCAAAACCCTTAATAGACCTTAGCATTGCTACTTGCGCATCATAAGGAAGTGAAGTTGAAAAGCCATTTATATAGTATTCAGTCGCTTCTAAGGTTTGAGGCTCTATAAATAGATGATGGCGCTCCCTATCTCCAAAGCGATTTATCTTATCTTCGATACTTGGACAATACCTTGGCCCTACTCCTTCTATCTGACCTGTAAATAGCGGCGCTCTATCGAAATTTGATCTGATGATATCGTGGGTGGTTTCATTGGTATAAGCTATATAGCATGGAAGTTGCTCTTTGCTCCAATTTTTACTTCTAAAGCTAAAAGGCTGTGGATCGATATCGCCATTTTGAATTTCTAAAACACTAAAATCAATTGAGCTTGCTAGTACTCTTGGGCAGGTGCCAGTCTTTAATCTACCCATTTCTAAATTCAGGCTTTTTAGCGAGCTTGATAGCTCTTTTGAGCTTAGCTCACCGACACGGCCGGCTTGGAGTTTATTTGTGCCAACATGGATTAAGCCATTGAGAAATGTCCCTGTTGTTATGATGAGTTTTTGCGTGTGATAGGTGTTGTCTAAATGGGTTTTTACCCCTATTATTTTATTATTTTGCGTTAAAATTTCAGTAGCGATCTCTTGAGTGATCTGTAAATTTGGCGTGTTTAAAAGCAAATTTCGCATATAAATTCGATATCTATCCATATCTATTTGAGCCCTACTACCACGCACTGCTGGGCCTTTGCTCTCATTTAAGAGGCGAAATTGTATCCCGCACTTATCAGTCGTAAGCCCCATTTGACCACCTAAAGCGTCAATCTCTTTGACTAAATGCCCCTTGGCCAATCCGCCAATTGCGGGATTACAGCTAGCTGCGCCGATTTGCTCGGCTAAAATTGTGATTAATAGAGTTTTGGCTCCCATTTTAGCCGCTGCGAGTGAGGCCTCGATCCCAGCATGCCCACCACCAACTACGATAACATCATATTTCATAATTTGCCTTGTGATTTTTAGGGGCGATTTTATCTAATTTATAGTAAAAGATTTATAAATTTAGATTATAATTTCTTAATTCGAATTTGAGGTGATTATGTTTAATGGACTGATTCGTGAGATTGGTGTTGTGCGTAGTTTTGATGGTAAAAATCTAAGTATCAAGGCTACTCATAAGCCAAATTTAGGTGATAGCATAGCGGTAAATGGGGCTTGTTTGAGCGTAACAAAGATTGATAAAGATGGATTTGTAGTAGAACTAAGCAGCGAAAGCGCCAATATATTGGCTTTAGAAAATTACAAAAACAGAGTCCATATAGAACCAGCTATGAAAATTGGCGATAGGATAGATGGGCATTTGATTCAAGGGCATATAGATGCTATTGGGGTTATTAGAGATATTAAGAGATTAGCAAATGGGGTGGATTTTATCATAGAATTACCAAATGAAATTTTACATCTAATAGCCAAAAAAGGCGCTATCGCAGTTGAGGGCGTGAGCCTAACAATCAATGATATCAACTCAAATTTAATGCGTCTAACCCTAATCCCTATAAGTATGAAAGATACGCTATTTAGTGAGTTCCAAATAGGTAGAAGAGTCCATATAGAAAGCGATATTTTGGCTCGTTATATTGATAGAATTCTAAACTCAAAAAACCAAACTCTCACTTGGCAACAGGCTGATTTTTATGCTAGTATCTATTGATAATGATAAGATTATTGCTGGTTTTACAACCAAATTTGGTGGTGTGAGCAAGGGCGTTTATGAGAGCTTAAACTTAGCCCATCATGTGGGTGATGATAAGCTAAAAGTAGAGCAAAATAGAGAAATTTTGTCTCACAAAATCAAAGCCAAAAAATTAATTTTCATGGAGCAAATTCACTCTGATATAGTCCAAAATTTAAGCGATATTAACCAAATTTTAGAGCCTTGCGATGCGATTTTTACTAATTTAACCCAAGTTGGGCTATGTGTTATGGTGGCTGATTGTTCGCCTGTGCTTTTATATGATAAAAAGCTAAATTTAATCTCAGCTATCCATGCTGGAAGAGCTGGAGCCATCTCAAAAATCATAACCAAAACAATAGATAAAATGGGTTCAAATCCTGAAAATATCAAGGCTATAATTGGCCCAAATATCAAAAAAGATTGCTATGAAATTGGGGATTTAAATTTGGGAGAATTTAATAAATTTAAAGATGGTTTTAAATTTGATTTAGATGGGGCTTTGCGATTTGAGCTTGATGGTATCGGTGTCAAAGATTATGAATTTAGCGATATTTGCAGCCACTGTGATGATAGATTTTACTCATATCGCAAGAGTGGTTTAACTGGTAGATTTGCTGGTTTTATAATGTTAAAAGGATAAATTATGTATGAAAAATTCACCGATATCGAGCTTTTAAAAATCTCACAAAATGCTAGAAATTACGGATTGGAATTTGGAGAGAATTTGACACTTTTGGAGCTATTTTTTCGCCCAAAAAAATTTGAAATAGAAAGCAGCGACCTAGAAAAAATCGCAGAAATTTTCTATTCACTTCAAAGTATTAAAGAGAAATTTCAACTTAGCAAATAAAGCAAAAAATAAGTTAAATTTAGCTACAATTTGCACTTCATTTCACATATGCTAATCCTTGTTTAGTTGCAGTTAATGTCGCTGTTAAGGAGCATAGAGGAATAAACTAATCAAAATTTTTTAAGGAGAAACTCATGGTTACTATGAGAGATTTACTAGAGTGTGGTGTACATTTTGGTCACCAAACAAGACGCTGGAATCCAAAGATGAAAAAATTCATTTTTGGTGAGAGAAAAGGCATTTATATAATAGATTTACAAAAAACTATTAGATATTTCAGATATACTTATAATATAGTAAGAGACGCCGCAGCTGAAGGCAAAACTATACTATTTGTCGGCACTAAAAAACAAGCCGGTATCGCAGTAAAAGAGTACGCAGAAAAATGCGGTATGCCATATGTAAATCACAGATGGCTTGGCGGTATGATGACGAATTTTGGGACTATTAGACAATCAATTAGAAAACTTGAAGTTATAGAAGCTATGGAAGAAGATGGCTCTATAAATTTACTTACCAAAAAAGAAGCTTTAATGCTAAGACGCAAAAAAGAGAAGTTAATAGCAACTCTAGGCGGTATCAGAAATATAAAAACACTCCCTGATATGATATTTGTAATTGACACAGTAAAAGAGAGAATCGCAGTAGCAGAAGCTAACAAACTTAAAATACCAGTAGTGGCTCCTATAGATACAAACTGCGATCCAGATATCATTGACTACCCAATTCCAGGCAATGATGACGCTATCAGAAGCGTTCAGCTATTCTGCCAAGAGATGGCTGAAGCAATCAATGAGGGTAAAGCTTTAAGAGATCAAGATGGCGAAATCAGCGAAGAGATAGAAGCTCCAACTCAAGAAGAAAAAGATGAAATATTAGAAGAAGCTATGGCTGAAGGCGAGGAAGAGTAATGGAAATTAGCGCAAATATGGTAAAAGAGCTCCGTGAAAGCACTGGAGCTGGAATGATGGATTGTAAAAAGGCTCTTCAAGAAGCTAATGGAGATATGCAAAAAGCAGTTGATATACTAAGAGAAAAAGGTCTTGGCAAAGCTGCTAAAAAAGCTGATCGCTTAGCTAGCGAAGGCCTTGTAAGCGTAGTTGTAAGCAGCGATAATAAAACAGCTACCATAACAGAAATTAACTCTGAAACTGATTTTGTGGCTAAAAATGCTACATTTGTTGATTTGGTTAAAAATACAACTCTACATGTCCAAACTAACGCAATCACCACAATTGATGAACTTAAAGAGTCTAGCATTGGCGGGGTTAAATTTGAAGAGTTTTTCCAAAGCCAAATCGCTACTATTGGTGAAAATTTAGTTGTAAGAAGATTTGAAACCATTAAAGCTAGCAAAAATGGAATTGTAGCTGGATATATCCACTCAAATAGCCGTGTTGGTGTCTTAATAGGCGCTGCTTGCGACTCTGAAGCGACAGCTAGCAAAATTGGCGATTTTTTAAGAAATCTTTGTATGCATGCAGCGGCTATGAAACCTCAAGTTATAAGCTATAAAGAGTTTAGCCCGGATTTTGTAGAAAAAGAGTATCTAGCTCTTAAAGGTGAGCTTGAAAAAGAGAATGAAGAGCTAGTCCGCCTTAAAAAACCACTTCACAAAATACCTGAATTTGCTAGTAGAGCACAATTAAGCGATGAAGTGATAGCCAAAGCAACTGAAAAATTAAAAGAGGAGCTAAGAAAACAAGGCAAACCTGAAGCTATATGGGATAAAATCCTTCCAGGTCAAATAGAGAGATACATAGCTGACAATACTCAACTTGACCAGCGACTTACTCTTTTAGGGCAATTCTATGTAATGGATGACAAAAAAACTATTGAACAAGTAATAGCTGAAGAGGCTAAAAAACTTGGTGGCGAAATAGAAATTGTAAGCTATGTAAGATTCGAAGTTGGCGAAGGCTTAGAGAAAAAGACTGAGGATTTTGCTGCTGAAGTAGCTGCTCAAATGGCTTAATAATGTTAAAGGCGTTAAATTTATCTCATAAATTTGACTATTTGCTCTTTAACGATATAAATTTAGATATCAGACCCGCTACTACTACTGCTATTATGGGTGTTAGTGGTAGCGGAAAATCCACAATTTTACACATTTTATCTACACTTTTATCGCCTACTGATGGCGAAGTTATATATAATGGTAAATCACTTTATAAGCTAAGTAGTGATGAACTTTTAAAAATTCGTCGATATGATTTTGGGATTATTTTTCAAGCACATTATCTTTTTAAAGGATTTAATGGCTTTGAAAATATCGAACTCGCCACTATATTAAGCGGTCAAAAAATTAATTTAAACCTCCTTAAAGCATTAAAAATCGACAATGTAATAAATCAAAAAATTGGCGAACTTAGCGGCGGCCAACAGCAAAGAGTTAGTATCGCTAGAGTACTAGCCAAAAATCCTAAAATTATTTTTGCTGATGAGCCAACTGGTAATTTAGATCAAACTACTGCTAAAGAGGTCATGAGCGTAATCTTTGACTATGTCAAAACCAATAACGCCGCTTTGGTCTTAGTAACGCACGATAAAGATATAGCCAAATTATGCGATATAAAATACCAACTATCTAATCAGCACTTAACTCAATGCTAATCCACCCCAAAAATCTATAATTCCGATACAATCTTTGGTAAAGTCGCAAATTCTAAGCCAATACTTTTAGAAAAATATTGAAAATTTAAAAATACATAGCTACATTTTGATATAATTATAACTTTTTAAAAGGCAAATTTAAGCGAGTTATAATGTTTGATATAGAAAAAGCAAAGCAAAATAGCAGTTTTAGGGAGTTAAAACACTCTAAGATAAGCTCAAAATTTCTAAGTTTAGATGGTAAAAATCTCTTGAATTTAGGTAGTAATGACTATCTTGGGATAGCTAGCAATAGGGCATTAAGAGATGAATTTTTGCAAATTTGTTTGGGTAGTGAGTGGTATTTTGGCTCTGGGGCTAGTAGATTGGTATATACTTCAAGTGATGAGTTTGATCGTTTGGAGAGTTGGTTTGAGGCTAAATTTCATAAAAGTGCGGTGATTTTCAACTCTGGGTATTGTGCGAATTTAAGCTGTATCAGCGCCTTAAATAGCAATGATACACTCTTTATAGCTGATAAATTAATTCATGCTAGTATGATAGATGCATTGAAACTCTCAAATGCGAAATTTAAACGCTACGCCCATAATGACAATGAAGCATTAGAGAGTTTGGTTAAGCAAAATTGTGATAAATTTAAGCATATTATCATATTAAGCGAGGCGATTTTTAGTATGGATGGCGATAGAGCGGATATAGATTTTATGCTATCTTTAAAAAAGCGATATGATGGCGTGATGCTCTATATCGACCTAGCGCATTCATTTTTTGCTCTAGATGAGCTTGGGATTAGTGCTAGATTGAGTTGCGATATTGATTTTATGCTTATTACTCTTGGCAAGGCGCTAGGTAGCAGCGGGGCTGTGATTTTAAGCTCAAATGAGTTTAAAGATATCTTCATAAATAGTGCTAGAAGCCTTATATATTCGACCGCTTTGGCGCCTATAAATCTAGCTTGGAGTAACTTTGTGCTAAGCAAAGACTACACAAAAGAGCGTGAAAATCTGGCGAATTTAATCAATTTTTTGGGGCTAAATTCCACTCATATTTCGCCTTTTATCGTAGGAGATAATGCTAAGGCTTTAAAGCTTTCAAATAGCTTAAAAAGTCTTGGATATTTCATACCAGCCATTAGGCCACCTACGGTGCCAGAAGGAAAAGCTAGGCTTAGAATTAGCTTAAGGGCGGATTTAGAAATTGATGATTTAGTGAGCTTAAAAAGGATTTTAGATGAAAATGGATCTCGTTAAAGATAGCAAAAAGCTTATTGTGTTATTTTTGGGTTATGGATTTGATAAAAGTAGCATTAGCCACTTAGGTCTTGGGGATTATGGACTTTTGGTGGTTAGTGATTATAGCGATTTGGGCTTTGATAAGGAAATTCTAGCCAATAAAGATATATATTTAATAGCGTGGTCAATGGGCGTTTGGGCTGCGAATTTGGTGCTGAAAAACACCCCCTTAAAGGTCGCAGTCGCTATAAATGGCACCCCTTTTGGTATAGATGAAAAATATGGGATTAAAAAAGATATCTTTTATAAAAGTATAAGCGAGTTTGATTTTGAGGGCTTTAAAAGGCTCTGTTTTTTAGGTATTAATGAGCAAAAATTGAGAGATTTTACATTTAATCCAAATGCTAAAATCGAGCTTATAACTCTTTATAAAAACGCTATTTTACCTTGTGATAACGCTATTTCGTGGGATAGGGCTTATGTGAGTAAGCGTGATTTGGTCTTTGATAATAGGGCAGTTTTAGAATATTTTAAGGATAAAGCTAGGATTATAACCGCTCCGCATTTTGCATTTTTTAATTTTAAAAGCTTTGGAGAGATAGTTGAAATTTAAAAGTGCGAAATTTTATGACCTTTATGCCAAACCGCAGATTTATGCGGCAAATGCTTTGATACAAGCTCTTAAAGATTATAGGCAAAATTTCAAAGATATCTATGAAATTGGTGCTGGAAGCGGAGTTTTGACAAGGTTGATTATAGATAATTTGAGCTATGAAAATTTGATTTTAAATGACCTTTATGAGAGTGAATTTATGAGTAAATTCCGCACTCAAATAGGAGATATTTCAAATTTACAAATTCAAAATAGACAAGATCTAATCATCTCAAGCTCTGTTTTTCAATGGATTAATGCCCTTGAAAATTTGGCTGATAGACTCAAATTTAGCTTAAAAAGTGATGGAATTTTGGCTTTTAGTATATTTATTGATGGGACTTTAAGGGAGCTTTCTAGCTTTACAAATCAAGGATTGGATTATAAAAATTTAGCCCAGCTAAAAGCGATTTTTAGCCAAAAATTTGAAATTCTCACAATAAAAGAGCAAGAAATAAAGCTAAAATTTGGCAATTTAAAAGAGCTTTTAACTCACCTTAAACATACTGGAGTTAATAATATTAAGGGCGAATTTAAGCTTACAAAAAGCTCTTATAAAGCTTTAAATTCGCACTTTAATGATGATTTTAGCCTAAGTTATAAATTCGCAATTTTAATCTTAAAAAACTAAAATCCCCCAAGAATCTCATCAATGCTTTTTACGCACCTTTTTATCGCTTCATCCATCTCATCTTTTTGGATATTTAGCGGCGGATTGAAGTAAATGACATCGCCAAGTGGCCTTAATATAAGACCATTTTTTAGGGCTTTTTTGTAAATTTGATATCCGATTCTTAGATCTTTATTAAAGGCTTTTTTGCTATCTTTTTGCTCTACTAGCTCTATTGCGTTTATGAGGCCGATGGAGCGAATTTGACCTACATTTTTATGTGAGTTTAGAGCAGAGTTTATCTCATTATTTAGATAAATTGCGTTTTGTTGAGCTAAATTTAGGATATTTTGACTCTCAAATATATCCAAAACCGCATTCGCTGCAGCGCACCCAAGTGGATTTCCGCTATAAGTATGAGAGTGCATAAAGGCCTTGCCTTGCGAGTATGGAGCGTAAAAGGCGTTGTAAATTTCATTAGTCGTAGCCACGATAGACATAGGCATATATCCGCCAGTTAGACCCTTTGAGAGTGTTATGATATCAGGGCTGATATTTGCGTGCTCACAAGCAAACATCCGCCCAGTCCGCCCAAATCCAGTAGCTATCTCATCAGCTATTAGTAATACCCCATACTCATCGCAAATTTGGCGTAGCTTTTTAAGATACAAAGGCGGATATATCATCATTCCAGCTGCAGCTTGAAGCATAGGTTCAACTATCAAGGCCACACTCTCTTTGCCATATTTTTCAAAAATCGGCACCACATAATGCTCAAAATATTTTCTAGCTATCTCATCGCTATCACCTTCAAATTCGCTTCTATACATATCAGGGGCTTTTATGCGGATAGCTTTTAAGAGCATTGGCTCATAAATTTTAGCATACAAATCAAGCGCTCCAACGCTCAAAGCGCCGATAGTTTCACCGTGATAAGCATTGCTAAGGCAGATAAATTTATTCTTATGTGTGTTGCCTACTTGGTGCTGATATTGAAACGCCATTTTAAGTGCGCTCTCCACAGCCGAGCTACCATTATCTGAAAAGTTGAATTTATCTAGCTTAGGTGGGAGAATTTGCCTTAATCTACTAGCCAATCTCACGGCGCCTTCGTGAGTGAAATTGGCAAATATCACATGCTCTATATTGTTAAGCTGATTCGTGATAGCTTGATTGATATACTCATTTGAGTGGCCTAGTAGATTACACCACCAAGAGCTAATAATATCTATATACTCTTTATCATTTTCATCATAGATTTTAACCCCCTTACCACGCTTTATCACAATCGGTGGTAGCTCCTTATAATCATACATTTGCGAACACGGATGCCAGATTAGCTCCAAATCCATCTTTGCTATATCCAAAAGCATATTTTATCCTTAATTAAATATATTTAAAATATCATTTTTATTAATATTTAAGCTTAGCTCATCTCTTTTAACGCAAGAGAGAATTTCTAAGCTAAAAAGCTCTTTTATCATCTTTTTATTATCAACGCAAATTGGGCAATTCTCATCAAAATTATTTAATATTACCCCCTTTATATCAATCCCATTTTGCCTTAAATAAAAGCTAGTTAATCCCACTTGATTTATCGCTCCTAGAGCTGCGTCTGATACTATTATAACGCTTGAGTTTATAGCTTTTACTATATCAAGTAGCATTAATTTTGCTTCATCATATCTAAAAGGGCAGATCGCCCCACCAGCACCCTCAATCACCAAAAAATCACAAATCCCATCTAGGATTTTAAATTTAGCTAGAATTTTATCTAAATTTACTTGCTTTTTCTCATTTATAGCTGATAAATGCGGAGAATAAGGCTTAATAAAGTTATACTCGCTCATTTGAGAGTAGCTTAGCTCAATCTTAGAAAACTCACGCACAAACTTTACATCAAGCGGGATTATATCTCCATCATCACATAACAAATTCCCACTCGAAACAGGCTTGAAATATCCTATATTTAATCCAAATTCACGCATTTTTTTGACTATTAAGGCGCTTATATAGCTCTTGCCCACATCAGTCCCAGTACCTAAAATAAATATTTTTTTACTCACTTGATTTCCTTTGGATATTCTAAATTTGTATTTTAAAATTTTAAGGCTAAATTTTACATATTTTTAACCAAAATATCATAAAAATTTTACAAGCTGATTTTATAATTTCGTCATAATTTATCATATGGAGTTTTTTATGGAAAGAAGAAATTTTCTAAAAGTTTCTAGCGCTGTTTTGGCTTATGCGGGGTTTTTTCGCCTTCTAATGTGTTAGCCAATGAGAAAAAACCTTTAATAGGATTTAAACAAATCGCCCCTAGCACAAGCGATAGCGTCATAGTCCCAAAAGGTTATGAGGCTAAAAAGTTAATTAGTTGGGGCGATGCGCTCTTTAGCAAGGCAACGCCTTTTGATGAGAGCAAAACTATCAATAAAGCAGCCATAGCAAATGCGAATTTGGTATTTGGCGATAATACCGATGGTATGGCGTGGTTTAGCCTTGATAAAGATAGAGCGATTTTAGCTGTTAATAATGAGTATATGAATCCAGAACTAATGTTTAATCACCATGGCAAAAATATGAGCTTAGATGATGTTAAATATGAGCAAAATTCCGTTGGAGTAAGTATATTTGAGATAGCTAAAAATAGCGATGGAGATTATAGTGTTGTGCTAGACTCACCATACAATCGCAGAATCACAGCCAATACCAAAATGGAGATCCAAGGCCCAGCTAGAGCTCATAATCTTATGAAAACAAAAGCCGATAAGAGCGGTAGTAAAGTATATGGAACCATGAATAACTGCGCTAGCGGCAAAACGCCATGGGGGACATATCTTACTTGTGAAGAGAATTTCGATGATTTCTTTGGGTCTAGTGATGAGAATTACGCATTTAATCCAGCGCAAAAACGCTATGGCCTTAGCGTAAAAGGAGAGAATTATGAGTGGAAACTAGATGAGAGATTTGATATCGCTAAAAA
The DNA here is from genome assembly GCF_002138935.1 of Campylobacter sp. P091. Taxonomy (NCBI): domain Bacteria; kingdom Pseudomonadati; phylum Campylobacterota; class Epsilonproteobacteria; order Campylobacterales; family Campylobacteraceae; genus Campylobacter; species Campylobacter sp. P091. The sequence continues at coordinate 84,099 of NZ_MJKZ01000007.1, forward strand.
CGAAAATGAGCCAAATCGCTTTGGTTGGGTAGTAGAGATAGACCCATATAATCCAAACTCAACCCCAATCAAACGCACCGCCCTAGGTAGATTTAAACACGAAAATGCTGAAGTAGTAATAGCCAAAAATGGCGAAGTCGTGGTATATATGGGGGATGATGAGGTTAATGAGTTTATATATAAATTTGTTAGCAAAGCCAAATACAATCCAAATAAACCAAATAAAGATATCTTAAATGAAGGCACACTATATGTAGCCAAACTAAAAGATGCCGGCGATTTCAAAGGCGTAGGCGAGTGGGTGGCCTTAGAATATGGCAAAAATGGCTTAGATGAGAAAAATGGCTTTCACAATCAAGGCGATGTCTTGATAAATGCTAGATTAGCAGCTAGCATAGTTGGTGCTACACCTATGGATAGACCTGAGTGGATAGCAGCAGACCCAGATGGAAAATACCTATATGTAACCCTAACCAACAACACCAAAAGAACAGAAGTGAGCGAGTCAAACCCAAGAGCCAATAATATCTATGGCCACATCCTAAGATGGTCCCCAAAAGGCGGTAATCACGCTGATAGTGGCTTTAAATGGGATATATTTTTACTTGCGGGAAATCCTTTGAAATATCCAAATGATTTAAGAAAAGGAACTAGTAATATCAATGTAGAAAATATGTTTAATAGCCCAGATGGATTAAAATTTGATAAATTTGGCAGACTTTGGATACAAACCGATGGCAAATACTCAAATAAAGGCGATTACGAAGGGATGGGAAACAATCAAATGCTATGTGCTAATCCTATCACCGGCGAGGTTAGAAGATTTTTAACTGGTCCAATCGCTTGTGAGATTACGGGCATTGCCTTTAATGAAGATTATACAACTATGTTTGTAGGAATCCAACACCCAGACGAAAATCTAGCAAATAGCCACTATCCAAATGGCGGCAACTCAACTCCACGAAGCACAATAGTCCAAATCCGTAAAAAAGATGGCGGCGTAATTGGCTCATAAAATATTTTAATTTCGCAGACTAGCAAAGCTAGTCTTTGCGACAGGGAGTTACACTCCCTTGACCTACCTAAAGCCCCGCAAGAGGGGTACCCCTATTTTTAACATTCCAAATTTTCGCCACAGAATAATCATTTAAGGTTATTTTGCTATTGCGAAAATTTTGTACAAGCCTCTTAAGGTTACTGCGATAGACGCAGATTTACGCCATTTTATTAAAACTCTTTAAGCTTTAATAAAAATGATTTTGGAGCTTAAATTTTTTGGTTTTATAAATTGGAAATATTAAATAAATTCAAAATAACAAAAAATATTTTCTCAAATAAAAAATATAATTAAGTAATCAAATTTGGCTATCTGAACCAAATTTGATTTAAGTAGATTTAGTGCTTTGCTAAATAGTTTGTATCATATAAATTATTGATAAAATCATCATTATTCATCATATTTATATGAAAATCTTTAGTTGTTTTAATCCCTTGTATGATTAGCTCATCAAGTGCGACTTTCATCTTGGCAATAGCTCTATTTCTATCTATATCATGGACGATTAATTTGCCTATCATGCTATCATAATACGGCGGAACGCTATAACCCTCATAGACATGGCTATCCATTCTGACATTTCTACCGCCTGGGGCGACATATTTTGTGATTTTACCTGGATTTGGGGTGAAGCTTTTTGGGTCTTCGGCTGTGATTCTACACTCTATTGAATGGCCACTTAATTTGATATCTTTTTGCTCTGGCAATCTCTCGCCTTGTGAGATTCGTATCATCCACTCTATTAAGTCTAATCCGCTACACATTTCGCTCACACAATGCTCGACTTGGAGTCTTGTATTCATCTCAATAAAATAAAATTTATTATCCCTTTGATCGTATAAAAACTCAAAAGTCCCAGCACCCGTATATCCTATAGCTTTAGCAGCATTTACGGCTGTTTGGTGGAGTTGGGCTCTAGTTTTATCATCTAAAATTACTGCTGGGCTCTCTTCTATTAATTTTTGGTGGCGGCGTTGCATTGAGCAGTCTCTTTCGCCTACATGGATTACATTGCCATACTCATCGCCTAGGACTTGAACCTCTATGTGGCGTGGATTTGAGATATATTTTTCCATATACATTGTTCCATCACCAAAGGCACTCATAGCCTCGCTTTCAGCTGACCAAAAGCTCTTTTCTAAATCCTCTTCTTTCTCTACCACTCTCATACCACGGCCACCACCACCTGCAGCTGCTTTAATGATTACAGGATAGCCAATTTCACTAGCTAATTTTTTAGCCATTTCTATATCTTTGATAGCGCCATCACTACCTGGTACAACTGGAATTCCCGCTCTCATCATCATCTGTTTGGCTTTGCTTTTATCACTCATTAAAGCCATAGCCTCTACGCTTGGGCCTATAAATTTGATATTGTGCTTTTCGCAAATTTCTACGAAATTTTGATTTTCACTCAAAAATCCATAACCTGGAA
>NZ_MJKZ01000008.1:0-73572 GCF_002138935.1 Campylobacter sp. P091
GTGATTAAATTTGTGGGTTTTGGGGGAGGTTAATGGGTTGACTATGGGATAAGAGTGAATTTGAGAGTTTTTGGTTTATAGATAATGTTAAAAAATAATTAAAAAATAAATTTGCCTACTCATAAAAATTATGAGTAGGCCTTAGTGATTAAATTATAAAATTAATTTAACTCATCGCTATAATCAGCTGCGGCTAAGCGTTTTAATTGTCTATATCGTCGCTTAGCATCGCTTAGGTTTTTAGCAAATAGCTCATCTGCGTGATTAGGATTGATCTTTTTAAGCGAGTTATAACGAACTTCGTTTAATAAAAACTCTTCATATCTATCCCAATTAGGCTCTTTGGATGTGATTTTAAGCGGATTTTTGCCTTGGGCTAATAGGCTTGGATCATAGATATATGTAGGCCAATATCCACAAGCTGTGGCTAACTCCGCTTGCTCTCCTGACATAGTAAGGCCACCTTTGATACCATGAGCTATACATGGAGAATAGGCTATTATAAGGCTTGGGCCATCATATTCTTCGGCTGCGGTGATAGCTTTTATCACATTTGCTTGACTAGCATTTAGATTGATTTGGGCTACAAAGATATTGCCATAAGTCATTGAAATTTGGCCTAGATCTTTCTTTTGGACTGCTTTGCCACTAGCGCTAAATTGTGCTACTGAGCCACTTCGGCTAGATTTTGAGCTTTGGCCACCTGTGTTTGAATAAACCTCTGTATCAAGAACCAAGACATTGACATTTTCACCACTTGCTAATACATGATCCAAACCGCCATATCCGATATCATAAGCCCAGCCATCGCCTCCAATAATCCATTGTGATTTTTTGGCTATGTATTGTTTAAGGCTTAGAAGCTCTTTTGCCCCTTCGAAATTTGAATTTGCTTCAAGTAGTGGGACTAAGGTATCTCTAATATTTTGGGTGGCTATTCTATCATTTTTATTAGCTAACCAGTCATTATATAGCGCTGCTATAGCATTTGGGGCTTTGTCTTTGGTATTTAGCATTATGCTCTCTACTCTATTGCGGATAGTTTGCATAGCTATCTCCATACCCATACCAAACTCAGCATTATCTTCAAATAGCGAATTCGCCCATGCTACACCATTGCCTGTTTTATTAGATTTTCTATATGGCGATGATGGTGCTGACCCACCATAAATAGAGCTACAACCAGTCGCATTGGCCACCATCAACTGTTCGCCAAATAGCCTTGTAACTAGAGTGATATATGGCGTTTCACCGCATCCTGGACATGCGCCGTGAAATTCAAATAAAGGTTGAGCAAAGCCTGAGCCTTTGACACTTTGCTTATTCATCAAATCATCTTTATATACTACTTTTTTAAATAGATAATCAGCATTTTCTTGCTCACCCTTTTCTATCTCGCCATTTAGTGGTACCATTACTAGGGATTTCTCTTTGCTTGGACACTCATGAGCACACAGCTCACAGCCTGTACAATCTAGTGGGCTTACTTGAATTTTATATTTTAATCCAGTTAGCTCCTTGCCTTTAGCATCAATTGCTCTATCTTTTACGCCTTGTGGGGCATTTGCCATCTCATTTTCATCTATTAAAAATGGTCTAATAACAGCGTGAGGACATACAAAGGCACATTGATTACACTGGATACAATTCTCCTCTATCCATTTTGGCACCATTACTCCTACGCCTCGCTTTTCAAATTCTGTTGTGCCAGATTCAAAAGAGCCATCTTCATATCCCACAAAGGCTGAAACTGGCAAATAATCCCCACGAGCTGCGTTCATAGGCTTAACGATATTTTCTACAAAATCGCTACCTTTGTATTTATCCTCTTTTACATCATCGCTTAAATTTATCCAGCTTGGATCAATATCGATTTTTACAAGCTCACTAGCACCCTCATCAATGGCTCTATAGTTCATCTCTACAATTTTATCGCCCTTTTTATGATAGGTTTTGTAAGCATACTCTTTCATATATTTTTGAGCTTCTTCATAGTCTATAATGCCTGAAAGCTTGAAAAATGCCGATTGCATAATTGTATTTGTGCGATTTCCTAGACCTATTTCATAGGCTAATTTGGTAGCATTTAGGATATAGAAATTTGCGTTTTTTTGTGCTAGAATGCGTTTTACTCTATTTGGGATTTTCTCTATCGTTTTTTTAACGTCCCAGATGGAATTTAATAAAAATGTCCCCCCATCTCTTAACCCATCTACCACATCATAAATATCCAAATATGCCGCCACCGAACATGCTATAAAATGCGGATTTGATACTAAATATGTAGAGCGGATAGGGTTTTTGCCAAATCTTAAATGGCTTCTAGTATAGCCGCCTGATTTTTTGCTATCGTAAGCAAAATATGCTTGAGCATATAGATCTGTTTTATCGCCGATAATTTTGATTGAGTTTTTGTTTGCTCCAACCGTGCCATCAGCTCCAAGCCCATAAAATAAGCACTCTATACAATCTTCATCACTTAGTGAAATTTTATCTCCTACTGCTAGTGAAGTAAATGAGACATCATCTACTATACCAACTGTAAATCCATCTTTAGGCGTAGGTGAATTTAAATTTTCATATACTGCTAACATTTGAGCTGGATCGACATCTTTTGAGCTTAAGCCATATCTTCCGCCTACGATAATTGGGGCATTTTCTTTGCCATAATATGCAGCTTTGATATCTAAATATAGCGGCTCGCCAAGGCTTCCTGGCTCTTTAGTGCGGTCTAAAACGGCTATTTTTTCTACTGATTTAGGCATCACATCAAACATATATTTAATACTAAATGGTCTATATAGATGGACTTTTAACACGCCTACTTTTTCGCCTTTGGAATTTAGATAATCCACAACTTCTTCAAGCGTTTGAGTAACTGAACCCATCGCTACAATTACTCTAGTAGCATCTTTGGCGCCATAATATACAAATGGGGCGTATTTCCTACCTGTAACCTTAGATATTTCATCCATATAATACGCCACGATATCAGGGATTGCGTCATAGAATTTATTTGTTAGCTCTCTAGTTTGGAAGTATATATCATCATTTTGAGCTGTTCCTCTAATCTTTGGATTTTCTGGATTCATAGAAGTGCGTCTAAACTCTTCAACCGCCTCTTTATCAAGCAATCTATCAAATACACTATAATCCATCACTTCGATTTTTTGAATTTCATGGCTAGTTCTAAACCCATCAAAAAAGTGCATAAATGGCACTCTACCCTTAATAGCGCTAAGGTGAGCTACTCCAGCTAAATCCATTACTTCTTGGACTGAGCCAGTTGCAAGCATAGCAAAACCAGTCTGCCTACAGGCATATATATCTTGATGATCGCCAAATATAGATAGAGCTTGAGCGGCAATAGAGCGAGCTGCGACATGGATTACGCCAGGGAGCATTTGACCTGAAATTTTATACATATTTGGAATTTTAAGCAATAGTCCTTGAGCTGCTGTAAATGTAGTAGTCAATGCTCCAGCTTGAAGGCTACCATGTACCGTACCGGCCGCACCGGCTTCGCTTTGCATCTCGACTACTTTAACAGGCATTCCAAAGAGATTTTTCTTGCCTTCACTTGCCCATATATCCACATAGTCTGCCATAGGTGAACTAGGCGTAATAGGATATATCCCAGCAACTTCTGTAAAAGCATAAGAGGCGTAAGCTGCTGCTTCATTGCCATCCATGGTTTTCATAATTTTACTCATTTGATTCCTTTCTAAGCTAAATTTTTATATTCAAGGAATAAAAATTTAAGACTTATATTAGTTTAATTATTTTTAACTTAAAGTTAGTAATTATATTATAAAAACTTAAAAAATAAGTTAACTATAAATTTATTTTTATATAAATTATCAGTTATATAAATAATACATAGCTCAAAATATGATTTTTCCATAAAATTAATATATAATTAATTAGAAAAAATTAGCCAAATTTTTTAGCTAATTTATAAGTTTAAACAAAAAATCAATAAATTTTATGAATTAGATATCTTGAGATATACTCTACAGCGCTTAAAGTATCTAAGCAGACATAATCACAGATTGATTCTAAATTCTCTCTACTCTCATATCCACAAGTTACGCCAATACTGAAAATACCGGCACTCTTAGCCGCTTTAGCATCCATTGGGGTATCGCCTATCATATAGCTTTTTGGGCTCTTACCAATCGCTTCTAAAGCCTTTAGAATCGGCTCGGGATTTGGCTTTGGATGGGTTACATCATCTCGCCCTATAACAACACTAAAATATTTTAAAATTCCTAAGTTTTCAAGCAAATTTTTAGAATATAAAGAGGTTTTTGTGGTTACTACTCCTAAATTCGCAAATTCACTAGCCTTGCTAACTGCTTCAAATCCACCAGGTAAAAGAGTGGTTTGTGCTAGGTAGTTTTGTCTATAATCTTCTTTGTAAATAGCGATAAAATCAGCTATCAAATGCTCTTTAACTCCAAGTGAGCCAAACATATACTCCAAAGGATGTCCCACTAATGAGCAAATTTGAGCCTTTGTAGGCTCGGTGAGATTATAACTCCTAAAAGCCTTATAAAATCCATTTACGATAGCTTCAGTAGAGTCAATAAGTGTCCCATCAAGATCAAATAAAATAGTAGGATTATTTATCATCTTCGCTCTCTTTCTCATATATATGATGCGTTACAAGTTGCGGATATGGGATACTAATCCCAGCTTCGTCAAATGCCATTTTAACGCCTTCTAGCATAGCTGACTGCGTGGCGCTATAATTTTCATTAAGCACCCAAAATCTAGCTAATATATCAATGCTGTGAGCCCCAAGAGCACTTACTAATACGCTAGGTGCGGGCTCTTTTAGGATTAACTCATTTTGATTTGCGATATTTAAGATTATATCCTTAGCTAATCTTAAATCATCTTTATAATCCACACTAAAAAGTAGCTCAACTCGCCTTGTTGGTGTTAGTGAGAAATTTATAATTTTGCTATTTATGACCTGTTTATTTGGGATAATGACGCTTTTGCCATCGCCAGTTATTAGACATATACTAAACAAATTTAACTCACTCGCTACGCCGTTATATCCGCCAATATCGATATTATCCCCTATCCTAAATGGCCTAAAAAATAGAATCAAAATCCCAGCTCCGATATTGCCAAATGAATCTTTAAAGGCCATACCGATACCAAGCCCTATGGCGCCAAGCATCGCTACAAATGAGGTCGTATCGATACCAAGATTTGCTAATGCTGCTACAATGACAATTATCAAAAATATTGTTTTGGATGAATTTATAATAAAACTGGCTATTAATTTATCTATTTTGGCTTTTTGTATGACTCTTTCTATAACAAGGCAAATTCGCCAAACAATCCACTTGCCAATAAAAAATATAAGTAGTGAAAATATAACTCTAAGGCTATATTTAGCACAAAGTGCCAATATAGCCGTATAATCAAAATCGGTGATTATCTGCATGATTAATTACTAAATTTAGCATCAACACGGCGATTTTGTGCTCTACCCTCTTTAGTTTTGTTTGTAGCGATTGGAGATAACTCACCATAGCCTATTGTTTGGATTCTATCTTTGCTTACACCCATATTTATAAGCACATCTGCTACTGCTTTGGCTCTTTTTTCTGATAAAATTTGGTTATATTTTTCTGAACCTGTAGAATCTGTGTGGCCTTCTAATACAACTTTATACTCGCTATTCATATTTAAAACTTTAGCAACTTCTTCTATTTTAGCTACAAATTTTGGGCTTAAAGTTGCGCTATCACTTGCGAAATTAGCATGTAAATTTAATCTAATTAATTTTTGACAGCCATTTTCATCCACCACGGCACCTGCTGGGGTATTAGGGCATCTATCTTTGCTATTTAACACTCCATCATTATCATCATCGCCATCTATTACTTGTGGAGCGATAGGGGCTTCTTGAGTTATGGTAGGCTCGGATTTTTTGGTAGCACCAAAGCTACTAGCAAAACCTAAAGTATATAAAAATGTACTATCTCCTTCTTTGAAGTTAATAGCATCTCTTGCTTCTAATTTGATAGCAAAATTATCCACTACTTTAAATTTAACCCCCAAACCAGCTTGACCAAATCCATCATCATTAGCATCATTTGCCTCTTTACTTAGATCTTGATATCCAGCACCGGCCAAGGCATAAACAGAAAATCTATCGGTTAAAGCAAAATCTTTTACTAAATTTAAATAGTATCTAGCAATTCTTGTATCATAGCCAATTTCTTTGCCATTTTTGTCTTCAAATGTAGCCTTAGGAGTATAATCAAAGCCAAGCTCAATTTGACTAAGCCAAGATAGATCTAAATTTCTACCTAATCTTAGACCAATTAGCTTTTGATCATCAATACCTTGAGTGCCCTCTGGGTGAGCATATCCACCAACTATGGTTAATTCATATCTATCACTTGCAAATATCGCTGACGCCGCACATAATGCTAAAATGATTTTTTTCATTTTAATTCCTTAAAAGTGTGATTAAATGTAATGATTAATTTAAGAATAATACATTAAATCGCTTTAAAACAATATAAATTTTGTGATTTTGAATATTTGAGATTTATAAAGATTTGGTTACTCTTTTGGGTGAAAATAACCAAAATGAAATTATCAGAAAACTTAATTTATTTTGTGATGCGATTTTATGGCTTTTAGTAATTTATGAAAGTTTAAGAAAAGTAATAAAATGTGGTATCGGAGTTGGATTGCAACTCCGAAACTATTACAAAAAGGAGGTTTATCTGTTGGACATCAGAATTATATGTAATCAATCTTAACTTAATAAAAATTTATTATAAATTTTTGCTAAATAAACAAAATTAAATTTAAAAAAGCTCCAAAAGCCAAAAGGCCTTTGGAAATATGAAATATTATCTTTTTGAGAATTGCGGACTTCTTCTTGCTTTTCTGCGGCCATATTTTTTACGCTCTACAACACGGCTATCACGAGTTAGAAGGCCTTGTGGTTTAAGAGCTGCTCTAAATGTTGCATCAATAGAGGCTAAAGCTCTTGAAATTCCGTGTCTTAAAGCCTCTGCTTGAGCTGAATACCCACCACCTAAAGTCGTAGCTGTGATATCCATAGAAGTTTCTTGTTTTGTTACTAATAATGGTTGAACTACTTTAAGCTTTATAGCTTCGTGTCCGCCAAGCCAAGTATTTAAATCCATACCATTTACTGTGATTTTGCCGCTACCTGGTTTTACCCAAACTTTAGCAACTGCTGTTTTTCTCTTACCTGTTGCGTATGTTGTTGCCATTATTATTTTCCTTCTTTAGCTATTTGTGCAGTGTGCGGATGCTCACTACCAGCATAGATTTTTAATTTTTTAAGCATCTCTTTGCCTAATTTTGTCTTAGGTAGCATACCACGGACTGCTAATTTATAAAGTTTTTCAGGTTTATTAGCTAGTAAATCACCAAATTTTTCGCTTTTTACGCTACCAAAATAGCCTGAATGTCTGTGATAAAGTTTCTCTTCAGCTTTATTCGCACCTGTGAATTCTGCCTTGCTAGCGTTGATGATGATTACATAATCTCCGCAATCAACATTTGGGCTAAATCCTGGCTTATGTTTGCCACGAAGTAGTGTAGCAGCTTCAGTTAGCAATCTACCAAATCTCTTTCCAGAAGCATCAAGAACGATCCAATCACGCTTTACTTCATTTGGCTTTGTTATCTTTGTCATAATCTTGCCTTTTATATAATTAATTTAAGAGATGAAATTATAGCGAGACTAGCTTAAAAATAACTGAATTTAAGAAAATTTTTATATTAGAGCTTTGAAATTCGAATTTCATCATTTAATATATAAATAATACTCGCTTTTACGCTTTTTTGTGGATAAATTTGAGATAAAATATCTAGATATTCTCTGACTTGCTCTTTATGCTCATCGCTATTTTTAAGAGAGGTTTTGTAGTCTATTATCTCTATTTCATCGCTATTTACGCATAATAAATCGATGCGCTTTAACACCCCATTAAATCCGATATCTTGCTCTTGATACAATCTTTTATCTTTTATAATTTCTAAAAATTGCGGGTTATTTAAAAGCATATCAACCCTATCTTTAATATCTTTTAGGCCATCTTGGTCGATAAATGCTCCAAATTTATTATACAAGCAATTTTGAGCGATTTTAAGTGAGTTAAAATCAGCAAAATCAATGCTCTCAAGATAATAATGCAGCGCCTTGCCAAAGTAGATAGAATCTAAATTTAAGCTCTCTTTTGGCTTATCACTGGTTGAAATCTCTTGTGGCGCAACCTTTTCAAATGGTTTAAGATGGGTTATTTGTGGCTTGGACTCTTGCTTTTTGTCACTATTTGGTTTGATAATCCCTAATTTGCATTCATCTAAATTTAGATATTCTACCTTTTGACCATTTGATTCATACATAGTAAAATATGAGATATTGTTGCCATTTGGATTATCTTTGGCTAAGATTATTAAGCTATGTTTAGCCCTGGTTAATGCTACATAAATTTTATTTATAACCTCTTTTCTATCAAGCTCTTTTTGTCTATTTTGAAGCTGGATATAATTCTCATCGCCCAAATACTCAAACACCTTATTAGCTAACCTTATATCCCAGCTATTTGTGCCTAGATTATACTCCATTAAAAATTTATCTTTTTGGCTATTTTCTTTACCTATATAATCAAGCACGATAACATGGTCAAATTGTAGCCCTTTGCTCTTATGAACGGTCATTATCGTTATGCCTTTTTGGCTATTTTTAGCACTGGTTGTCTCGTCATTATCGATATTGAAAGCAAAGTCATATATATCGCTATATTTGCTACTAATCTCATATAGTTTCAATAGATCAACATCGCAAGGCTCAAGCTCAAGGTATTTAGCGATGAATTTAAGAGTTTGAGCTACGCTAGCATCGCTTTTTAACTCTAGTTTGGCTTTTTTGGTTTTAGTTATCTCATATTGGGCGTTTAGATATATCTCATCACCAAAAATAGAGTATTTCAAAAATGCCACCACCGCCGCTACATTGGCACTTTTGATAAGATTATTTGTAGTTTGGGTAGATACTTCTAAGCCTTTAGCTTCTAAATAGTCTTTGATATTATAAATATCACTATTTTTCCAACAAAGTATCGCCATATCTTCATACTTTACACCAAATTTGCTTAGATGATTTATGCTATCATAAATCGCCTCTAAATACTTTTCTCTATCAAATTTAATAACCCTCACATAGCCATCATCTTTGCTATTTGGAATTTGGTCTATGTAGTGTAGATATTTGTATTTAAATTTATCATTTACATATTCTACTATCTTTTTATCACTGCGATAATTTTTATCTAGGCTTTGAGTTTTTATCTGTGAAAAATCTTTTTTAAGCTTATCAAATAACCCACTTTGCCCCCCACGAAATCTATAAATACTCTGCTTTATATCACCAACATAAAAAAAGCTCCCAATGCCACTTTGACCTATGCCAGAGAGACTTTCAGCTATGAGTGGTTCTAATATCTCATATTGCTTGATATCAGTATCTTGAAACTCATCGATCAAAATATGCCTAATCTTAGCATCAAGGCGAAAATATAGCATATCGATATCTTGATTGTTTTTGTTAGTTAAAAGCTCATTAACCCAATTTGTGATATCGGCAAAACTTAGGCTATTTTCACGGCGATTTACATTAGCGATTGCCTTTTTATAGAGATTCACAAAATATGAAATTTGAGATATTTCATACTTCTCAAGAGCTAGATAATACTCTTTTAAAGCACTTATAAACTCATCTCTAGCAGCGTTAAATTCGGCGTTGTCTCTTACTTTATTAAAATAATTTTTATTTATATCTTTTACAACCGCTTTTTCAACTATCTCGTTTAAGCTTAAATTTTTATTAAAATTAGCCACATAATACTTATCGATACTCAATTTCAATGCCACATCACATAACTCATTATATCTATCCATTGCGTTTTCGGAGCTTGGCCATGGGGCGTCGAATTTATCAAATTTAGTTTGTGAGAGTAGAGCAAGCTTTTCAAAAAGGGCATTTTCTTTGCTATTTGTATAATATAGATATTTTGCTACTTTACTCATCATTGAATTTGAGTTTAAGAGCCTTTTAAACTCATTTTTAACATCAATGCTATTATCATTAAGAGAGTTAAAATCTGGCATAAGACCTAAATTTAAGCTAAACTGCCTAAGAATCGTAGCAAAAAAGGAGTCAAATGTAGATATCTTTAACTCACTTGCCAAAAAATCAGCCATAAATTTATCTCTAAGTGCCAAAACTTCTTCTTTTGATTTACCTAAAAGCTCGCAAATAGCATTTCGCTCGCCATCATACTTGCTTAAATGTAGATTACAAAATGTATCTGTGATCCTGTGTTTCATCTCGTTTGCGGCTTTGTTTGTGAATGTTAGGGCTAGGATTTTTCTTGGGTGATTGCCTTTTAATAATAGAGCGATATAGCGAACTGATAGAGCAAATGTCTTGCCACTTCCCGCACTCGCTTCTAAGCACAAATAATTTTCAAATTTCATCTTAATCCCCTTAAACACAGAGATTCATACGGGCATATATCGCAATGTTTTGTATCTTGATCAAATTCAATTTGGGTATTATTCTTCTTTTTTAACTCATCTAAAGCTTCGATTAATTTATCCATGTCGGCTTTGCTATTGGTAAATTTGTTATCATCAAATGAGTAGAAATACCCCTTGGCGGTTTTATCAAATTTCGCTTGATACAAAAGCTCATAAAATGCTAACTGCAAGGACTTTTCATCTGCCTTTCCACTCTTATAATCAATAAGCCAAATATCATCACCATTGATATCCACTCTATCAATCTTGCCTTTGATAGAAATCCCATCAAACTGGGTTTCAATATCCATCTCGCATTTGCTAACGCTAAATCCATCTTTGAAATGGCTATTTTGACTAGATGCGAACTCATCAAGTTTTAGCTTAAAAATCTCGCTTTTTAGCGTGCTCTCTTTTTGATATTTGCTATATATCTGTAAAAACTCGCTTTTATCAAATTTAGCGTTTGATTGCTTGAAATACTCTTCTAAGGCTTTATGTATCAAATTACCAAAATCTAGTGCATCCCTATCATCAAATCTAGACTCTTCAATATTTTTGATATATTTATAATAATACCGCCTTGGACATTTAATATAGGTATCTAAGCGACTAAATGAGAGAGGCCAAGCAAAAAAATCGTGAGTTTCTACAATATCCCTAGGCGTCAAATCAATGGCGATTCCGCCTTGACGCAAGGCGTTTTCATATGAAATTTGAGAAATTTCAATCTTCTTAGCGCCCTCAAAATCCTTAATAAATCTAGATACGATATTCTCATCATTTTCAACATAGCTGATAGATACCCTTTTGGCTCTATTTATCAAGCTTTCATAGTAAAATCTCTGTAAATTCTCCCTATCGCTATGACTGATTAAACCAGCATTTTTTCTCACTACTGAGCTTAGGAACATCTCTTTTTGGCTTCTTTTAGGCACTAAAGAGTCATTGAAATCTACAATTACAATCCCATCATAAGCTCTAGAACGACTCTCTAAAACACCCATTACAGTAACTAATCCACCGCCAGTCATACTCTCTTTTTTATTGGCAAAATTTAACAAAAATAGCTCAAGAAGTTCACTAAATTTAAGTTCAATCTCTCTTAAAAGATTTTTAATATTAAAAAGCTCAGTTTCTATAAACTCAGCAATTTCAGTGCTTTTTTTGATATCACTTAGTAGCAACTTCATAACGCTCTCAAAGCTTTCAAAACTCACTTTTGAATAAAATATTTCTTTAATATGATTATAAATTTGGGTTGATAAATTAAAGCTATTTAGCGTAGCAAGTATTTGATTTGGACTTTGTGTCTCTTTTATATAATTTGGGTTAAATTTATAATCAAGCTCTTGAATAATGGCTTCTTTTAAAGAGTGTAAAAATATACAAATTGGATCATTGCGTAGGCTTTTTCCCATAGCATAATTTAGCATATTATTTTCATCTAGATTTTGCAACACCTCTGCAAAGCTCTCATCGGGTAGTATCACGGCGATATTTTGCGGTTTTATCCCATCTCTTATCATATTTGATATCTCATCAAAAACAAAAGCCGCTTGTAAGCTACGAAGAGAAAATCCCATAATATTTATATTTGGGTTTTGGTTTAGTCTAGTCTTGCTTTCTATGGATTTATCGCTTAAATTTAGCTTATAGTTATGGCTGGTTTTGAAATTTAAATTTGTAAAATTTTTTATCTTTTCTATCGTTTTTTGGTTAAATTTACTACAATCTACACTTAAAATCAACTGAGTTTGCTTAGCGATTTTGGTTAAAATCTCCCACTCTAATGAGGTTAAAATCCCATCAAGCCTAAACTCAATCCTATCAAAATTGCTAATAAAATTTGAGTTTATTTCATAACATTCACTAAGTGTAATATCATCGTATATATTTGATGAATTTAGACTATCTTTATAAATTTTCCCTAAATTATCTAAAATTGTTAAATGTTCATCATAGCTAGCATAAGTATCAGCACTACTTAAATTAGTTACGGTACACTTTTCTCGGCTAAGCTCCTTAAAAAATGAGAATAAATAGTGCGAATTTTTAAGAAAAATTAGAAATTCATTTTTTATATTTAAAATTTTGGAGATATTCTCTACTCTAGCTACAGCATTACGCATATGCAGCAAGCACTCAGTATCGCTAGCACGGCGTTTATTTGGCACATATGTAACCTCTTCAAAAAACTCAGCCGTACTAATAGCCTTTGGTAGAAGCGAATTTAAACTTAGCTTACTAGCATAAAAATCCCGCACATTCCTAGAAGTACTAAAGACAAAAAGCGATCTATTTTGCATATAACTCTACTTGATAAAATCCAGTTTTATTATCATCAACTATAATCTTGGCTTTAATCTGCCATCTACCTGCTTTAGTTAAATTTAGATCATTTATAGCCAACTTGCCATTAATATTTTGCCCATTTAGCTCTCTATCAAATTCACTGCTATCTGGACGAGTTAGCAATATCTTAGAGCTATATTTAGTAGTATTTGTATCAAATTTAATATTAAAGTTTTGATTTAATGGGACTATTGTAGCAGTTTTACCTTTGCGAAGTTTTTGAATTTCATTTGGCAATATCTTGGTGTTTAGCTCAATTTGCGGAGTTGTATTAAAACTAAATTCACGATTAAAATTTGCTTGAGCTGCTTGAATTTCATTAAAATTATTATCAACTTTTTGATACTTATCAAAGTAATAATCATCCATATGCACAGGATAATCAAGCGAATAATATATAGTGTAAGCACATGAACATACTATGGCAAATATAGAGATTACAATCCCGTATGGCCAAAATGTTTTACGATTTTGCATTATTAACCCTTATTAAATTTACGAAAAATTAAAACAATAATCACAAGAATAATTGAACCATATATTAAGTATCTAAAGATATTTATAGTATCTCTATTTTGTGAGCCTATTGAATTTTCTAAAATAATATTTTTGCTAGCTGCTATTTGATCGGCTATATCAGCATAACCATTTAGCATAGAGGAATTATAGATATCTTTACCTTTATTTTGTGTTAATAGTGGAATTATTGAACCAGTTTGTGGAAATGGGCTTAATACTGCCTCTTTATCAAAAAGCATTAAAGCATCATTTGAAGCAAATATATCAAGCTGACCAGCCTTGCTAGAAAAATCCTTAGGAATAATAGCTAAAACAACATATGGTGCTTGAAGTGTTTTAATATGAGAACTAGCTATATCTTTTAAATTTATCCCTTTTATATTCTCTGCAGTCAATAGATCTAGACTAACTCCAGTTTTACTCTTAAGTTCTTTACCGATTGAATTTAGCTTAATCTCCACAGCCTCACTGATAATATTAGCATTATCAATTACAGCTCCATACGCACATATATTAAGCAAAGCGGCAATAAAGCCGCTTTTAAGAATATTAAATACTCTCATCCGATGAAAAGACTATTTGGTGTAAGCACTGACCAAGCAGTTATAGCCGCAGCAATCACAAGTCCAATTACAATCAATGATTCTAATAGATTAGACATATTTACTCCTTAATTACCATAACTTCAGCAGCTTTTTCAACACTACTTTTCATCTCTACAGATGTAGGATTTACTAGTTTATATGGCTTTTGCATTACATCTTGCTGAGTCGCTATACCTAGATATGTAAGTACAACTAATATAGATAGCAAAAGAGCAGTAGCAATCAGCATACCAGTAACTCCGCTTAATGAAAATACAGATCTATTTGTGTTTTCCATATTATTCTCCTTTTGAAAGCGAAATTATATATTCGCCAACAGCTTTTTCTTGAGTAGGATTAATAAGTCCTGTGCCAGTAAATTTAGGCATATGGCCAATATCCCCTGTTTTGCCACGAGCTAAAACCTCTACTACAAAATCACTTGAGCCATATTTAGTAAGATCTGGAGCCATTCCATCCATACCTTTGCCATCTTCACCATGGCAAGCCGCACAAGTAGCCCACGCTGCACGACCAGCTTCTACTAAGTCTTCATTTACTGTGGATTTAATAGCTGATATCTCTTTAGCAGTAAATGCTGCTAGTGCCTTAGCAGTAGCTTCATCAATACCATTATCAGCTGCACTTAACATATCGCCAAGCGGGTATCCTAAGCCTTTTGAACCTTTGATGATAACATCATAAATTCCTTTTTCGCTACCCCACTCTATTAGGTTAGCTGCTTTACCATTAATACCATCACCTGTGATTCCATGACATGAGGCACATTGAACCAAAAATACTTGCTCTCCAATTGCTTTTAACTCATCTTGAGTAGCATTTTGGAATTTAGCTTGGAAGCTTGCGTTATATTTTTTGACCTCTTCATTATACTCACCAATTTGTGAATATGAATTTAAAGGATATCCAGCTAAAAAATACCAAATTGCCCATACTATAGTAAGAACAAATACAACAGCCCAACCAAATGGAAGCGGATTTTTATATTCACCAATTCCATCCCAGTTATGCTCACTTAGCTCACCGCCATCTTTTTTCACTTTCATCAGTTTAAATAGCCTACCTACGACAACTAATGTCAACAATACGATGGCTATAGCACCAAGAATAGAAAGCGAATTTACACTGTCTTCTAGATTAAACCATTTCATTTTTTAACGCTCCTATTAGTATCTTTGCTAGAAGTAGAGACACTCTCAAGAATTTCATCTTGCAAATCATCATTCAAGGCTAAATTTGAGTATTTTTCATAATCTCTTCTACCAGTTTTTTCTGATTTTTTTAGATGAAACCAATAGCTATATAGTATAACTACCATAGCTATTAACATTATATAAAAGCCATAAGCTTGAATCTCTCTCATAGTCTCTACACTCATAACAAACCTTATTTTAAGCTATTTAAATATGCAATCAATGCAACTATTTGGCGGATTTCGCCTCTAGCAAATGCATCTTTTACATCTTGATCTTTCATCTGGCTTACGATAGCCTCCGCTTCTGCTCTTACCTCTGCTTGAGCCTCTTCCCAGCTACCTAGCTTTGGCATTCCTTCTACATCATAAGGAACATTAAATACTTTTTTAACTGTAACAGCTTCAGCATAAGCAGTCTCTATGTCTGCATTTTTATTAAACATATGAGCATAAGCAGGCATAATAGATCCTGGAACTACGCTTACTGGATCTTTCATATGATTTTCATGCCAGTCAACACTTCTATAATTACCAATTCTAGCTAGATCTGGACCAGTTCTTTTTGATCCCCATAAAAATGGTCTATCATAAGCAAATTCACCACTTACTGAATACATACCATATCTATCTGTTTCAGATTTAAATGGTCGAATTAGCTGAGAGTGGCACGCATTACAGCTATCAGATATATATACATGGCGACCAGCTAATTGTAATACTGTATATGGTTTTTTGTGTTCTACAGGTCTAGCACGATCAGCAAAATCTGGCAAAATTTCAACAATACCAGCATATGCTATAAAGATAAACACAAATACCGCAAAAAAGAATGGATTTTTCTCTAACCAACTAAACATACATCCCTCCTTACGCAGCCATTGGTGAAGCACTTACTGGCTCACGATCTATAGGCTTACTTGATGAGATAGATTTCATAATATTGTAAGCAAACATAAAGAAACCGATTAGATATAATAAACCACCGATAGCTCTAATCCAATAATATGGGATAAGAACAGTAACTGTATCTATAAATGAATAAGCAAGGTTACCATATTCATCTGTAGCTCTCCACATCATACCTTGTGTGATACCAGCGATCCACATAGATGCAAAGTATAGCACGATGCCTGTAGTTTGGATCCAAAATTGTGCTTCCATTAAAGATTTACTATATAGCTCACGTTTAAAAATACGTGGAGTCATATGGTATAGTGCAGCCATAGTCATAAATCCAACCCAGCCCAAAGTACCATCATGAACATGTCCAGGAATCCAATCTGTAAAGTGCGCTAGAGCATTTACTGATTTTATTGAAAGAATTGGTCCTTCTAAAGTAGAGAACATATAGAATGTAGAGGCTAAAACCATAAATTTAATTAGTGGATTATCTCTTAATTGTCCCCATTCGCCTTTCATTGTTAAAAGCATATTGATAGCAGAACCCCAACTAGGCAAGATAAGAACTATAGAGAATATAGATCCCATAGTCTGCATCCAATCTGGAACAGTAGAGTAAATAAGGTGGTGACCACCAGCCCAAAGATATACAAACATTAAACCCCAAAATGAGAATAGAGATAACTTATATGAAAAGATTGGCTGACCACTCTCTTTTGGTAGGAAGTAATAAATTTGAGCAATAATTGCAACTGTAAATACAAACGCAACCGCATTGTGTCCAAACCACCATTGAACTAGCGCATCATTTGTACCTGCATACATAGATACAGAGTGGATCCAACTACCCATACCAGATACTAGACGAGTAGGTACTTCCATATTGTTAAATAGATATAGCATAGCTACGCCAAGGAATGTAGCAATGTAATACCATAAAGAGATATATAGAGTTTTTTCACGGCGAATTCCAATAAGCCCAAATATAGAAACACCCCATAAAACCCACACAACAACAACTATAATATCAATTGGCCACTCAAGCTCTGCGTACTCTTTAGATGTAGAAACACCAGCAAAAAGAGTTACAACAGCTAAAGCTATAACCAATACATATAGCCAGAAGTGAAGCTTACCTATGAACATTAGAAATTTAGATTCGCTCATAGATACTTTAAGCACTCTTTGTCCAATATAATACCAGGTAGCAAAAATACCTGACAACATAAATCCGTAAATCACACCGTTTGTGTGAAGTGGTCTAAGACGGCTAAATGTTCCATATTCACCAGCTAGATAGTTAAGGTCTGGGTAAGCCATTTGAAAGGCTATCAAAGTACCAATACCCATACCAACTATACCAAAAATAATAGTGGTAAACATGAAGTACTTAGCGACTGTATAGTCGTAGTTCAATGCATTACTTGGCTGCATTAAAAGTCCTCCTGTAAAGTTTGTTATCTTTTTGAAAAAAAAATACTTTTAATTATATGGTAAATAAAATATAAATTAACTTAAAATAATGAAAAAATATCAAAAATTAATTTAAAAGATTTTAAAAAGAGTATAAAAATATGGAGTTACCATACTTTAAAGCAACTCCGATAATTTTAAAATTTTAGATAGTTTTACAAAGTTACTCATCTTTGGTAGTGATTTTATAGCCAAGACCTGGGATATTCTTAATTAAATTCGCTCCAACTTTATCACGAATTCTTTTTATAAAGGTTCTAATAGCTGCATCACTTACCTTCTCTCCTGTCCAGACGCTTTGTTTAATCTCTTCATGTAAGACTAATGTATCAATCCTTTGAGCTAAAATCGCTACAAATGCTAGCTCTTTTTTAGTCAGCCCAATCTCCTCACCAGCACTATTTATTAGAACTCTTTTGGTTTTATTAAATTTAAATCCATTTCCAATCTCTATTTCAGATGCTACACCAATTTTCTCTTTAGCAAGCTTACAAATAGCATCAAATAACTCTTCGATATCAATTGGTTTAATTAAATATTTATCAATTCCTACATCAATCGCACTTAGCAATCTCTCCTTTTGGCTAAATGCACTTAGCACCATAACAGGTGTAAATCTAGATATGCACTTAATCTCTTTAGCCATCTCTAGGCCATCCATTATAGGCATTACTATATCTGTAAGTACTAAATCTGGGTTGTATTTTTTAAATTTTTTTAGCCCTTCATCGCCATTTCCAGCTACAATTACCTTTTTAAAAACATCCTCCATGACATTAGCTATTGAAGTTCTTATTTTCTCCTCATCTTCGACAAACAAAACAGTTAGGTTTTTTAGTATATCATTCATCATTATCTCCGTTTAATGGTATTTTAATTTCAAAGCAAGCGCCATTTTCAAGGTTGCTTACACTAATTTGACCTTGTAATTTGCTCACAATTCTCCTAACAATATATAACCCCAAACCTGTTCCTACATTTGGATGCTTGGTAGTAAAATATGGATCAAATAACTTATCACTCACACTATCTTCTATCCCACCAGCATTATCAGAAATCGTGATTATAGCATATCTGATCTGTTTATTTGTATCATTTTGAATATATGCTCTTACATTTACTCTCTTATCTTTTATATTATGCTGAAAAAAAGCATCTTTTGAATTTGAAAATAGATTTATAAATATCTGAGCCATCTCATTTTGACGCCCTACTATATAGATATTATCATCTATATCTATCTCGAGTTTTATAGATGCATTTTTAAAAGTATTCTCTAGCATTAAAATCGCATCTTGAGCAGCATCTTTAAGAGAAAATCTTTCATCATCACCATTATTAGTAAAAAAATTTCTAAAGTTATCAATAATACTACTCATTCCTTTAATCACAGCCTTTGAATGCTCATAAATCTCAATAAATTGTGAGCTTGGCTCTTTAGTGCTTTGTTTTAGTTTATATAAATTTATACTTAACTCATTTAAAGGTTGACGCCACTGATGTGAAATATTAGCCAGCATTTCACCCATATTAGCTAGGCGGCTTTGCTGAAACATTAACTTACTTTGTTCTTCATTTTTAGCCACCTCAATTGCTACACGCTCTTCTAGTTCTCTATTTAGTTCAACTAATTTTTTAGTCTTACGCAAATCATTTTGCGCCCTCATAAGCTTTTCATTTAACTCAATCATCTCAGTAATATCATAACGAATCGCCACAAATTCCTCAATTTCATTATTATTATCTAAAATCGGGATAATCGTAGTATTTAGATAAACAGCTTTGCCATCTTTGGTTCTATTTTTAATCAATCCTTTGTAAATTTTTTTATTTAAAATCGTCTCCCAAAGACGTTTAAAATATTCAGCTGGCACATCTGGATGACGAACGATATTATGCGATTGTCCGATTAACTCATCTCTTAAATAGCCACTAATTTTACAAAACTCATCATTAACAAAAGTTATAATCCCATTTATATCAGTTTTTGATACGATATTACTCTCATCAATGGCTCTTTGATATTGTTGTAATTTCATTTTAACACCATGAATCCTAAATATAAAAGATAAATTCCATACCCAAGCATAATCAAAAATGAAGCTAAATTTATATAATTTTTAAATTTATTACTCAAAATTGACAAAATCCATCCCGATCCCATCATTACCGGAATTGTGCTAAGACCAAAAATAGCCATAATAATCGACCCATTTACCAAAGACCCACTTCCAAGAGACATAGCTAAAAAATAATATACGACCCCACAAGGTAAAAGTCCATTTAAAAATCCTAAGATTAAAAATGAGATAGTACTATTTTTTTGTCTAAATTTACCAAGTAACGGTATAATCAATGAGCTTAATTTTTGATTTTCAATACAAGAAAGGAGTTTACCTCTTTTAAAAATGCCAAAAGCCAAAATAATTAAAACTACTCCAGCAAAAAATATAAGTAAACCCTTGCTAACACCGCTAAAGATAACTGCTGAGCCAAAAAGTCCAAACAAAAGACCCAAAATTACATAAGCTAAAACCCTACTAAGATGATAACCTAAAGATAAAATTAGTCTAGTTGTTCTATCTTTTTGACTAAGCTTTACAGCACAAGCTACCACAAACCCGCCACACATACCAATGCAGTGCGAAAGGCTAAAACCAACCGCAAGTGTAATAGTAGCAAGGATGGTAGTAAGCTCCATTATAGAATTTCTATAAATTTCTTAAATATATATTTGCTCTCATTTGGGCCGCTGCTTGCTTCTGGGTGATGCTGAACTGAAAATACTTTTCCACTATTATAACATACCCCTTCAATAGTATTATCAAAAAGATTTCTATGGGTAATTGTGGCTACTTCGCAGATATTCTCTGGAACATTATAGTTATGATTTTGCGCTGTAATCTCTATACTTTTTGTCTCTAAATTTTGAACTGGATGATTGGCTCCATGCTGACCAAATTTAAGTTTATAAGTCTCATAACCATAAGCATTTGAAAGCAACTGATGACCAAGACAGATACCAAACATCGGAATATTAGCTGCTATTAGTTTTTTAATCTGAGCAATCTCATTAACTAGCATTCTAGGCTCACCAGGACCATTACTTAAAAATACTCCATGAATTTGACCTTTATTAAATTTGTCAATTAAAACTTCACCTTGTACATCGTGCGGATATACTTCAAGTTCAAGACCAACACTACAAAGCTCATTTAATATATTTCTTTTAACACCATAATCAATAACGGCAACTCTTTTACCAATTGAATTTACACTACCATAAGCTTGGTTTTTATGCTCCCATCTTGAAGCAGTGTGAATATATGGCTCTTTTGTGCTTACGATACTTACATAATTTATCTCATCGATTCTAGCACTACTTTCTAAAGCTTTTTTAAGCTCATCTTTATCACTAATCTCAGTTGAGACATATACTCTTAAATTTCCGCTATCCCTTAGCATCTTAGTTAAATATCTTGTATCTATATCATACACACCAAATTTGCCTTGGTCGTAAAAAAACTTTTCAATATTTTGTGTTGATCTAAAATTACTTGGATTGGCATTAAAATTACGCATAAATACGCCACTTGCGTGAATTTTGTTACTTTCTGTATCATCATCATTTATACCTACAATCCCAATTTCAGGCATAGTAAATACAATAAACTGTCCAGCATAACTAGGATCTGTAATAATCTCTTCATAGCCAGTCAAAGATGTATTAAACACAAGCTCGCCAAAAGCACTTCCACCCTTACCAAAAGCCTTAGCTTCTAAATAAACACCATTTTCTAAATAAATATATGCCTTCATTATATCATTCCTCTTTTGCTAAGCTCTTCTTCATAGAGTCTTTCAAATATCAAATCATACTCCTCAGTGCCTGGTATTAGCTTTTTCTTATAGTTTTCTAATCTATCTGCTACGCTATCTTCGATAGCTTCATACTGTTTTAAATAGCTCTCTATTGCGCCATAAATCAAATTTTTAACCCTATTTTCTGAAACGCTATAATCGATTAAATTTTCTCTCCATAATCTTTGTAAAATCTCATGCGATAGACTACTATAACGGTCATCATATGAGAGCATTACTCCAAACTCTTTGGCTAATTTTTTCTTAATCAACCAAAACATATTCTTGCGATCAATTTGCATAAAATCGATCTCATTCTCATTTTGTTCCAAAAGCTCTTTTACACGCTCTTCTAGGGCTCTTTCTTTATTTATATCAACACAAAGAATCTCTCGAGCAACGGCAGTTATAGGCTCTGTACCGCTTTTGAATTTAACAAAACCAGAGCCTAGGAGATCAGTTGTAATCTTTCTTGCTATATATGGAGCATGTGGAAGTTTAATACGCATTTAAATGACCTTTATAAATTTTTGACTAATTTTATCAAAAAAATATATAAAATCAGCTAAAAATAGCAAGATAAATTAAATTTATTTAGTTGAATTTAAATCCTTAAAAAGCTCATCATTTTTCAAAATTTGCGTAAGTTCAGCTGCTATTTGCGGATCCATCTTAGCAAATATTGTCGATATCTTCTTTGGATCTAGTGCATGCAAAACCTTTGCTGCCTCATCACGTGGAAGCTGAGCAATTATGGTGGCTGCAGCTCCGTCTTTCATCTTAGCATAAACGGATAGAATCTTATCATTTGTAATACTCTTGATCTCAGATAAAATTTTCTCATTTTTATCAAGCATTTTTTTAATATTTTCTTCTTTTTGAGAAATCTGCGCTAAGGTTTTATTTAGATCTCTTTCTTTAGCTAAAATCTGTTCTTCACGTTGATTAAATAGCGTATTTGTTGCAGCTCTATAAGCCTCTAGCTCTTGGCGCGAGCTATCTATTAATTCTAAATTTTTAGCAATCTTTGCCTCTCTATCGGCTAAAATCTCATCATTATTCTCACTTGCAGCATACAACAAACTAGCCAAAAATATAATAAAATATATAAATTTCAATACCTATCCTTATTTAAAAATGAGTGCCTCATAGTTCCCATATCATCTAGATTTTTAGCCTCTTTTTTTCTAAGATTTTTTAACTCTTTTTGAGTCTCTTCTTTCTCCATATATTTAAATTTTTCAAGTTCAATATAGGCCTTTTTATACTGAAATTCAAAATGCACAATCTCTTTTTGAGTAAGCAAAATCTTCTCTTTAATCTTATCTTTTTGCATTCTTAAAAGCTTTTGCTGCTCAATTGTGGCTTGAATTTTCATTGATGAGCCTCTTTTTGGAAATTTGCTCATATTAAGCTCGGCATTGATTGCATCTATAGAGCGAGTAAGCTCACGAAATGTAGCCTTGGCTCGTGCTAGGCTCATTTCAAGCTTATTTAACTCCTCTTCTTTGACTTTGACTATTTGGGTAAATTGATTACTCATCTTAGTATTGTATCGCTCCTTTCTGGACTTGTTGAGACGATACTGACTCTAACTCCAGTTAACTCCTCAATACGATTAATATATCTCTTAGCATTTAGTGGCAAGTCATCATAATGCTTAATTCCACTAATGCTATCCCAACCCTCAAGCTCTTCATAAATAGGCGTAACCTCATCTAAATTTGCAGGCATATAATCAATTATCTCTCCTTGATATTCATAAGCTTTACAAATTTTAATGGTTTTAAATCCATCTAGCACATCAAGCTTCATTAGTGCATAGCTATCAACGCCATTTAGCATTGAGGCATATCTAACAGCTACAGCATCTAACCATCCACATCTGCGTCTTCTACCGGTAGTTGTGCCGTACTCTTTACCCACTTCGCACATAGTTTGTCCATCTACGCCGTGATCTTCTGTTGGGAATGCTCCATTGCCAACTCTAGTTGTATAAGCTTTTAAAATTCCAATCACATCGCCAATACTTTTTGGACTAAGTCCAAGCCCAGTACAAGCTCCAGCTGCAATAGTATTTGAGCTAGTTACATATGGATATGTTCCGTGATCGATATCTAGAAGCGTTCCTTGAGCGCCTTCAAGGAGAATTTTTTTATTCTCACTCATTGCTCTCCATAAAATTTGAGTAGTATCAGCAATATAAGGCGCTAAAGCCTCTTTAAAACCTTTAAGTTCTTGATAGATCTCATCTTTGCTAGGAATTTGCACACCAAGAGCATCTAAATAAACCCTGTTAGTTTCAAAATCATTCATTAAATTTGTACTTAATAGCTCAGGATTTAAAAGCTCGCCAACCCTATGCCCTGTGCGACTAATCTTATCAGCATATGCTGGGCCAATACCTTTACCAGTTGTACCTATAGCCTTATCGCCTTTTAATCTCTCTTTGGCCTGGTCAATTAGCGAGTGGTAGGCTAAATTTAGATGAGCTCTATCACTAATGTAAAATCTTCCTTCTAGATTCTTAAATTGTGACATTTCTTTGATTAAAACCTCAGGATTTACCACTACGCCATTGCCAATTATATTTATAATATTTGGGTGCAAAATACCACTTGGAACTAAATGAAGCGCATATTTTACGCCATCTACCCATATAGTATGACCAGCATTATGCCCGCCGCCACTTCTACATACTAAATCATAATTTTGCGAGAGCATATCTACGATTTTACCTTTACCTTCATCACCCCACTGAATTCCAACAATTAAATCTGCTTTTGTCATATCAATCCTTTATTTACTTCTTAAATTCTCTATCACAGCATCGCTAAATATAGCAAACCCAGCTGAGATGTTTCCATCAATTTCATAGCTTCCGCCACTACTTAAAATGCTATTATCGCATAAAAACCTAAAAAATAGCTTATCATAATATCTCATTTTAGAATAATATA
Organism: Campylobacter sp. P091; assembly: GCF_002138935.1. Lineage (NCBI taxonomy): Bacteria > Pseudomonadati > Campylobacterota > Epsilonproteobacteria > Campylobacterales > Campylobacteraceae > Campylobacter > Campylobacter sp. P091. The sequence continues at coordinate 24,465 of NZ_MJKZ01000008.1, forward strand.
GCGGTGCATATATTCGTTTATCATAGTTACTAGCTAATCCTTTTATCGAGTTTAACGGCTCTTTTAGCTCACTTGGCGCAATGGCAATAACCGCATCTATATCAGCATCACTTTTTATATTTGCTAGGCGGTTTAACCATGGTAAATTTAGTCCCAAAATTACTTCTAATCTACCATTTTCAAATACACTAATTGGTAAATTTAGTAGCTGGCAAATAATTTTTGGAATTTGAATATTGCTAATTTGCAAATGCGCACTAATACCAAATTCTCTAAAAATCTCACTAACTATATCTATGCACGGCATAATACTGCTATCGCCTAAAATCTCAGCACCGATTTGATAAATTTCACTAGTTGGATGTTTAAATACCGGCTGAATGTAAAACCACCTTTTAGTATCGCTACCTTTTAATCTTTTTGTAGTAATTCTAACTACATCTATTGTGCTATCGCTACGAAGAGCAATCTCTAAATTTTGCTTATCGCCAAAACGAATTAAATTCTCAGGCTTTACGCTTTGACGCTGATGATGGCTAAAATATGGAGTGATAATCTCGCTAAATTCATTCTTTTCTAAAATTTCAGCTGCTTTAGCTTCAATCTCTCTTTTAAGCTTAGCGCTAGCGCCAAAATATAGCTTTGACCCATCTGGGATATCGTGTTCATAGATCTTTTGTGTATCCAAATTCAAATTCTCTCCTTACTCCATTATTTTATAAAATTGTGCCACATATCGCTGAATTATCTCATGTTCATCTTTAATAGCTGTGATTACTAGATGCTCTTGATAAATTTCACCGGAACGATTTTTATTATAGATTCTTCCACTCCAACTACCAAAATGCTTAATATCAGACCACATTTTAGCATAAAATACATTATCATGTTTACCTGAATGCAGGATTTGCGGTTTTTTACCAATAACTTCTTTTTTGCTATATCCAGTAATTTTTGTAAAGCTTTCGTTGACATCTAATATATTTCCAGTTGCATCACAAATTAATATTCCATTAATAGAACTAAGCATAATCGCCTTAGATATAGCGTTTTGAACTACAAAATTATGATGATCACTAATATCTGTAGCAGTACCAATAATCTCATCAGAGTCATTTAGTGTATCTAGGGCTTTGGCTTTAATTCGAACATAAATTCGATTTCCATCTTTTTTAATTAGCCTTATATCACACTCAATTAACCGTGAACTGCCATCTATATACCTATCTAACTCATCAATTAAAATATCAATATCATCTCTATAAACAATTTTATATATATCCTCAATAGAACTAACTCCCATATCAATACTATTTTTATATCCTAAAAACTCAACAAAATCAATACTAAATTTAAAAATACCACTTTGAGCGAAATACTCAAAGCCTAACAAATTACTGCTTAAAATTCTACTTTCATAGCGTTTTAATTTACTAGATAAAATCTCTTTTAAAATCTCTTGTTCAGTGCTATCAACTAAAAACATAGTAACTTCTGTTTTGTTATCTTTATTTTTCATACTTGAAACAAAAAGTCTAAACCACCCATACTCGCCACTATTTAACCTAAATCTATAAGCCCTATCAAGCTCTTTTTTCATATCATATATGCTATTTTCTAATTTTATCTTTCTTTCTAACTCTAAGCTTAATGGAGTGATATCATCACTATGGCATAAAGTTTTTATATCAATTTGTTTAACATCATTTGGAATTAATAAATTTGCATTTGAACTAAGCTGAGTGCTCATCCAGCTCTCATCATAGATAAATTTAATAACAATTGCAGGATTATGCTCAATCATTCCAATCTCACTATTTAGACTCTCTATTTTTTCTTGTGCTTTTGAAGCATCTAAAATAATCATAAAATATGAATCATTAAAATATAAGCTTACTGGAGTGCTAATCACCTCAACAAATTTAATCTCACCACTAGCTAATTTATGCTTATGATAGTTAGTTTTTGCTCCATCATTTACACGAATATCAAATATACTCATTGTTAATAGCTCGCCCTTAGAGTAGCCATAAAACTCCACCGCACAACGGCTAGCATCCATTATAGAGCCATCTTTAGCATCGATAAATAAAATCTTTATATCACTTCTATCAAATAATAAACTATAATATTCCATATAGTATTTTAGGCTATTTTGTGAGCATACCCACGATGTAAATAAATCATAAATATTTTTATTTATATGATAAAAATCAAAATTTGAAACTGGATCGATAATCTCTTTGCGAGCTAGCTTATCAATAAACATTTTAGTATTAGCAATTGGTATAATAAGATTATTTTTAATAAATAAAAATATCTCCAAAAGTAGCACTAAAAGCATAATCGCAAGCGTTGAAAAGCCTAAATATACGACATTGCTTATATTATCATTAGTAAATATAAAATGCAAGCTAAAACCACTCATAGCAAGAAATATCGCTAAAATAATTATAGCTCTTCTAAATAGTCCAGAAGCAAGAAAAACTTTGCCGTATCGCATATACCTAACCTTTGGCATCACTAAATTTACATAATGCAAGGCTAGATTTTATCGAAATTTTAATAAATTCAAGCTAAATATATATTTTTAAAAGTTTTTAAGAGATATTTTGTTGAAATTTAGATAAAATTATCCAATGAAATTTATATTTTATATGATTTTTGCTAGCATTATTCTAAGTGGCTGCACTTTTAAATCGCCACTATTTAATTTAACTTCAATATATGATGCTTATACTATCAATAAAGATGAACGAGGAATCTACACAATAATAAAAGATAATGTAATACAAAAAAAACTTCAAGCCAAAATCCTAGCTAGTGCAAATTTAAGCAATTTTCATCTAGATATAGTCTCTCAATGGGGCGAAGTATTGCTAATTGGAGAGGTTGCTACAATGGATGATAAAATAGAACTGATCAATTTAGCTCGTGATACAATGGGTATAAATCATATTAAAACATATATAAATTTCAAAACGCCAAACGCATGTCATTTCTTTGATGAATTAGCATTACTAACTAAAATTAAAACTGATCTAATAGCTGATCCACTCATTGATAGCACAAATATCAACATTCATATCGTACAGTGTGATGTAGTTTTTAGCGGTGCGGTCAATAGCATTGAACAAGAAAAGCGCGCCTTGTGGTACGCCTTGCATACTGACGGAGTTAGTAAAGCGTACTCATTTTTACATGTTTTAAGATAAATTCACTCCTTTATTATTATAAAATACGACAATAATAACTCTAAATTTATCTAATAAAATTGCTATAACAAATATATCTTTTGTAAAATAACTTAATTTTGTTAATTCACATATTTTTAACATATTCTTGGAATAATTTTGCCAAATTTAACTCAAAGGATAGATAATGAAAGTCTCCAAACCAATAGCTACTACAGCGACTATCGCTACATTTGCCATTGTTGGTGTTACTGGTGTTTTTATGTTTTTTGATCTTAAAAACTATGGTATCAAGATAGCCCACGAATATATCGGCATGGTAATGGTACTTGCATGTGTGCTTCATATATTTGCTAATCTTGCGCCATTTAAGAAATATTTTACTGGCAAAAAACTTGGCTTTATAAGTGCTACCATAATAGCTGCTATAATATTTGTGGTTTTTGCTCCAAATTCAAACAAGTCAAAACTACCACAAAAAGAGCTATACTCTAGCTTTATGAGTGCAAATTTAAGTAGTGCGATGATGGCTTTAAATAGTGATAAAACTGCGGTTAAAAAATACTTAAATAGTAAAAATATTGAATTTGAAGATACCAGCATTAAAGAGTTTATCTCTAAAAATAATTTAAATGAAGTTGAATTTATAAATACTCTTTTAAATCGCTAAATTATAGAGCCATCTTAGGCTCTATAATTGCTTTTTATAAAATGAAGAGATCATCGCAGGAAGCAAAATTAACGCCCCAAGAAGCATCATAAACATAACCAAATCAGTTAAAACCCCAAAATATATAGTCGGCCAAAAATTACTAAGACTCATCACGCTAAAGCCTAAAAATATTGCAAAAGAGGTATAATACATAGCATAACCAATACTTGCGTGTGAACGCTTTACTGCACTAGAGATAGTATGCGTACGATTTTCATTTTTAAATCTATGAATATAATGAATTATATCATCAACCCCAATTCCAAGACTAATAGCAGCAATTGTAATACTCATAATATCAAGCGGGATTCCTGCAATCCCCATTATGCCAAATACAGCACACAAAGGAACAAGATTTGCAATAATTCCAATTAGTGATAGCTTAATACTTCTAAAAATTACTACAAAAACCAAAAATAGTGCCAAAACTACAAATATAAATGTATCAGCCTGTGAACTAAAGAGAGCTTGAAGCATATTATTATATAATACCATTACGCCAGCTACTTGAATCTCTACTGGTTCATCTTTTAATAGTTTTTGTAAATCAGCCTTGAGTGATTTGACAAACTCATCACGGCGTAAATTTGGATCACTATCGATAGTTCTAATACTAAATCTTACCTCATTATTTTCTATATTTATATATGGTGTTAAGATTAGCTGCTTATACTCATTAGGTAAATTTGTATAGATTAGCGAGAGTGCAAGCGGATCAAGCTCCTTACCATTATTTATACTTTTTCCTACTTCAAGTAAAGTAGCAAGCGAGCTAACATTTCCAACAAACTCACGCTCAGCAATAAATTTATTAACTCTTTTAATAATATCAAGCCTATAAGTATTAAACCAGTATTGCTCCTCTTGACTACCGCCAAATTCATCTTCAAATTCGCCTAGTTCATCATCACTATTTTGCTCAATTGGTTTAAATTTAATAATCACATCCAAAGGAATCGTTCCGCCTAGCTCTTGATCGATCACCTTCATACCTTGGTAAATTTCAGTATTTGATTTAAAGTATCCTATAAAACTATTTTCAACCCTAAGCTGACTAATACCATAAATACCAATAACTACTATAAACAAACTAATTATATATATTATTTTTGGTTGATTTATGGCAAATTTAGCACACCACTGTGTGAATTTAAAGTGATTTTCAAAGCTCATTTTGGGCTCTTTTTTCTTAAGCATCATAAGCAAACTACCAAAAATAAAAAAAGCAACCAAAAGCGATATAGAGATACTCACACTCATCATCGCCCCAAGCATAATAATTGGTTTAATATCGCTTAGGCAAAGTGATAAAAATCCAATTACTGTAGTAAAAATTGCAAAAAAGCAAGGTGTAAATTTAGAACGCAAAGTAAGATAAACTAACTGTGCATTTGTATAAATTTTATGTTTTAAATATAGCTCACGATATGCTACGATTAAGTGAATTACCACTGAAATTGTAATAATTAGCTGAAGGGCTATATAATTAGAGCTAATTACTGTAATCTCATAACCTAAAAGCCCAAATAGTCCACTTGCTAAAATTACACTTAAAAAACAGACAATCACTGGTAAAACTACAAATCTAACTTGTCTAAAAAATAACCATAAACAAAACCCAAGAAGCACTAAAACACTACTTCCATAAACTGCTAAGTCATTTTTAACAAAGCTTATCATATCATCAGCAATCATACTAATGCCGCCTAAAAATAGCCGCTCATCTCCCTTATAGTACTCTATAATCTCCCTAATTTTAGTAATATTTTCATGTTCAACAATACGCTGAGCATCTCTATATTTTTTAAATTCAATTTCTAAATTTGCTAATTTTTGGCCAAACTCTTTTAGATTTGCTCTTTGTTCTAAAAATCTGGCATAAGTATCATCATCTTTTAAATTTACTACAATAGCTGTGGTTTTAAAATCACTACTAACTAATGAGTTTTTATATAATAAACTATTCATTAACTCATCTTTGGCCCTGGCCATATCGATGCCAGTTTTGCTTAAATTTGGCACATTCTCTATTAATTCACTAATGCTTAAATTGGGATTATTAGTTAAAAGTGGGGCTTTTAAGATTGAAAAAACTGAATCGACACTTTTTAAATTCTCAAGCTCTCTTGAGATTGCTGCGATTTTATCTAGGCTATTTTGGTTTAAAAGTCCTAAATTTGGTGTATAAGCAATAACTAAAAAATTCTTACTATCATAGCGTTTAGTAATATCACGCCAAATAGCTAAATCCTTATCATTTTCAAGTAATAAAGTCTGAGTAGAAGCATCAATCTCAAGCTTATAAGAAAAGACTCCAATTCCAAGGCAAATAAGCAAACTAAACGCTAAAACAGCCTTAGGAAATGCGACAATTAGCTTAAATATTTTTTTCATTTAACAGTGGCATTATGATCAGCTGTTGCATTTTGAAGACGCTTTATAATCTCATCAAAGCCTGCATTTTTACTTAAATCATTAAACTGGCTTCTATAGCTTTGAACTAAACTCACGCCTAAAATATCAATATCATAGATTAGATAATCACTCTTATTTGCTGGGTGAAATTTAAAAATTAATGGATAATTTTCGCTTTTATTTTTTATTACAGCATAGACATTGTATCGATTTTTGTTTCCCATTTCGCCTTTTACAAACTCAATCTCTTGATCACTATAATATCCAAGCTTTTGCGTAAAAGATGCCTTTAAATTTGCTACAAATTGTTTTTCAAACTCATCTTGCTGTGTAGGATTTAACATACTATATTGCTTAGAAAGAGAGAGTCTAGCCATCAGTGAGTAGTCAAAATATCCATCAAAAAGCTTAAAAAGCTCTAAAGGCTTTTGCTCTTTTACTATAGATTTATCATTCATTATCTCCATTGCTTTTTTAAAATCATTCTTTAGAGTATCATCAATATTTTTAAGCTCTATGCCAAAAGCAATTGAGCATACCAAAAATAACAAAAATATAATTTTTTTCATATTTTACTCCTGAATTTGTGCATTTCTGCGTTGTTCATAGCCATCTTTTATAAATGTATATAAGTCGATTGCACCACTAGTAAGCTTATTATATAGTTCGGGATCTTTAGAACCATCGTTAATTAGCTGCCATGATTTAACAGCTAAATTTAGATGAAAATATTTATGACTATCATCAGTAAATATCTCATTGGTATAACTCAATGGATTAATGAAAAAGTCCCCACTCATACCTATTAAATCACGCAAATTTGTCTGTCCTAAAACTGGCAATACTATAGGAAAACCGCTACCAATTCCCCAATATCCAAGTGTTTGACCAAAATCCTCATCGTGTCTTTTAAGCCCATAAACATTAGTTGCTACATCGCTAATCCCGCCAAAACCAATTATAGTATTAGCAATAAATCTTAGCGTCTCCTCTCCTGCTGCTGCAAATTTAAATTGTAAAAGATTATTAACTAAACGAATTGGATATATAATATTATCAAAAAAATTACTTATAGCATCTTGAGCAGGATCTGGCATAATATAATCATAGCCTTTAAATGTTGGTATCAAGATATTTTGATATACAACATGATTAAACTCGGTCATAACCCTATTATATCCACTAAGCGGATCAAAACTGCTAGTAGCATACTCATCTTCAAATGAATCAATATCATCAGCAAAACAGCTAATTAAAAATATAAAACTAGCCAAAAAAATCCTAGCCATAATATTACCTCATAAATTAAAAAGGCAATATTATATCAGTTCAAACTTAAGTTAGTATGAATTATAAAATTTACTATATTTAGTATATTTTATTTTTATTGTTTTCAAATATAAACCCAATTTTAATAATAAAATATTATAATACGCCAAAGAAAAATAAATTTAAAAGAGGTTTTTATGAAAGCTAGGATAAATCTTGAGCTATTTTTAGATGATGAAGTAGCCCTTTTACCAAAGCATATCAAACTTCTAAAGGCTCTAGATGAGACCAAAAGCATCACTAGAGCAGCAAATGCAGTTGATATCTCGTATAAAAATGCTTGGGACTGCCTAGATCTACTTAACTCCAAAGCCAAAGAGCCATTAATTGCTAGGGTAAATGGCAAGAGAAAAAATAGTGGTAGTGAGCTTAGTGCATATGCAAAAGATATTATAGATGTGTATGAGGCGATTTTAAAAATTCAAAATAATTTATTAGATGAAATCTGTAGCAATCCAGATATTCACGCCATAAATAATCTAAAAAGGAACAATATGAAGTTAAGCGCTAAAAATCAACTTCAAGCTACAATCACAGATATAAATATCGGCGCAGTAAATGCGCAAATCACAGCTAAATTAAGCGATGGAACATTGCTAAAATCCATAATCACAATAGATAGCCAAAAAGAGTTAAATTTAGAAGTTGGCAAAGAGGTTTTATTTATCTTTAAAGCTTCAAGCGTAATTTTAGCTAAAAGCGATGATAATGAGCTTAAAATTTCTGCATCAAATAAGCTAAAAGGCAAAGTAGCTAAAGCTACAATAGGTGCAGTAAATGCCAAAATCACCGTAAATATAGGCAATAATCAGACAATACACGCTATCATCACTAACGAATCGGCCCAAGATATGAGAATCAATGTCGGCGATGAAGTTGAGTTATTTATCAAAGCTAGCCATATTATCATAGCGACACAGGCTTAGTTTATTACTTGCTTGGTATTAGCCAAGCAAGAGTAATTGCTAACTTTTTAAAATATAAATATATAATTTATATTTATAAATATCCATTTATTTACTATTTTTTCATATAATTATAAGTATAAATTTATAATATTAGGAATAAATATGAGATCAATTTTTCTACTTTTAGCCTTTGTAGTTTGCTCTTTTGCTTCAACACTCAATGTAGCCGCAGCGGCAAATACGGCCTATGTCTTAGAAGAGATAAAAAGCGAATTTATCAAACTTCACCCAGATGCTAAAATCAACATAACATTAGGCTCAAGCGGTAAATTAGTAGCCCAAATCAAAAATGGCGCCCCTTTTGATCTATTTTTAAGCGCAAATATGGATTTTGCTAATGCGCTATATAAAGATGGTTTTGCCATTAATAAACCTGCTATTTACACTAGCGGAAGCGTGGCTATTTTGAGTGTTAGAGGCTATGAACCAAGCCTAAACTCATTAAAAAACAAAGATATAAAAACAATAATAATAGCCAACCCAAAAACCGCCCCATACGGCGCTGCTACGATAGAAGCATTTAAAAATGCTGGAATTTATGATGAGATTAAAGATAAAATCATTGAAGCAAATAGCATAGGCGATGCTCTAAATCAAACTATAAAAGCTGGCGATATCGGTTTTGTCGCAGCTAGTGCTTTGAAGGCCAAACAGATGCTACAATATACAAATTATGCTATCTTAGATGGCTCACTTCATACTAGTATAGATCAAGCAATGGTAATCTTAAATCATGGTAAAGAAAATAAATTAGCTAAAGATTTTTATGATTACTTGCTTAGCAAACCGGCTCAAGATATATTTGTTAAATTTGGATATAAAGCGATTAATTAGGCGAATTTATGATCCATTTTCACTGCCAAAAGTCCTTTGATGGATTTAAGCTTGATCTTGAATTTAAGATAAATAATGGCGAATTTGTCGCATTATATGGCAAAAGTGGCAGTGGTAAAAGCACGATATTAAGGCTACTTGCTGGATTTGATAAGCCTGATAGCGGAGTTATTAGCAGTGATGGGGTGATATATTACAACAAAGATATATTTTTACCCCCACAAAAGCGAAATATCGGATATCTTTTTCAAGATTATGCTCTATTTCCTAATATGAGTGTGATACAAAATCTACTATTTGCCAAAAATGATATTAAATTTGCTACTGAGTTACTAGAATTAGCCGAGCTTTTAGAGTTTCAAAACGCCTATCCGCACACACTCTCTGGCGGTCAAAAGCAACGCACAGCCCTAGCAAGGGCTTTGATGAGGCGACCTAAAATCTTACTTTTAGATGAGCCTTTATCTGCTTTAGATGCGAAATTACGCATTAAACTCCAAGACTACTTAAGCCAAATTCACAAAAAATATAATATGAGTATAATCTTAGTTAGCCACGATAAACACGAAATTTATAGACTCGCTAACCATATTTATGAGATTGACAATGGCAAAATCATCCAAAGTGGCACCCCAAAAGAGCTATTTTTAAGCTCAAATTTGGATCAAAATATCAATCTATTAGCTACAATTTTAGAGATAAATAACCAAAGTATAACCTGCGAATACGCAAATCAAATTTATAAAATTCCAACTACAAATATCAATAAATTTAAAATCGGAGATACCATCACTCTAAGCACACAAATATCAAATTTAAAGGTGGATATATGATAGATTGGACGCCACTATTATTGTCATTTAAATTAGCCTTCATATCGACAATTATACTCTTTATCATATCTATATTTTTCGCTTATATCGTTGCTAGATGTGAGTTTAGATTTAAGCCTGTTTTAGAAAGCGTGATATCCTTGCCACTTGTATTGCCGCCTTCGGTGCTTGGATTTTATATCTTGATACTCTTATCGCCATACTCATTTTTGGGCGAATTTATGGAAAAATATTTTGATATTAGGCTTGTATTTAACTTTACTGGCCTTGTGATTGCTAGCTGTATCTACTCATTGCCCTTTATGTTTTCGCCGATTTTATCAGGGTTTAAATCCCTGCCAAATTCGCTTATAGAGGCTAGTTATAGCCTTGGCAAAGGTAAGCTTACTACCTTGTTTCGTGTCGCTATGCCAAATATCAAGCCATCACTTTTGAGCGCTATTATCATTAGTTTTGCTCACACTTTGGGTGAATTTGGAGTGATTTTAATGATAGGCGGAAGCATAGAAGGCAAGACTAAGGTCGCTAGTATCGCTATTTATGAGGCTGTTGAGATATTGGATTATAAACTTGCGCATATATATTCAGCGATTATGCTTATAATTAGCTTTAGTGTTTTGTTTTTAGTCTATTTCATAAACCAAAAAATAGAGAAAAAATAGTATAATACCTAAATTTATTTTAGGGGATTTTGATGAAAAATATATTTTTTTGCCTTATAATTAGCTTGGTATTTTTAGGTTGTAGTAGCCCTGCTTTTACTAGTTATCTCTCAACTTCTAATCCGATTTTTATCACTGAAAATATAAAAGGCAAGAGCTTTAGTATATCTTCACAAAATTTCAGCGAAAACTTTGAAAATAATCTAAGCTCTGCCCTAATCCAAAATGGTTATAAAAAAGCTACCAAAAATCCAGATATCACAATTAAAATTACGCTAAATTACCTACGCCAAAATAGCGATATTAAGAATAATAATTTTATGGAATTTGGCTTTGGTAGTGGTGGATTTAGGCATGTTGGCTTTGGTAGCGGCTTTGGTGGTGGATACGAAAATGAGTATTTTTACGATGCTCAAGCCTCGCTTTTAATCGCTCTTAAAGATAGCAATAATTATCAAACAAATTTAAATCTACAAAGCCAAAAATCTAGCTTTGAGTACTCTCAAACTCAAGCTATAGATAGCTTTGAGCTTAAAATAATATCTAAAATTATTGAAATTTTAAATGGATTTTAGCCCGAATTTAGCCACAAAAGTTGATTAAAATAGTATATTTTTAACCATTAAAATAAACATAATTATATATAAGCCAAGCGCCAATCTTTTTTGAATATTTTTATCAACTTTATGGCCAAATTTTACACCAAAATATACCCCAATTATAGATCCAATTCCAATTGTAAATCCACTTTTATAATCCACAAGTCCCACATTTGCTAAGCTTATAAGCCCAGAAAATGAGCTAAATATGACAAAAAATAGCCCAATTGATATAGCTTTTTTGATATCCATTTTTAAAAATCCCACAAATATCGGTGTTAAAAATAGCGCCCCGCCAATCCCAGCCGATATCGCCACAGCACCTACTAAAAGCCCTACGCCAAACATTATAAATTTAGATATCTCTTTAGGATTATCATTTTTCACATCTGCTTGAAAAAATTTAATTATCGCCACCATTAACATAAATAACACCACGAATTTCAAAGCGATACTAGGCATAATCGATACTATAAATCCACTAAAACTCGCCCCCACAAGTCCGCCGATACCAACCACAATCCCATCATTTAAAACCAATTTTTTATTTTTGTAATTCACATAGCTACCAAATAGCGCTCCCATAAACATCTGAAGCACACTAATACCAATCGCACTTTTAATATCAAAACCCAAATTTAAAAGTATCGGCACCAAAATTGTCCCACCACCAATGCCAAAAAATCCACTAATACACCCCACACCAACACCGATAGCGACAAAAATAGCAACCGCCCATAAAAGGCTCATATCGCCTAAAATCACACTAAATCCATCAACCATTTTTCTACCTTAAATTTGATTTGAAATTATATTAATCCTAAGATAAAATCTAGCTTTGAAATACTAAATTTTAAGATTGATAAAGAAAATTTTTTGTATAATATTTTTTTAAAAAAACTTTTTGGAGATAAGATGCTTTTACTCTATGATCCAACCATATATTTTAAAGAAATTTTACGCCAATATCCAAAATCCTATCTAGCCGAAGATGAGACTCAAGCAATCATCGGAATTGATTGTGAATATATCAGCGGAGATGACTTTGGCAAATTAAATGATAGAATAAAAAACGGCAAAAAAATCTCAAATTTCGCTGGGCTTTTTGGCGTTTTAAGCTATGAAGCAGTATATAAATTCGAAAAAATCGGCGAGCTTAAGCCCGCATTATATGAGTTTCCATTATATCATTATAGCGACGCTAGAGCCTATCTTCACTATGACAAACAGAGTAAAATTTATAGCTTTTATGGCGATAGCAACTACTTTAATAATCTTAAAGATATTAAGCCACTTAAATCAGATAAAAGCTATTTTTATACCATCAAAAGCGACTTAAATAGCCAAAAAGCCGACTATTTAAAGATGATTGAAACGGCTAAAAATTATATAAAAAATGGTGATATTTTCCAAGTAGTCTTATCCAAAACTTTAGAGCTACAAAGCGATTTTGATCCGCTTGAATTTTATGAAATTTTAAAATCACAAAATCCTAGCCCATATATGTTTTACTACCCAAGTGAATTTGGCACCATCGTAGGTAGTAGCCCAGAGCTAGTAGTAGAGATCAAAAAGGGCATTATCCACACAAGCCCAATTGCCGGAACCAAAAAGCGTGGGAGAGATGCTAATGAAGATGAAATTATAAAAAATGAGCTTTTAAATGATGAAAAAGAGCTTAGTGAGCATAGAATGTTAATTGATTTAGCTAGAAATGATATAGGCAAATTCGCACTTCCAAGTAGCGTAAAAGTGATAAATCCTATACATATTAAGCTTTATGAAAGTGTAATGCATATCGTAAGCGATATATACGCAGAACTTAAAAGCTCATCATCAGCGATGGATGCGATCGCTACGATATTTCCTGCTGGCACACTTAGCGGTAGCCCAAAGATAAGAGCGATGCAGATTATAAATGAGCTTGAAGAGCATAGCCGTGGAATTTATGGTGGCGGGATTGGATTTTGGCATTTTAATGGCGATATGCAAATGGCGATTTTGATTCGTTCAGCTATATTTGTACCAAATTCAGATTCAAATCGTGTATTTATCGGTGCTGGTGCTGGAATCGTATGGGATAGTATAGCCCAAAATGAGTATGAAGAGATCTGTAACAAACGCAAAAGTTGTCTAAAAATCTTCGAACAATACGCAACCAAAAGGGATAAATAATGATTTTAATGATTGATAATTATGATAGTTTTGTCTATAATATCTATCAATATATCTTAGATACAACTAATGAGTCTATAAAATGCGTTAGAAATGATGAGATCACAATTGATGAGATCAAAACCTTAAATCCATCTAAAATTATCCTAAGCCCAGGGCCAAAACACCCTAAAGATAGTGGCGTTTGCTTAGATATTTTAAGGGCGAATTTAGGCATTCCTATACTCGGAATTTGCCTTGGGCATCAAGCTATCGGGCTAGTTTATGGTGCTGATATCAAGGTACTTGACACCCCAGTACACGGCAAAATATCCCAAATTCATATCCAGCAAAACAGTCTTATATTTAATGGCTTACCAACTGAATTTAGCGTGATGAGATACCACTCTTTATATGTAGATAATCTACCACCAAACTTGCAAGCCACAGCTTATAGCAGCGATGGGGTTTTGATGGCGTTAGAAGATAGTAAAAATCAAATTTTTGGGATACAATTTCACCCTGAAAGTTTCTTTAGCCAATATGGCAAACAGATAATAGCAAACTTCGTCTCACTAAATAAAAAAGATAATGAAGAGCCTAAAAAAGCCAATTTCGCACCATTTCTTACCAAGCTCCAAAAGGGCTTTGCCCTTGATAGCAAGGATTATGAGATAATATGCAAAGAGATTTATAAGAAAAATTATGATGAAGTCCAGCTTGGGGCTTTACTAGTTTTAATAAGCGAAAAATCCCTATATCCAGATAGTTTAGCAGCACTTGTGAAAAATATACTAAAATACTCAACTACATATAGTGACAACTCCAAAATGATGGATATAGTAGGCACAGGTGGCGATGGCCTAAAAACGATAAATATCTCCACAACAACAGCCTTCATACTAGCATCTTTGGGTATCAAAGTAGCCAAACACGGCAACAAAGCCATAACCTCCAAAAGCGGTAGTAGCGATGTTTTAAGCCAAATAGGCATAAATCCTGGTAGCGATATCGAGCATTTAAAATTTAAACTCAATAACCAAAATTTAGCCTTTTTTCATGCTCCATATTTTCACCCTATTACAGCTAGCGTGCGTGATGTGAGATTAAGGCTTGGCGTGGGAACGGTCTTTAATATCCTTGGCCCACTTCTAAATCCAAATTTAAGCCTTAGCAATCAAGTAGTAGGCAACTACCTTGAAGAAGTTAATGAGTTAATCGCAGCTACTTTACTAAATTTAGGTAGAAAACACGCTATCGTAGTCCATGGAATGGACTCTATGGATGAGATAACACTTTGCGATGAGACTCTAATCCACGAAGTCAAAGATGGCAAAATACTAGAATATAAGATCACGCCAGAGCAATTTGGCTTTAAAAGGGCATTTCACTCTGATATTGCCGGTGGCGATGCTAGTTACAATGCCGAAATTTTAAAAGCCACGCTAAAAGGCGAGCTTAGTGGGCCAAAATTTGATATAGTACTTTTAAATGCGATGTTTGCTCTATATACAGCAGATGGCGCCAACTCTCCACTAGAAGCTAAGGATATAATCTTAAATGCGATTAAATCTGGCAAGGTTTGGGAGTTTTATCAAAGCTATATTAAAAGGCAGTAAATGAAAGAAAATAAAGAGTATCTAAGTGAGCAATTAATCAGCTATCTAGGTAATAAACGCTCACTCCTATCAAATATCACCAAAGTGATAACTGATATCAAAAATAATCTTGCCAAAAGCAAGATATCATTTGCTGATGTTTTTAGTGGTAGCGGCATAGTCGCAAGAGCTGCTAAATCCTATTCTAGCGTAATCTTTGCCAATGATTTAGAGAGATACTCATACATTATAAACTCATGTTATCTATCAAATTCCAATCCAAATTTGATAGATAATCTATCTAAATATTTTACTCAAATTCAAAATAATTTCACCCCAAAAGAGAGCTTTATAAGCGAACTTTACGCCCCAAAAAATGATGAAAATATCCAAAAAAATGAAAGAGTTTTTTACTCTAGGCAAAATGCGTTAATTTTAGGCGGTTTAAGAGATGAAATATCTAAAATTCCAACTGAATTTCAAAAATATTTTATCGCCCCGCTGCTTAGCCAAGCCTCTATCCATTCTAATACCGGTGGGGTTTTCAAAGGATTTTATAAAGACAAAGATGGCGTTGGTAAATTCGGCGGACAGGGCGAAAATGCATTGAGGCGAATTCTAGGCAAAATAGAGCTAAAAATGCCGATTTTTTCAAATTTTCAAAGTGAATTTGAGGTTTTCCAAAATGACGCTTTAGAATTCGCCAAATCCATATCAAAAGTTGATATAGCCTATTTTGACCCACCTTATAATCAACATCCTTATGGGTCAAACTACTTTATGTTAAATTTAATTAGCGATTTTAAAGCTCCAAATATAGAGCAAATCAGCAAAGTTAGTGGCATACCAAACGACTGGAACCGCTCAAAATATAATAAAAAAGCTAAAGCAAGCGATGAATTTTTCAACCTTTTAAGCGAATTTAAAGCCAAATATCTAATCATCTCATTTAACTCAGATGGCTTTATCAGTATGAATGATTTTTTGATAAATTTAGCAAAAATTGGCGAGGTTGATAAGGTAGAGATCAAATACCCAACTTACAGAGCTAGTAGAAATTTAAACTCAAGAGATTTATATGTGACAGAGTATCTTTATATCATCAAAAAGGATATAAGATGAAGCCATTAATCAAAATTTGCGGTATCAAAAATTTAAACGAAGCCAAAAGCGTATGCGAGTGCGAATTTGACGCTCAAAGGGTGGATTTCATCGGGATTATTTTTGCTCAGAGCAAAAGGCAAGTTAGTTTAGAAATGGCTAAAAATATTGCTGATTTGGCTCATAAATTTGGTATAAAAGTTGTTGGAGTATTTGCTGGGATTGAGTTTGATAAGATAGCCAAGATAGTGAATTTAGCGAATTTAGACGCCGTTCAAATCTATGAAAAAGTAAATGATAAAGCCAAATTTGATTGTGAGGTGTGGCAAGTTTTTAGCGTGGGTGAATCGTTGCCAGAGCTTAATGGGAGCTATGATAAAATATTATTTGATACAAAAGGTGAAAAAAAGGGTGGAAATGGGGTTAAATTTAATTGGGATTTACTAAAAAATTTAGATATCAAATTTGGTTTAGCCGGTGGAATCGGTGTAGAAAATTTAAAAGAAGCTATGAAGCTTAAACCAAATTTAATTGATATAAATAGCAAAATAGAAGATGAGTTTGGGTTTAAAGATAGCAAAAAGATATATGAAATTTTAAAAATAGTTAATTTAGGAGATTTAATATGAACGCAAAAGCCTATTTTGGTAAATATGGTGGCCAATTTGTCCCTGAAACCGTGATGAGCGCATTAAATGAGTTAGAAGTTGCTTATGAAAAAATAGCTAGTAGCGATGAGTTTAAGGCTGAGTTAAATGAGCTTTTAAGAGATTATGTAGGCAGGCCAAGCCCATTGTATCACGCCAAAAGGCTAAGCGAGCATTATGGGCATGATATCTATCTAAAAAGAGAAGATCTCAATCACACAGGAGCTCACAAGATCAATAACGCCCTAGCCCAAGCTTTACTTGCCAAAAAAATGGGTAAAAAGAAGGTCTTAGCCGAAACAGGCGCTGGTCAGCACGGCGTGGCTACTGCGACTGCGGCGGCGCTTTTAGGCTTGGAGTGTGATGTTTATATGGGTGAATGCGATACCAAAAGACAGGCTCTAAATGTCTATAAAATGCAGCTTTTAGGGGCTAATGTAGTTCCTATTAGCGATGGACTTGGCACGCTTAAAGAGGCCACCACGGCAGCTATTCAAGCGTGGGTAAATGAGATAGAAACAAGATTTTATGTGATTGGTTCAGCTGTTGGACCTCATCCATACCCAAAAATCGTTAGAGATTTCCAAAGCATAATCGGCACTGAAGCCAAAGCACAATTAGATGAAAAAGGCGTAAAAGCTGACTATATCATCGCTTGCGTGGGCGGTGGGAGTAATGCTATAGGTATATTTTCAGCTTTTTTAGATGATCCAAGTGTAAATATAATAGGCGTAGAAGCCGCTGGGCTTGGTATAGAGACTAAATACCACGCAGCGACTCTAACTAAGGGCGCTGATGGCATAATCCATGGGATGAAAACCATCGTTTTACAAGATGAATTTGGGATGATTTTGCCAGTACATAGTATCAGTGCTGGGCTTGATTATCCAGGTGTTGGGCCCGAGCATGCGCATTTACAAGATATAGGTAGAGTGAGCTACTACGCTGTTAGTGATGATGAGTGCATAAATGCCCTAAGATTGCTATCAAAATTAGAAGGGATAATACCAGCTATTGAGAGCTCACACGCCCTAGCCTATTTAGATAAGCTCTGCCCTACACTACAAAAACGCTCAAATATTGTAGTAAATGTAAGTGGTAGAGGCGATAAAGATATGCATACTATAATGGATTATAAAAAAGGAACAATATATGGATAAGATAGCAAATGCTTTTAAAGGCAAAAAAGCAAATATCGGCTACATTGTAGCTGGATATCCTAGCTTAAAATACAGCAAAGAGTTTTTAAATTTACTTGATGATAGCGTGCTTGATATAATTGAGATTGGAATACCTTATTCTGATCCTTTAGCAGATGGCAAACTTATAGCCAATGCAGCATTTCAAGCATGCCATAACGGAGTAAATACAACAAAAGTTTTTGATATGCTAAAAGGTGTTAAAACCTCTAAAGCATTGGTATTTTTAGTATATTACAATATTATTTTAGCTTATGGCGAAGATAAATTTTTACGCCAAAGTTTAGAGTGTGGTATTAGTGGAATTTTAGTACCTGATATGCCTTATGAGGAGAGCTGCGAGTTTGCTCTTAAATGTCAGCAATATGGCATTAGCTTAATTCGCCTTATTGCCCCTACAAGCACTAAACGCTCAAAAGAGATTCTAAGCGGCTCTAGTGGATTTATATATGCTGTTGGCTCTCTTGGCGTAACAGGTGGCGAACAAAGCTCACTAGATAGACTCAAAGATATGATTAAGTTTATAAAAGACAATACCAATTTACCAGTTGCAGTTGGATTTGGGATTAAAAACTCAAGCGATGTTAAAAAGACTAAAGAGTATGCAGATGGCGCAATTATAGGCACAAAAATTGTAGAGATTACAAGCAAATTTGACCCACAAACCGCACATCAAAAGATAAAAGAGTTATTTGAATAGTTACACAATTTGGCTAAATTTCAAACTAAAATCAGTCAGAATTTAGTCAAATAAACTCTTTTAAAGCTAAATTTTGTATAATATTAGCCAAAACTTAAGGAGATTATAATGCTAAATGCTATCAATTATGCTACTAGACACTTTTGCACTGATGTATTTGGTTACGAGATCAAAGAGGGAAAAAGTCTAGGAAAAGACCTATATGGTGCTAGTATTCCCTTATATAAAGATGATATAGAGTTTCAATTTTATCTATATTTTAAAAAAGAGACTTTAGAGCTTTTTGTAGATAAACTATTTAACACTGAAGAGGCTAAAAAGACTGATTTAGGCGATTTAAGCAGAGAGGTAGCTAATCAAATCGTAGGTTATGCCAAGCATCTCTTAAGTGATAATAATGATGGAATTTATAGGCTTGGTACACCTGAATTTCTAGGCAAAGTCGAGAGATTTCCAGTTAGACTTGAAAAATCTCATATCTTTAAAATAAAAAATAAAACTTTCAAAATAGGCTATAAAAAAGTATGAACGAGACAAATACAAACCAAAATGGATTATTTCGTGACTACGATGAGTTGCTAGATATTGGCGTAGAGTTTATTAGTGATCTTGGTATGACTACTATTAGCGTACGTGAGCTTTTACGACTTGATGTTGGTTCAGTTATAGATTTAGATAAACCAGCTGGTGAAAGCGTAGAACTATACATCAATAATAGAATATTTGGCAAGGGCGAGGTAATGGTGTATGAAAAAAACTTGGCAATCCGTATAAATGAGATATTAGATTCTAAATCTGTAATCCAATATTTTAGAAGAGAGCTAATATGAAAATTTGGCTTTTAGTATTTATAGCTCTGCCAATTTGGGCAGCAAATTTACTTACTCACAATATATATGAACGTGATGAGCGTATCGATATTATGCTTAGTTTTGATGCTCCATATGATGGCACTATAAAACAACAAAATAACGCTGATTTAACCTATATCATCCTAAGCGATCTATCTTTAAAAGGTCAAGTAAGTAAGCAGATAAAATCAAATATTATCCAAAATATTTTAATTACCTCAGCTAATAATAGTGCTACACTGCAGCTAAAATCATCTAAGCCAATCTCTATAGTTGCCTCTAAAACTAGCGATAAATTTGGTCTTAGAATTCGTGTAACACCACAAATCCCAATTAAATCTACCAATCAGTCAGCTATAGAAAAAACTGCTCAATCAGCACAAAATATCAAACCAACACAAGTTGCAAACACTCAACCAAAAGAACAAAATCCACTAGCTAATATCCCGACCAAAAAAGATAGTGGTGATGATATGTATACAAACTACATTATAGTAATTTTAGTTCTATTTACACTCTTTGTTTTTTTAATGTTTATCAAAGCTAAATATACAAAAAAAAATCAACAAGCCAAAAGCATACAAACTACTAAAACTACTATAAATACACCAAAAGTTACGCCAAATCCAAAACCATTTGATATTGCTACACCAAATCCACAAGTATCGCAAAATCATCAAGCCGCTGATTTTCAAATAGAACAAAATCATCAAAATACTACAAATTCACAATCGGCACAAAGTTATCAAACAGCTCAAGATTTTCAATCCTCACCAAATTTGCAAGCAAACTCAAACTATCAAACCGCTTCAAATTTTCAAGATACTACAGCTTCTATAAGTAACTTTGATTGGAGCAATGAGAGTGTAGATGTCCTTTATGAAAAGTCATTAGATGCCCAAAATAAAGTAGTTTTACTAAACTACGAAAACCAAAAATATTTAGCCTTAGTAGGCAATTCAAATGTACTTTTGGATAAATTTGGCGAAGATGGAATAAAAAGTCAAGATGATTTTGAACTAATTATACAACAAAGCAAGCCAAAACTAAATAGCTATCTACAAGAGCGTAAAAATGCTCTAAGTAGCTACAAAGATATGATGGATAAAGAGTCAATTTAATTAAATAAAAGGAAAGATTATGAATATTAAAAATTTAAATGATTTAAAAAAATTTACCGATGAGATTCGTTCTCAAGCTGGCTATAAAGATCCAATTGCATTTGCAATCGGTAGAAGCATAAAAGGTAAATCAGCCAAAACAATCAGCGTAAATTACGCAGTAGTAAATATGAATGAAAATTATGGAAGTGCAGCTGTATTAAGCTGGGCAATTGAAAAAAATGGTATAAAAATCAATAATAGTGGGAGTGAATTTGTAGCACCGATTAACTCAGCTATTACAGCTGATGCGCTTAATATATTTGATTTTTTACTAGATGAATGCGAAGGCGATAAACACAAAAATGTTCAAAATCTACTCGTAATAGATGAAATTTTAAATGATGGCGAGATGGAAAATGATGTTGAGTTTATAGTAACATTTTTATATAGCGATGATGCGCCAAAAAGCGTTGAAGCTGTCTATCTAAAACTATATCTACTATCACTAAATAAAGCCGAAATTCGATCACTAAATCTTAATGGAGCCTTTGGCCTATTGCCAAATTTAGCCTGGGATAGTGATGGCAATCCACACGAATTAGACAATTTAAGAGAGAATGAAATTTGGCTAAAGATGAAAGGCTGGTATCCAAATATTGTAAGCGTAGATAAATTCCCACGCTACTTAAATCATATAATACCAAGCGATAATACTAGAATCTTAGATAGTGCAAAAGTAAGAATGGGTGCGGTCCTAGCACCAGGCACAACAGTAATGCCAGGCGCTTCATATATCAACTTCAACTCTGGAACAACTGGATCAGTAATGGTAGAAGGTAGAATCTCAAGCTCTGTAAGCGTAGGAGATGGAAGCGATGTAGGCGGTGGTGCGAGTATTTTAGGCGTACTAAGTGGCACAAATGGCAATCCAATTAGCGTAGGTAAAAGATGCCTTTTAGGTGCTAATTCAGTAACTGGCGTACCTCTTGGCGATGATTGTATCATAGATGCTGGTATAGCAATTCTTGAGGGTACAAAAATATATATAAGCGATAAAGAGGCTCTTGAAAAAGTAAATCCAGGGTTTAAATTTGATAAAGAGATATATAAAGCACTTGAACTAGCCAATCTAAATGGAATTCACTATCGCCAAAATAGCCAAACAGGTCAAATCACAGCTAGCATTAGTAAAAGAGCTATTAAGCTAAATGCTGACTTGCATTAAGGAATAGTAATGGTTGAAATCAAAGGCTTAACACACCGTTTTGGCTCTCAGCTACTATTTGAAGATGTGAATTTAAAGCTAAATTCGCACAATCGCTATGGCCTAATCGGCGCAAACGGTGCTGGAAAATCTACATTTTTAAAGATTTTAAGCGGCCAAATAGAACACACTAGCGGTGATATCATCATAGAATCAGGCAAAAAAATCGGCGTCTTAGGCCAAGATCAATTCGCCTTTGAAGACTTCAGCTTAAAAGACGCTGTTTTATGGGGAAACAAAAGACTATATGATGCGATAAAAGAGAAAGAAAAATTATATCTAAGCCAAGAATTCACAGATGAAATCAATGAGCGTTTAAGCGAACTTGAGATCATCACTGCCGAAGAGGACCCAACATATGAGTATGAAACCAGAATAGAAAAGATCTTAAGCTCACTTGGCCTACATGAGTATGATAAATTAATGAGCGAAATTGAAAGTAGCGATAAGGTTAAGATTTTATTAGCTCAAGTACTATTTCCTAAGCCTGATATTTTATTTCTTGATGAGCCGACAAACAACCTTGATATCGATGCTATCGCTTGGTTAGAAAGAGAGTTAATCAACCACGAAGGCACGCTAGTTGTCATCAGCCACGATAGACACTTTTTAAACCGAGTTTGCACTCATATATTAGATGTTGATTTTAAGCAAATTAGAGAATTTAGCGGTAATTATGACGACTGGTATATCGCTGCAAATTTAGTCGCTAAACAAGCTGAAATGGAGCGTGATAAGAAGCTAAAAGAGCGTGAAGAGCTTGAGAAATTTATAGCTAGATTTAGTGCTAATGCCAGCAAAGCTAAACAAGCCACAAGTAGAGCCAAACAGCTTGAAAAACTCCAAATCAATGAGATTAAAATATCTAGCCGCCGTGATCCTAGTATTTTATTTAGAACTAATCGTGAAATTGGCAATGAGTTAATAGAATTAACTGCAATAAATAAAAAATTCGATGATAATGTGATTTTAGATAATTTTAATTTTAAAATGAATAAAGGTGATAAAATCGCAATCATCGGAACCAATGGCGTAGGTAAATCTACTTTATGCAAGATTTTAATGAGCGAGTTAGAAGCAGATAGCGGTAAAGTGCATATTGGAGCAACAATAGAGTTAGGATATTTTGCACAAGATAGCTCAAATAAAATTACTGGAACATTAAAACTATATGAGTGGCTACAAGATAGCAAAAATAAAGACCTAGATGAGATCCGTAAATGCTTAGGTAGAATGCTATTTAGTGGAACTGAACAAGAAAAAGAAGTAGGAAGTTTAAGCGGTGGAGAAAAGCATAGATTAATGCTATCTAAGCTTATGCTACAAAGGGCGAATTTACTTATCTTAGATGAGCCAAATAACCATCTAGACCTAGAAGCTATCATTGCCTTAGGTGAAGCGTTATATAACTTTAGTGGTAGTTGTATCTGTGTAAGCCACGATAGGGAGTTAATTGATGCCTTTGCCAATAGAATATTACACCTAAAAGGTAATGGTGAAATTATAGACTTTAAAGGTAGCTACGAAGAGTATCGTACAACCTATGCAATGGATGAGAAGTAATGCAAATTTGGCTAAACTCGAATCTAATTAATATCGCTGATGATATCAATCTAGCTCAGCTCATAGAATCTCAAAACTATGATAGCAATAGAGTTGCTGCCGAAGTTGATATGCAGATAGTCCCACGGACTATCTGGAATGAATTCAAACTAAAAGATCAGATGAAAATCGAAATTGTTGAATTTGTCGGTGGTGGCTAAGTAGTTAATTTAATTACTATATCATTATATACATTAAGAAAACCATTAAGGCAATACTCTACTAAAGCCTTTTTGTGTTTCATACCAATTACCATTTTTTAAATAAAACCATTATATGTGTCATAAACAATACCAACTGTTATTAAACATTCTATAAAAGAATCTCAGCTAATCAAAATAAAGATAACATCTTATACCATAAGCAATGCATATGATAAAAATAAACACTTACCCATTTAATCTTTTAGCAAATTTAGTCTTATTGCCTAAATATACAAATGTAAGTACTTCAGCCACAGCCTTAAATAGCGTAGCTGGAATCTGATCATCAACATCGCACAATCGGTATAACTCACGAGCCAATGGTGGATTTTCTACTATTTGCACTCCATGCTCAATGCCAATCTGTCTAATTCTTAGCGCTAAATGATCCACGCCTTTAGCTAGTACTACAGGCGCTGATTCTTTATCTTTATCATAACGAATAGCTACAGCATAGTGAGTTGGGTTAGTTATAATAGCATCAGCTGCTGGAATATTTTGCATCATACGCTTCTTGGCTGCTTGCATCTGAAGCTGACGAATTCGCCCTTTGACACGAGGATCTCCATCCATTTGCTTGTATTCATCTTTTACCTCTTGTTTAGACATCCTAAGCCCTTTAAAATATTGATACCTTACGATAAAAATATCTGCAATTGCAATCAGCATAAAGAGCAAGAGCATAATCCCAGCTAGAATAAACATTTTATTTCTAAGCCAAACTAACTGGTCAAACATCGTGTAAAACATTGTATAAGGCAACTCGGTAATAAATTGTAAAAATACGTAAAACGCACAGCCAAAAATTGCCGAAACTTTAACTACAATCTTAACCGTCTCCACGGCTTTTTTGAGTGAAAAAAGATTAGCAAGACCTTTAATTGGGTCAAGTTTAGAGAAATTTGGCGTAAGCGGCTCGGTAGTAAAAATAAAACCAAACTGCATAACATTAGCAATAATACCTGCGATCATCACGCAAATTAATAGCGGTAAAAGTATCAGCAAACACTGTAAAACCGAATGAATTACAATCTTAAAAAACAGCTCTCTAGTAAGCGGAGTACCAATTATATCTTGATAATATAGATACAAATTCATTACTCGATCGCCCATAAATCCCATCAAAGCAATGAGTGCTACACATCCTACAAGCAATGTTACAAAGCCGCTCATATCTTGAGATTTAGGGACATTACCTTTATTTCTAGCATCCTCAATCTTCTTGGCGGTGGCCTCTTCGGTTTTTTCTTGTTCGTCTGCCATTTAATCTACTTAGTTTCGTTTTGCATAATCATCATAACCAAATTCACGCCAAATAGCGACATTGCCACTCTCATCCATCATTGCCAAACTTGGAAGCTTAACGCCATTAAATGTGGTATTTTTAACTATTGTATAGTGAATTTGATCCTCAAAAATTACCCTATCACCAATATCTATTGGCTTATCAAAGCTGTAAATTGGCTCACCAGCCTCAGCTCCTACTATATCGCCAGCTAAGCAAGTCGCTCCACCAAATCTGTAACAAAATTTACCATCAACTCTCTCGCCTCTAATTTTTGGACGATATGGCATTAAAATCGTATCAGGCATGTGACATTCAGCCGAGGCATCAATTATACAAGTTTTTTGCTCATTATCTACAATATCAAGCACACTTGCAATCAAAAACCCGCACTCCCAACCTACAGCTTCACCTGGTTCAATATAGACTTGTACACCATATTTTTGGGAAAAGTTTTTAATTAAATTTATTAATAGCTCTATATCGTATCCTGCTTTTGTAATGTGATGGCCTCCACCAAAGTTAATCCATTTCATACGTGGAATAATCTGACCAAATTGCTCTTCAAATGCTTTTAAAACAATCTCTAAGCTTTGAGCACTCTCCTCGCAAAGTGCGTGAAAATGCAATCCCTCAATTCCATCAAGCTCGCTAAATTCAAAGTTTGTTTTAGTAATGCCTAAACGAGAATATTTTCCACATGGATTATACATATCAGTTGGACTAGCTGAGACATTTGGATTGACACGTAAGCCTATGCTAGCTTTACTATTTTTAGCCTTAATAGCAAATCTTTTCCACTGTGCAAAACTATTAAAAACAACATGATGGCTAATTGATAAAACTTCATCTATATCATCATCGCTAAAAGCTGGAGAATAGGTATGAATTTCTCTAAAACCATGCTCTTTAGCATATTTAGCTTCTATTAAACCACTACATGTAGCACCATTTAACATTTTGGAGACAAGTGGCATACCAGGGGAAAAAGCAAAGCCCTTAAGCGCACAAAGCACCTTAGCTCCACTCTCCTTAGCGACATGACTAAGTATATTCAAATTTGACTTAAGTTTCGCCTCTTCACAAACATAGGCTGGAGTTTTAATATCTTCTAATTTCATGTTAATCCTAAATTTAATTTTAGTATTATATCAAATTTAGGATTAAGATAATTTTATGCTTTAAGTGTAAATTTAGATGAAATAGCTGCAATATCGCCAGAATTTGCTAAGGCTAAAACAGCTTCTTTAGCATGAGATAAAATTTTATTAAGTTGCGTCATCTCACTATTATCAAATTTACCCAAAACATAATCAATAACACTCTTATCACCACGGCCTATTCCTATGCGAACCCTATCATAGTTATTGCCTATTAAAGAATCAATAGATTTGATTCCATTATGGCCGCCGCTACTTCCGCCATTTTTAAATCTCATCGCACCAAAAGCGATATCAAGATCATCATGGATAACAATAATGTGATTAGGTTTGTAAAAATCATTTACAGCTTTTAAGGATTTGCCACTTGAATTCATATATGTGGATGGCTTAAGAAGAAGAAGTGAGCCATTTTTGTATAGCTCACCTTGAAATTTAGCCGAACTTACATCGCTATATCCACCATCTTTTAAGATTAGATCGATAAGCATAAATCCAACATTATGGCGAGTATTTTCATACTCTTTGCCAATGTTGCCAAGTCCGGCTATTAGAGTCATTACTTAGCTTTTACTACACCTAAGACAGCTACACGACCTGCATCGATGATGCGGACATTTTGTGGAGCCTCGATATCACGAACTAAAATAGTATCATCGATATCAAGCGGTGATACATCTACTTTAAAGCTATCTGGAAGGTCTTTGCCTTTACATTTAACTTTTAAGCGTTTTTTAGATTGTAGTAAAACACCTTTATTTTTGATACCTGCTGGAGTACCTACAGGGACAACTGGGACAAGGTATTTAGACTCAACATCTGGTAAAACAACTTTTAAATCAACATGTTTTAAAATGCTTGTTACTGGGTGTTTTTGGTAATCTACAACCACAACATTATAGGTTTTACCACCTACGCTGACATCAAATTTCAAACCGCTTTTAGCCTTAACAGCTTTGATAAAATCATTTACTTTAAAAGCAGCATTGATATTTTCAATACCTTTTGCGTAAATGTTAGCGATTAGATAACCATCTCTCCTAAGAGCTTTCGTGCTTCTTTTGTCAATACTCTCTCTAACAATGCCTTCTAACATTATCTTTCCTTAAAATAAAATAAGTGGCAATTATAGCTAAAAAATCTAAATTTAAGCTTATGATAATGATGTCAAAATTTCATCAAAAGCCGCTACAAATGCTTCCAAGCCATCATCTAAAAGCTTAGCACAAACCTTATTATAATCCACTCCAGCTTCTTTAGCTTTAGTCATAAATGTATCTATTTCCTCGCTACTTGGTATAGTTTTTGGAGCAAATTCGCCACTTGCGATAAATGATTTAATAGTATCAAGTGGGGCTGTATTAATTGAATTTGGATACAAAAGTTCTTTAATATAATAATCTGCTGGAAGTTGATTACTCTTTACTCCAGTACTTGCAAATAGTGTTCTTACATTTCTTTGGCCAGCATTTTGAATTTTGTTATAGATATTTGTAGCATTATAAATTCCAAATTTACCAGTCTCTTCAAGCTTTTCATCAAGTAGTCTATCAAACCTGCTTACAAACACGCTAATCACTCCTTGAGGAAGTGGAGTCTGTGGAAATTTTGTGCTATATTTTTTAGTACCTTCTTTAAATGCGTCTAAACAATTTTGCGCTTGGTCTTTAGAGAAAATCAGTGTTGCATTTACATTAATTCCCTTTTTCATCAATTCGCACATTGCATCAAATCCAGATGATATAGCTGGAATTTTAATCATCACATTTGGCATCTTAATCGCATTATATAATCTTTTTCCCTCATCGATGATATCACTAGCTAAGATCAAATTTGGATCTACTTCAATACTTACAAAGCCATCGTTTCCAGCTGCATAATTAGCAAGCATTTTATGTGCTGCCATTTTAATATCGTTTGTAGCTAAAATTTCATATATCTTTTTTGCGCTTCTTTTGCTAAATTTGGCTTTTTGTTCACTATAGGCTTGTGAATTACAAATCGCCTCTTTAAATATACTTGGATTACTTGTAGCTCCATTGATTGTGTCATTTTGAATTAATTCTATAAATTCTGAATTTATAAAATCACGCTCTAAAAAATCACACCAAAGAGAAAAGTTAATATCTCTCATTTTCTACCTTTTATATAATTTTTTTAATCTCATTTAAATCTTTAATATCTATGATGTGAGTTGCTGCCTCTTTTAGTATCTTATTTGCACAAAATGCAATACCAGTGCCAGCCTCTTTAAACATAGATAAATCGTTTGCTCCATCGCCTACGCAGGCAACCTCATCACTACTTAAACCTAGAAATTCTTTAAGCCTTTTAAGCATCTTGCCCTTAGAGTCACCAAACATCATCTCGCCACCGACATTACCAGTTAAAATACCATTTTTATGATGAAGCTCATTTGCAAAATTTAGATCAAAGCCAAGCTTTTTTTGTGCTGAATCAGTAGCAATATGAAACCCGCCACTAAATACAACTGTTTTAATATTTTTAGATTTTAGATATGCGGTTATCTCTTTTGCACCGGCAATAAATGGTAAATTTGATGTAATTTCTAGTGCCCTACTAAGTTCTAAACCCTCAATCAATCTAACACGTCGTACTAAACTCTCGTAAAAATCAAGCTCACCCGCCATCGCTCTAGCAGTTATCTCGCCAACTTCCTTATCTTTACCCATTGCGCTTGAGAGAATGGTGATAGTCTCACCATCCATTAGCGTAGAATCAAAATCAAAAACACAAAGTTTTATCATGTAAAAACCTTAAAAATCACGCTTTAATAAAGATTCAACCTTTAATATCGTTAAGATATTATTATCTCTTTTACCAATACCTTGTATCATTCCTTTATCTTTTGCCAAAGTTTCAGGTGGCTGGTCAATTTGATTAGTCTTTATTCTAATCGCTTCAGTTAGCCTATCTATAACAAACCCTGCGATATTCTCGTTATCTTGCATAACGATATATCTAGTATTTGGGGTCATTTTGCTAGGTTCTAGATTAAATCTAATTCTTAAATCTATTAAAGGAATTACACTACCTCTAAGATTAAACACACCAAGTACATATGGTGGAACGCTAGGTACTCTTGTATACTCAATTGGCTTAATAATCTCTTTGATATATAAAATTGGAATAGCAAATTCCTCTTCCCCAACGATAAAGCCTACAAGCTGTTCTATCTCTTCTCTATCTTTAGTATTTTCTGGTTCATTTATTTGCTGTTTTTGTCTTTGTAAAACTTCACCTAATCTATCGCTCATTTTACTTCCTTACACTAGCTTTATATTTTTTCTTACGACATTTTCTAGGTATTCTGGTGAGTATGGTTTGGTGATATACTCGGTCATACCTACTTCTACGCCTCTTAAGCGGTCGCTCTTGCTTGTTCTACTGGTAACGGCAATTAATGGCAGATTGCGATATTTAGAGTATTTTCTAATCTCGCCTGCTAGGGTATATCCATCCATTCTAGGCATTTCAATATCTATTAGCATCGCATCTATGCTGTGATCGCCTGATTTTACTATATTTAGTGCTTCTATACCATTTGTTGCCTCAATCACAGTTACGCCGATTGGTTCAAGCGATTTTTGCATAATTGTTCTATCCATCTTAGAGTCATCTACGATTAGGACTTTATAATCGCTTGGTTTTTCTTTTTTAGACATTTGTGCGCTTGATTCCATACTGGCTCTGATATCTACTTTAATCTCTTTAGCCATATCCATAATCATACCTACATCTACAATTAGAGTTACCTTACCATCGCCTCTAATTGTACCACCAGCAATTCCACGGATATTTTGCAAGTAGTTACCAAGTGATTTAATAACAATCTCCTCCTGGCCAATCAAGCTATCTACAATAATACCAAGCTTACTATCAGCTACATTGATTACAACTACATAGGTTTGATCGCCACTTTCAAATACCTGCTTAACTCCAAACAGATCACCAAGTCTAACAAGACTAAGAACTTCATCACGAAGTCTAAGGACATTTTTACCTTCAATAGTGTAAATATTATCTACTGGAACTCTAACAGTCTCTTTTACGCTTGCTAGTGGTATAGCATAAAATTCTTCTTGAGAGCCTACTAATAAAGATTGGATAATAGCTAAAGTTAGTGGAATTTTGAGTTTCATTATCGTGCCTCTACCTACTTCGCTATCTATATCTATGATACCGTTTAGCTTTTCGATATTTGTCTTGACAACATCCATTCCCACGCCACGACCGCTGACATTTGTAACTTGCTTAGCCATAGAAAATCCAGGCTTAAATATAAGCGAAAATGCCTCTTTATCAGTCATGCTATCAACTTCTCTTTCTGTGATTAAGCCTCTTTCTAATGCTTTCATCTTAACAGCTAAAGCGTCAATTCCCTTACCATCATCTACTATTTCAACTACGATATGATTGCCTTCATTATAAGCTTTTAGTTGAATAATACCTTTTTCAGGTTTGCCAGCTGCTAATCTCTCTTTAGGACTTTCAACACCATGGTCACATGAATTTCTAATGATATGAACTAGCGGATCGCCAATTTCTTCTACGATTGATTTATCTAGCTCTGTCTCTTCACCGCTTATTTCCAGATCGATTTGCTTACCTAGTTCACGACTTAAATCACGCACCATTCTTGGGAATTTGTTAAATACTTTAGCAATTGGTAGCATTCTAGTCTTCATAACAGCTAACTGGATATCAGTTGTTACTAAACTTAATGCACTTACTACTTGGTTTAACTCCTCAAGGAATTTTTCACCCTCATATCTCTCTTCTACATCATCATAAATTTTAAGAAGTCTATTTTTACCAAGAACTAGCTCACCGATTAAATTCATCAAGTTATCAAGTCGCTTCACCTCGACCCTAATAGTTTGTTCTACAGCTGAGGCGCTAGAATGAGCTGGAGCATTTGATTCTTTTGACTCTTTTTTAAGCGCTGGTTTAGCGGCTGGAGTTGGTACTGGTTCTGGTGCTGGGGTTGATTCAGGAGTTTGCACAGCTGATTGTTCGCTATTTTGTTTTTGCTTATCACGCCTAGCTTGATCTTCAGCTTTACGAACTTTAAGCAATCTCTCAATTTCAGCTTCTACTTCAGCTTCGCTTAAACTATTTACATCCACCTCTGGCTCTTGATCCATTGCTGATTGTGGCTCTAAATGACTATCTTGCTTAGATTGCGCCTCTTCTTGTGGCTGTGTAGATATATTATGATCAGCATTTGGATCTCTGCCTTCATTAATAGCAGTTAATCTATCGCATATATCAGATATATTCACACCCGCATCAACATCATTTCCACGCTCTCTAATGCTTCTTAAAAGTGCTTTCATCATATCAACTGATTCTAACACTACATCCATAATATCTGGAGTTATCTTTAACTCTCCGTGGCGAGCTTTATTTAACACATCTTCCATATGGTGAGTAAGCTTTGTTAAAACATCAAAATTTAAAAATGACGAGCTACCTTTGACTGTATGAGCTACACGAAATATCCTATTTAATAATTCTAGATCCTCAGGATTAGCCTCTAACTCGACTAAATCATGGTCAATTTGCTCAATAAGCTCAAATGCCTCGACTAAAAAGTCTTCTAGTATCTCTTGCATATCATCCATAAATCACCTCTTAACTGATATATTTTTTGCGTGATTCAATCACTTTTGAAACAGCGGCATAAAATTCTGTAGCATTAAATTTAGTTAAGAACACATCACCGCCTGCATCCTTGCCATGAAGCTCACTAAATTCATTACTCAATGATGAGTTAAAGATAATAGGAATATTAGCAAATCTCTTATCATCTTTTACATTAGCTGCAAAGTGAAATCCATCCATCTGAGGCATCTCAACATCGCTAATAATAACACGTAGATTTTGTTCTAAGTCGTTTTTATACATTGAGTAAAGATCTTCTAGCTTCTCAAGTCCTTCAACGCCATCTTTTGCCTCTACTACTCTTAAACCCATTTTTGTTAGTGCATCACTAACTAAACGTCTAGCTGTAAGGCTATCATCTAAAATTAGCGCTACACCACTAAATTTATGTATCTCATTTACCTCAACTTCCATTTTTGGCTGATATATTCCTAATTCTTCAACAATACTTTCTAAATCCAAAATAAGTAAAACATCATCATTTTCAATTCTTGTTACGCCTGTGATTTTAGATCTGTCTAAAGTTCCAGTTCCAGCACTTCCAGCAAAATTTGCTGGTTCAATATCTTTCCAGTTTATACGTCTAATTCTTTTAGCTTCATGAACAATAAAACCAATAAATATATTACTAAACTCAGCAATAATAACTCTAGGTTTTACAAAGGCCTCTTTAGGCTCTTCAATTTGCATCCATTTAGCAAGGCTAATAACTGGAATAACTACGCCACGAAGGTCAAAAATCCCCTCAATATAATCGGGCGTGCCTGGTAGTTCGGTAAGATTTGGCATTTTGATTATCTCTTTTACTTTAGCAACATTGACACCGTAAATACCCTCGTATACAGTATCTTTGCCCTTTTTTAAGATGCGAAAATCAACAAGCTCCATCTCATTCGAACCCGTTTTTAAGATATTATCATCAAACATTTGGGCTCCTTATAAGTTGAAATTTAATTTCATCGGCGTATTCTACAATAAAATAACTACGCTCAGACGCAAAACAAGGTAAATTTATATAATCTTTTGAATTTATCTCAAATCTAACCCCTTGATGATAATGTCCTTCAATTACAATATCACCTTGGTAATTAGCGATTTTTTGACTTATTAGCTCTTTGAAATTTGGTATTTTATAGGATAAATTCTTATCTTTTTGAGTAGATAAAATCCACTTAGATATCTTGTGATTTAAGCTCTTATCTATAAAATCCATCAACTTTAAAAACCAATTATTTCTAAGCAATTTAAGTATATTTTGTGTAAAAAATCCCAAAAATATATCGCCGTGAGCTATTGCTACACGCTTATCATCAAGGGTAAAAATAGCTGGTTGAGATGAGATAGGATAGATTGTGATACCCTTAAAAACGGAGCTAAGATTAAAATCATGATTGCCTTCAAAATAGTGAATTTCACTCTTTTTGGCAAGCAAATTTAGCTCTTCGATCCACTCTTTATAAAATATTTGAGTATAACTAGTAGAGCTAAGAAAATCAAATATATCACCAACCAAAAATATCTGTGGTGGCAGCGGCAAAGCGCCGCTATTAAAATTTTTAATAAGTTTTAAGAATTGAGATCTTTTAGCGTTTTCATGTGCATCAGCTATAAAAATCGCCCCATCTAAAATTCTCATATAGAATTCCCAATAATCGGCAAAGCCACCGCCTCATCTATCCCGAGCATTAAATTCGCATTTGCTAAAGCTTGAGATGAAGCGCCACGAAGAAGATTATCTATGCTAGAATTTATCCAAATCTTGCCACCATTATTTATCGCAAAAATATCACAAAAATGCGTCCCAGCGACATCTTTGATACTAACAGGCTCACGCCTAATGCGTATAAATTTCTCATCTTTATAAAAATTTTCTAAAACGCTTATTGGGTCAATATCCTTAAATTCAGGCTTTAAAACCCCATAGCTACTAACTAGCATTCCACGACTAAGCGGGATTAAATGTGGCACAAACATTACATCAATATTGGTATTATGAGCTAAATTCAGATGCTCTTTAATCTCATCGCTATGCCTGTGGGTAAGTGGCGAATAGGCATTCATATTCTCATTTACGCTTATGAAGTGGCTACTAGATTTTAGGCTCTTTCCAGCTCCGCTTAATCCGCTTTTAGCATCGATCATAACACCAAATTTAGGATCTAGCATATTGGCAAAAGGCAACAAACCCAAAAGCGAACAAGTAGGATAGCACCCCGGATTAGCTACTAAATTTGCCTTTTTAATCCTATCTCTATTCATCTCCACTAGCCCATAAACGGCATCTTTTAATCCATCTTTATCCAAATGAGCGCAATAATTCTTCTCATAATTTTCTAAGCTCACACGATAATCGGCCGATAAATCTACGATTTTTATATCGCTTTTTCTTAGCTCTTTAGCGATTTTCATCCCTTCACTATGCGGCAAAGCCAAAAATACTAAATCGCACCTAGCCTTGATTTCATCGGTATTTGCTGCTTCGATTGGCATATCGATAACGCCTTTTAAACTAGTGAAGCTTTGAGCCAAATTCCCACTACCACTAGCCCCCGCATAGCAAAGCTTAAAATTTGGATGAGCCACTATCATTTTAACTAATTCAAGCCCTGTATAACCACTAATTCCAACTATCCCTACTCTGATCTTATCTGCCATTTTCATCCTTAAGTTAATCAAATTCACTCAAAAGCTATATCTTGATATTTTACTTCGACTATCTCTATCTCGCTTTTGCCATTTGGCAAGGTCAAAATCACCTCATCGCCTGCTTTTTTGCCGATTAATTGCTTAGCAATTGGTGTTGAAATAGAGATTAGCCCACGGCTAAGATCGCTCTCGGTTATCCCTACGATAGTGTATGTCGTCTCAACTTCGCTATCGATATCCATTATAGTTACAGTTGAGCCAAATTTAACCTTATCATGCTCATATTCGCTAGGATCGATTACCTTAGCTCTGCTTACTATATCGCTAAGTTCGGCTATGCGATTTTCTATAAAGGCTTGTTTCTCTCTAGCAGCGTGATACTCGGCATTTTCTTTTAGGTCGCCGTGGCTTCTTGCTATATCTATCTCTTTTACTATCGCTGGTCTTTGGATTGTCTTTAGATCTTTTAATTCAGCTGTAATCTTCTCATAACCATAGATTGTCATTGGTTCTGTCATGGCTTTTCCTTTTAAATTTGATTTGGGATTTTATCCTATTTTATCTTAAAATCATATCAGCAACGCTCTTAGCACTTCCGTGTTTTAGATACTCTCTTAGCTCCTTAGCAGCCTTTATAAATTTATTTTCATTATAATTATTATAAGATTTGATTAAATTTTGGGCGTTGGCATCTTCTTGGATTAACTCATCATGTAAAGGCTCTTTGCCCATGAAATCAAATATTATATTTGCCAGACCTGCATATTTTAACTTCACAAGTTTTCTAGCAAGCCATATATCAATCGCTTTTGCCTTATAGCAAAGCACAAAAGGGACTCCTATCAAAGCCGCCTCCAAAGTCGCTGTCCCAGAGCAGATAAAAGCAAAATCGCTTTTTATCAATGCTTCTTTAGTATCATAAACAATCTCAAATTCACCCACATCCCTATAATACTCAGCAATATTATTAGCCAAAAATGGCGGAATCACCAAAAGCTTTTTGCCATTAATGTTTTTAGCCACCTCTTTGTATAGTGGCATTAAGCGACTTATCTCGCTTCTTCTAGATCCTGGCATAAATGATATTATAGAGTTTTTCTTATAAGAATTTTTTTGGATATCTATCTCATCTAAGAGTGGATGGCCTACATATTGGCTTCTATGATAAAATTTACTATCAAAAGGCAAAATAGATGCCAAAGTATCACAATACCTCTCTACCTTAGCTACTCGCTTTGGCTTCCACGCCCAAACCTGTGGCAAGATATAGTATATTATCTCACATTTTAAATTCGCTTTTTTTATCGCTTTTGCCAAAGGCAGGTTAAAAGCTGGGCTATCTATCAGCAAAACCTTATCACAAGTTTTAGCTAGCTCCACCATCTGTTTTAACGCTCTTTTGGCCTTAAATATCAGTGGCAAAATCTCCACAAACCCCATAGCGCTAAACTCCTTACTATCATAAAGAGCAGCACCAAATCTCTTATCAAAAATCCCACAAATCTCCACCCCATTAATATGAGTTAAAATCTCTTTAAGATGTAAATTTGCCGATGCTTCTAGCGATGAAACTAAAATTTTCATAACTTCCCTTTTAAATTTAGCTCAAATTATAGCCAACAATTTAAAAATTATAGGTAAAATTCATCAAAAAAGGATATAAGTGAAAGAGATTTTAATAACAAACGATGATGGCTTTGAGGCAGCTGGGATACTGGCTTTGCGTGATGCACTTAGCCAAATAGCTAATGTAGTAGTAGTCGCTCCAAGTAGCGAAAAATCAGCTTGTTCGCACTCTATTACTCTTACTCGCCCACTTAGATTTATTCAGCTTGATGATGGATTTTTCAAACTTGATGATGCTACGCCTAGTGATTGTATCTATCTTGCGCTTGAGACAATGTATAAAAATAAAAAGCCTGATCTTATAATAAGTGGGATAAATCACGGCGCAAATGTAGGCGAAGATATCACCTATTCAGGTACTTGCGGTGGCGCTATGGAGGGCACACTTCAAGGGGTTTGCTCCATTGCGGTTTCGCAACTATATAAAAATGATAGTTTGGATCAATTTGGGTTTAGCTTAGCTTGTGAAATTACCTTAGAATTAGTCAAAAATATCTTTGAAAATGGCTATCCATTAAGCGGTAGGGAGTTTTTAAATTTAAATATCCCAGCTGTGCCAAAAAGCGAATATAAAGGGCTAAAAATCGTCCCCGCAGGTCAGCAAAGCTACAATACAAACGCCCAAATCCATCGCAATCCAAGAGGGCTAGAGTACTACTGGCTAGGGACACCAGGGATTAGATATGCTGCTAATTTAGGCTATGAGTGCGATATATCGGCACTTGATGAAAACTACGCTAGTCTAACGCCAATTAAGCTTGATATGACCGCTCACAAAAGCATAGAAACTATAAAAAATTGGATTTAAAATGGTTGATAGATTTACTAGAAGTCGCTGGATTTTTGGCGATAAATTTCAAAAACTCCAAGACTCCAAAGTCTTAGTATGCGGCTGTGGTGGCGTAGGTGGCGTGTGTATCGATGCGCTCTATCGTAGTGGCGTTGGACATATCACGGCGATTGATTGCGATAAATTCGATATTACCAACCAAAATCGCCAAATAGGTAGCGAAAATATCGGTGAGTATAAAACAGATGTATTTGCTAGATTATATCCTGGCTTAAAGACACTAAATTTAAAGCTAACCCCTAGCGTGATAAGCGAATTTGATTTTAGTGAGTTTAATCTTATAATAGATTGTATCGATGATATCCCTGCCAAAGTAGCAATAGCCAAAATTTGCTCTAAAAGACTGCTTAGCTCAATGGGTGGCGCTAAAAGGCTAGATCCAACAAAAATAAAAGTCGCAAGTATCTGGAAAACTACAAATGATCCATTTGCTAGAAAAATAAGATATGAGCTTAAAAAAGCTGGATTTAAGGGTGATTATAAGGTGGTATTTTCTACCGAAGCACCAAATTGCGTGAATTTAGGAAGTTTTATAGGCGTAACTGCTAGTTTTGGACTAAATTTAGCTAGTTTAGCTGTAAATAGGCTGATTAAATGATAAAAAACTTTTGGCAAAATTATAAGCTTATCTCAAGCCCAAGCATAACTTTGCCAAATATGGCTAGTCGTGCTGGGAGTATAGCTGAGAGTGAATTTTTCGATACAATTAGCCAAATTAAAGGACTAAATATCTACAAAAATAAGCGTGTCAAAGATAGCCAATCTGGATTACACGAGATTGATTTTATCATTGTAGATGGGCTTAATATCTATCTTATAGAGTTTAAGCACTGGGTTGGAAATATCGATATTAAGGGCGATGAGTGGATACAAACTACCAAAAATCGCACCACGCTTCATCAAGATCCATTTGCTAAACTGATTAAAAATACTCAAATTTTTAAATATTATCTCCAAAATAAAGAGGTTGATTTGAGTAAATTTAATATTTTAAGCTTTGTTGTTTTTGACAAAACTAGAATCAATCTATCAAGACAAATTCTCAAAAATAAGCAGATTATTACCAAACATAATTTTTTGAAATTCATAGATAAAAATCGTAGCAAAACTCGCCCCAATACAATCGAAGAAGATAAGCTTAAGCAGATATTAAGCTCTATGACTGTATGGTCTAGACTATATCTATATGGCGGAGAAATATTAACTGGATCTATACGCTACTTCCTAATTGGTAGTAAAAAGAAAAAATTGCCAAAGCATTTTAGAGTAAATTTAGATCTAAACTGGCAAAGAAACAACACAATAAGCTTTATCAACGCACTATTTGGCAGACGAAAAAAGCTCAAAATCAAATCCAAAATTTACAAAATCCGCCCAAATGATAGCATAGGATTTATAAAAGCTGGGGAATTTGAGATTAAGCATATTCAATTTGGCCTTATAGAAAAGATCGTAAAAGATGATGAGATCATCTAATCTTTTTGATATTGGTTTTTGAAATTTTATATATTTTTGAGGCTGGGGCTGGGGTGAATTTCGTATCTATGATTATATCCGCATTAGCCACCGCAAATTCGATATCAAATCCCTTTTTATGAGGGTTTGCGCTAGTAGAATATGCCCATCCTAACTTATCTAATAACTTAGCGTGTGGATGATCTTTTACCACTCTTATAGCTTGTGAATTTGGGTAGATAAATGTTGTTTTTTTGGTGCGGCGGATTAGGTTTTTATATTTTTTTGGTACGCGTGAAAAGTTTTGCAAATTTTTAAATTTGCTTACACAGATTAAACAGGGTTGATTTAATGGGCGATTTTTAATAGAATTTAATTCTTTTAAATCTTTGCTTAAAAATCCAGCTGTTGTATCAGTTTGTGCTAGGTAGATCATTTAAATATATCTTAAATAAGCTGCCACGACTAAGCGTGGCAAATTTATTATCTATTTAGATACTCTTGCAAGCTCTTAACTTCTAAGGCCTCTTCATTTGAGCTAATTGATTCAGCTGCTTTCAGAGCTGCGTTCATATTAGTAAAATATGGGATTTTAAATCTAAGCACCGCTTGGCGGATTTTTACAGCGTCGCTTGTGCTAGATTTGCTATCGCTAGTATTTACCGCTAGGGCTATCTCGCCATTTTTTAGCCTGTCTTCTATATTTGGACGGCCTTCACTAATTTTATAAACCATCTCGCATTTTACTCCAGCTTGAGCTAGAATTTTATATGTACCA
This sequence comes from Campylobacter sp. P091, assembly GCF_002138935.1. Classification (NCBI taxonomy): domain Bacteria; kingdom Pseudomonadati; phylum Campylobacterota; class Epsilonproteobacteria; order Campylobacterales; family Campylobacteraceae; genus Campylobacter; species Campylobacter sp. P091. Next base: position 63,921 of record NZ_MJKZ01000008.1, read on the forward strand.
CCAGTTGCTACAATCTCAAAACCTAAATTTTCAAATTTCTTAGCCAGTTCAATACCGCGGTTCTTATCTGCATCAGCTAAACTGATAAAGACAGTACCACCACTTGGCAAGATATTTTTAGCTGCAATTTGTGATTTAACAAAGCTCTTTTCAAAACTATCACTAATACCCATAACCTCACCAGTACTTTTCATCTCTGGCCCTAAGATTAGATCAGCTCCACTTAATTTATTAAATGGGAACACGCTCTCTTTCACGCATACTACGCCATTTAAACTAGGCTTATAAATTTCGCCATCAAATTTAACTACTTTAAATTGATCATAAAACTCAAGCGCCTCTTTTAAATTACCTTGCCACATTACGCGTGTTGCTACCTTAGCCATTGGCAAGCCTGTAGCTTTACTGACAAAAGGCACCGTGCGACTAGCTCTTGGATTGACCTCGATGATATAAAGTTTATTATCATACACAGCAAATTGAATATTCATAAGCCCTATAACACCAAGCTTCAAAGCGATATCTTTGGTGCATTTTTCTACTTGATCTATGATATCTTGGCTTAAGTTTTGCGGTGGAAGTATGCTAGCGCTATCGCCACTATGAATTCCTGCTTCTTCTATATGCTCCATAATCGCACCGATATATACATCTTTGCCATCGCTAATAGCATCTACATCGAGCTCAGTTGCATCTTGCAAAAATTTATCAAGTAAAACTGGAGAGTTATTACTAACTCTAACTGCTTCGCTCATATACTCTTTAAGCTCAATCTCGCTATGAACTCTTCTCATTGCTCTACCGCCTAAGACATAGCTAGGACGAACTAAAACTGGATAGCCGATTTTATTTGCCTTTTCTAGTGCTTCAGATTCGCTAATAGCAGTATCATTATCAGGCTGAGCTACATTAACTAAGCGAATAAACTCACTAAATTTTTTTCTATCTTCAGCAATATCAATTACCCTAGCTGTAGTTCCAATTATCTTAGCACCGATCATTGATAAGCGTTTAGAAAATTTAAGTGGAGTCTGTCCGCCAAAATGAACGATAACGCCATCTGGATTTTCACGCTCAATTACCGCTCTTAAATGTTCAAAATCAATTGGTTCAAAATATAAAATATCGCTAGTATCATAGTCAGTTGATACAGTTTCAGGATTACAATTATACATAATAGTTGTAACACCTAAATCTCTTAAAGCATAACTAGCATGAACACAACAATAATCAAACTCAATACCTTGACCTATACGATTAGGGCCTCCGCCAATTATTAAAACTTTTTTATTATTACTATTTGTAGGTAGATTTGGTAGATTTGGAGTGATATTTGTGCTACTATATAGATATGGAGTTAGTGCTGGAAACTCGCCAGCACAAGTATCAACCTCGCTATATTCTAAGCCGATTTGGTGACGCATTCTAGCATAATATATATCGTTTTGACTTAGTTCTAGATTATCTTTAGAATTGATTAAATGCGCTATCATCTTATCGCTAAAGCCCCAAGTTTTAGCCTTTCTTAATAGCTCTTTATCATTTAAAATATCCATATCTATACGGTCTTCAAATTCAATTATCTCATAAATTTGAGTTAAGAACCATCTATCAATCTTAGTTAATTCATAAACATCTTCTACGCTTTTGCCATTTCTAAAAGCCTGTGCAATATATAAAATTCTATTTTCATGGCCATTTCTTAATCCAAAAACCAAATCTTCGTCGCTTAAATTTAGATAATTAAATCCACTATAATCTTTTTCTAAGCTACAAAGAGCTTTTTGAACGCTCTCTTTAAAACTTCTACCAATTGCCATAACCTCGCCCACGCTCTTCATCGCAGTGCCTAGATATGGATTAGAACCTGGGAATTTTTCAAAGGTAAAGCGTGGAATTTTAGTTACTATATAATCAATTACTGGCTCAAAACTTGCTGGTGTCCCCGTGATATCGTTTTTAATCTCATCAAGAGTAAAGCCCACAGCTAACATAGTTGCTACCTTAGCAATTGGGTAACCTGTAGCCTTACTAGCTAGGGCTGAGCTTCTACTTACACGTGGATTCATCTCAATTACAGTCATTCTACCATTTTTTGGATTTACAGCAAATTGCACATTGCTGCCTCCAGTATCTACGCCAATTTCACGCAAGATTTTAAAACTTGCATCACGCATATACTGATACTCTTTATCAGTTAGCGTAAGTGCTGGTGCTACGGTTATAGAATCACCTGTATGCACGCCCATAGGATCAAAGTTTTCAATAGAGCAGACGATAATGCAGTTATCAGCTCTATCTCTAATAACCTCCATCTCATACTCTTTCCATCCCAACAAACTCTCTTCGATTAAAATCTCATTTATTGGACTAGCCTCAATCCCACTCTCAGCAATATCTCTAAACTCATCAAGGTTATATGCCACACCGCTACCAGCACCGCCAAGAGTATAACTAGCTCTAATAATAAGCGGGAATCCAATCTCATTAGCAGCTTTTAGTGCTTCTTCCATATTATATGCATACATAGATTTTGGTAGATCCATACCGATTTTAATCATAGCCTCTTTAAATGCTACCCTATCTTCTCCTTTTTTAATCGCTTCTGGATTAGCACCTAGGAATTTAACATTGCCAAGCATATTATTTTCATAAAGCTCCATAGCTACATTTAAAGCAACTTGACCACCCATCGTAGGCAAGAGCGCATCTACATTTTCTTTTTTAATAATTCTACTAATGCTCTCTTTAGTAATTGGCTCAATATATGTTGCATCGGCAAAATCTGGGTCTGTCATAATCGTAGCTGGATTTGAGTTAATTAGCACTACTCTATATCCTAGCTCTTTTAAAGTCTTAGCAGCCTGAGTACCACTATAATCAAATTCACAAGCTTGGCCAATGATAATAGGACCACTACCTATTAATAAAATTGTCTTGATATCTTCTCTTTTTGGCATAGTTCTACCTCTCTTAATTTATATGCATTTTAAGATTATCAATTTATTTTGATTTCAAATAAAAACTAAGCGTAATTATATTGAATTGTAGATAAAAATCAGCATAAAAAGGAGGAAAATTTACTGTTAAATTTAGCAATTTATATTAAATTTAATCAAAATAGTAAAGCTATTGATTTGTTACAACATAAAGATAGCTTGGGACTTGAATTTTCAAATCAGTTTCTACAATTGCGCTTTTATATAGTTCTTCTTCATAAACTTTGGTAATTTTACCTACTGGAACACCGCTAAAAAATATCCCATCAAGCCCACTAGTATAAACCTCATCGCCGACTTTTGGGCTTAGCCATTGAGCAATAAATTTAACTACAATATTCTTACCATTTCCTGTAGCAATTCCTGCTATGCGCTGCTCTCCTATACTAACTGAAAATGTCGACTTTGGATCGGTTTGTAGTAGGGCAAGCGGACTGCCATCTTTATTTATCACGATTCCAGCAGTTTTACCCTGCGAGATTAAGCCATAGATTTTATTTTCATCAAATTCATCAAAATCAATCCAAACCTTATCATGATCGCCAATATTCATATATGATAGTGCTCGAACTAACTGGATATTTGGTGTAAATTTAGTAGAGTTTTGTTCATTTAATAAAGCATCAAGCTTATAAGCAAAAGCTGAAAGTAGCGTAACAGAGCGCTCTAATTCAATATTTTGTTCTCTAAGCGCTCTTATCTCGCTGGCTTGATTAAAATGTTCATTGATAGTATCTATGATAAAATCCCTGCTATCTTGGTATAAAGATAGTGTAAGCTTAACCCCGCTCATCACTACACTTCTAGCATAATCGCTTAAGTAAAATGATATAAAACCTAAGCAGATAACTATCAATAAGAATTTAAGTTTATTCATTGATTAATTGGTGTAAAAGCCCTATCTCTTCTAAAGCCTTACCAGTACCTCTAGCCACTGCAAGAAGCGGTTCATCAGCTACATATACAGGCAACTTAACAATATCAGATAGATACTTATCTAGCCCCCTAATAAGCGCTCCACCACCAGTTAAAACGACACCACGCTCAACTATATCACCAGCTAAATCAGGTGGCATATTTTCTAAAACTGTTTTTAACGCATCAGCAATCTCTTTTAAAGACTCTCTCATTGCCTCTCTAATATCTTCACTAGTAATTTCGATACGACTTAATAGGCCACTTACTTGATCTCGTCCTTTTATAACCATAGATAGCTCTTTAGGTAACTGGATCGCTGAGCCAATTTTGATTTTTATCTCTTCACCGTTTCTCTCACCAATTAATAGATTAAATTTCTCTTTTACATAGTTTACAATGCTTGCATCAAGCTTATCTCCTGCAGTCCTAATACTTTTAGAAATTACCAAACCTCCTAAAGATACCACGCCAATCTCAGTTGTACCACCTCCGATATCAACTACTAAACTACCTTGAGGTTCACGAACTGGCAAATTTGCTCCAATTGCTGCAGCCATAGGTTCTTCAATTAAAAAAACCTCTCTAGCTCCAGCTGATAACGCACTTTCTCTTACAGCTTTTCTCTCTACTTGAGTTAAACCATATGGTACAGAGATAATGATTCTAGGGCGTAAAAATGTTTTTCTTCTATGAGTCTTTTCTATAAAGTGTCTAATCATTTTCTCAGTCATATCAAAATCAGCTATAACTCCATCTCTCATCGGTCTAATAGCCTCTATATCACCTGGAGTCTTACCTACCATCTCTTTAGCATCCTGTCCAACTGCTAGTATCTTTTGCTTACCATACTTCTCTCTTTGAACTGCTACGACGCTTGGTTCGTTAATTACAATACCTTTATCTTTTATTAAAACCAATGTATTTGCCGTGCCTAAATCAATACCCATATCACTTGAAAAAAGTCCTACTAGTTGGTCTAAAATCATATATCCCCTTTTATTTTACTTTCATTAATAACGGCTTTGCTTCGCCATCGATTACACTTTTTGATATTATTACATCATAGCCATTTAGTTCTGGAAGATCATACATAATATCTATCATAACATCTTCCATTATACTTCTTAGGCCTCTTGCTCCGGTTTTGCGTTTAATGGCTTGATTTGCTACCTCTTTAATCGCCTCATCTTCAAATTTAAGCCTAGCCCCATCAATAGCAAAAAGCTTTTCATACTGCCTTAAAAGTGCATTTTTTGGCTGAGTTAATATTCTTATCATATCCTCAGTCGTAATTTCATTTAAAGTAGTAATAGCATGCAATCTACCAATAAGCTCAGGAATAAGTCCAAAATGCACTAAATCATCAGGCTCTACAAGACTAAGCAAATTTGTCTTCTCGCTTTTACCTCGTTTTTCTTGGCCAAAACCTAAAACATTCTTACCTAATCTTCGCTCGATTATATCTTTTAGCCCATCAAATGCACCACCGCACACAAATAAAATATTAGTAGTATCTATTTGAATAAATTCTTGATTTGGATGTTTTCTGCCACCTTTTGGCGGAATATTTACTACACTACCTTCAATAATTTTTAACAAGGCTTGTTGAACACCCTCGCCGCTTACATCACGAGTAATTGAGCGATTCTCGCCCATTCTAGCAATCTTATCAATCTCATCTACAAAAACAATTCCTTGTTGCGCTCTAGCTACATCTCCGCCAGCTGCATTTAAAAGCTTAGTTAAGATATTTTCCACATCTTCGCCTACATATCCAGCCTCGGTTAAACTTGTAGCATCACAAATAGCAATTGGTACATCTAAAAATCTAGCCAAAGTCTGTGCCATCAAGGTCTTACCACTTCCAGTTGGGCCAATTAGCAAAATATTTGATTTTGAAATTTCGGTATCATCTTCGATACTATGTTGCTTAAATATTCTTTTATAATGATTATAAACTCCTACACTAAAGACTTTTTTGGCTCTTTCTTGACCAATTACATAATCATCTAAAACTCCCTTTAAGATCTTTGGCGTAATATCTTTATAATCCATTGCCGGTTGGCTATTTAATCCTATTTCATCACCATGAACTGCATTATATGCTGCATCTACGCAAAATTCGCATATAAATGAGCTATCACTCTCATTAGCTAAAAGTTTTCTATCATTTGCTTCGCTCTCACCGCAAAAACTACACTTTCTAGCCATTAATCTCTCCCTTTATCAAGCGGTATTCCTCGTTTTGTATTTATGATAAATTCACACATTTTTTTAGCTTCTATAGTAGGATTTTGTCCTAAAAGTTCCAAGGCTCTATCTTTTAATCCTCCACCACTTCTAAATAGAAATTTATAAGCCCTATTAATATCCTCAACCGTATCTTTATCAAATCTTCTACGAATTCCGACTAAATTTAAACTTCTAATATAGGCTCTATTGCCCTCAGCTAAGCAAAACGGTACAACATCTTGACTAAGTGCTGAGGCACCAGCTATCATACAACTCTCACCAATATGAACGAACTGATGAACTGGGGTAAGCCCACCAATTACAGCATAATCATCAACTATCACATGCCCAGCAAGAGTTACACCATTAGCCAAAATAATCCCATCACCAAGACAACAATCATGAGCTATGTGCGTATAAGCCATTATAAAATTATTATTGCCGATTATGGTATATCCATCACCTTTTTTGGTGCCTGAATTTATTGTAGCAAACTCCCTAATTGTAGCATTAGTACCAATTCTCACCCCACCTGTATCTTCTAAAGAGTGGCTAATATCTTGAGGTATATCACCTACTATAGCATAACTATAAATTTTACTACCACTACCAATATGGGTATCACCAATGATTCTAGCACCTTGTTTAATAGTTACATTATCACCTAAAATTGCTTTTGAACTAACAAAAGCATATGGTTCAATCACGCACCCATCGCCTAAAATTGCACCATCTTCAACTACTGCTGTACTATGAATTTGCATATTTTCTACTTATTATTTATCTACGATCATTGCCTTTAGCTCAGCTTCAGCTACTAATTTATCATCTACATAAGCCTTACCAACTAAAACCCAAATATTTCCCTTATGTTTTAAGACCTCTAAATGGTACTCTAGTTTATCGCCTGGGCGAACCGGAGATCTAAATTTTGCCCCATCGATACTCATAAAATAAACTACCTTATCTTCTGCGTTAGCTTGTTCAGCCTCACCCATGCTTTTAAAAGCCAAAATACCGCCAGCTTGCGCCATTCCTTCGATTATCATAACGCCTGGATATATAGGATGACCTGGAAAGTGACCTTGGAAAACTTGCTCAGCAATTGTTATATTTTTATAACCTTTAATAAATTTGCTAGGTTCTAGCTTAGACACTCTATCAATAAGCAAAAATGGATATCTGTGTGGTAATATTTTTTGGATTTCAACTACATCTATCATTAAATACCTCGGAATAAAAAGTGCTAAATTGTATCTAAATTTAGCAAAATATTAGTTGAATTTTATTAATAATATTAAAAATTTTCGCTAAATTCAGATATATTTTTTTAAATTTTTACTGCTAACTCTATGCTAGAGTGGTAAATTTGACTATTTGCTTCAATTATATATCTACCAGTTTTTATCTCATCTAGCACAATGATTGGACTAAGATTAAATTCTAAACCTGTTAGCATTTTACGCAATTTTAACTCTTTTTTTATCTTTGGGGGATTAATTAATAATTCCATTATATTTTTATATTTAAAACCGCCAATGGAGTTAAACTTAGCTAAGCTTATTAGTTTAATATCATCTTTATTTACATTAACTTGCTCGCTTAAAACCTCAATATTAAACTTAGAACTCTTAAGCTTAAAATGTGAGTAAAAGATAAAATAACTAGGTACAACATTAGTATCAATTTTTACCCTTCCAAAATGTAATCTATAGTTTAAAATCTTTTGTCTAATTAGATCAAATTCTACCCCTTTTTGTTCTAGTTTTCTTACCTTTTTATATAATTTTAAACGATAACTGATAGAACCTGGCTGAATTTGAGCGCCAAGTGGTTCACAAAGCTCGTCTATCACCTCTTCATTTTGACGTTGTTTAATTAATCCGTATATACAACCGCAGTAGTTTTGATGATAGAGCTTATCCCTTTTAGCTAGTTCAAACTGTCTTTGGGTGCCGCCATTTTTTCTTAAATCCACAGCAACAGATTCTAAATCTGTCCCTTTTATAGCGTTATTTAGTGCATTTTCTAACTGTGTAAAATCTTTTTTAGGACTCATTAACAATGTTGTAGTAAGCTTTTTACACCCTAATTCTATGGCGGCTTTTGCGCTATTTCCTACACGAAATTCAAAGCAATATTCACAACGTTTACCTTTTTCTGGCTCATTTTCTAAACCCTTAGTGCCTCTTAGCCACTCTTCATACTCATACTCGCCGCAAATAACCTTTATGCCAAGCTGCTTGCAACTACGCTTGACATCTTTAAATCTTAGCAAAAATTCACTATATGGATGAATATTTGGATCATAAAAGTAGCCAATAATTCGCTCATTAGGGTATAATTTCTTCAACTCAGCGATAAAATAGTGACTATCGACGCTGCAACATATATGAACTAACAAATTAACTACTTTATTAAATCAGCTAAGACTTTAGCAGCATGACCAGCTGCTTTTACACTTTTATAAACTTTTGCTATTTTGCCCTCTTTATCTATGATAAATGTAGTTCTTACTATGCCTAGATACTCTTTGCCATAATTTTTACGAACCTGCCACACACCATACGCTTTTGCTACATCTTTATTAATATCACTTAGTAGGATATGTTTTAAATTTTGCTTTGCGATAAATCCACTATGGCTCTTAGTATTATCTGGGCTAACTCCTACAATCACAGTATCATTAGCTACAAATTCATCATAATTTGCGCTAAATTCACACGCCTCAGTTGTGCATCCTGGAGTATTATCTTTAGGGTAGAAGTATAATACTACATTTTTACCTCTAAAATCTCTTAAACTAATACTTACTCCATCACTATTTTCTAGACTAAATTCTGGAGCCATGTCACCAGCTGCTAAAATTACTTTACGATCAATATCTTCTTGATTAAATACTGTAGCTTCTTTTATTTTTTCAGCCATTATTTACCCTCTTTCATAGCTTGAACAGATTTACCGCCAAAATATGTTGCATCACTTCTAATCTCATCAAAATTTATAACAACTCTTTGAGGATTTTTGCCTAGATCATTTACCATTATATCAGTAATTTTAGTTGCGATTTCATCTAGTTTTTGACGACTTGGCATTGGGTCTGAAAGCTTAATATTTATAATTGGCATATTTTTCCTTTAGATTTGATTTTGAAATTTAATTTAGAAAATTATATCTAATATTAAAAAACAAAAGATAAAGATAAATCTGGATAATTACCACATATCAATGTTTTTATAATTATTAATAAACATTTTAATATCTAGTGTAAAAATAGATACTTGTGTCTTGCAAATTCAATTCTTAATATATTTAATATGCTTTTATTTTAATATTTTAGCAATCCTAAATAAAACTCAGCGATATAAATAGTATAAAAGAATAATATTTATAATCACTATATAGTAAATTTTAAATCTCTTTACACACATCCACTCATTTGTTCTTTAAAATTTAAAGCATCTTTATAATATTTACTAATAATCAATCCACCATTAATAGAT
>NZ_MJKZ01000009.1:0-14032 GCF_002138935.1 Campylobacter sp. P091
TCATACTTTATAGATATTTTTATTATTTATTGGATATAATCGCAATTAAATTTACTAAATCCAAAGGATATGTTTTGGTTAGTTTTATGACCAAATAATAAAATTGCATTAAACTTACACCAAAAGTATAATATTATTAAGAAACTTATATAATTAAATTATTCCAATCTTCTATATATATTTTTGATTTATCTTTTAGATTTTTATTATTAAATCCATAAAAACCGATCTTATTAATACTAGCTGCCTCGTAGTCGTTGATGCTATCGCCAATTAGAATAGTCTGGTTTATATTATAATTATAAGATTCCAAAAGATTTTTAATTAGTTGATTTTTAGGCGTTGGAGAGCCATTTATGGAGATAAAATATTGTGATAAATCCAGCTTTTGACATAAAAAATTAAGCTCATTATGTTCCGAACCAGAAACTATATGAAAATTATATTTTTTATAATTATTTTTGATAAAATTAACCGTATCATTTATCAAATATTTTTTATCACTTAAGGATTGGCGCATTATTTGTGTAAATTTATTCTGTATATTGCCATATTTCATTCCTGCCAATCTCTTGTTTTAATATTGTATTAAAAAAATAGTTTATTTTATGAAATCTAGATAAGCCACCATTTAGATTATGGTATTTTATTAATTTTTCGATATCTTCATTATCAAAAGAGCGAAAAATCTCTCTAAATCCATAATCTCTAATAGCCAAACTATCAATGATAACTCCATCAAAATCCCATAAAATATTACTAATCACCACTGTGTCCAATTGCAAAATAAAATTGGATTATATCATAGATTTACTTAACGAATTTATTATATAAAAACTCTGCAAATTCAAAATCTATATCGTTATCAATATCTACTCCTTCTATATCATTAACAAGATAGAAATTTGGATTATAACCTAGTATATCTTTTTTTCTTAACATTATCTCTAAAGGCAAAATATTTATAGCATGATTTAATGATATAATATTTGGTAAATCTTGACTTCTTGGTTTTTTATCGGGATTATAATTGATTGGTTTATTATCTAGCCATAAAAAATGTTTAACCGAATTTACTGTGGCCAATGAATCAAATTTATTTAAATTTGATTCATATTCTAAAATACATCTAGCTATTGTTTCATCTTTTATCATTGGACTTGTAACATGAGCAATCAAAATACCATCAGTCTCTATGTTTTGAGCCATATTTTCATATAATTCATTTGCTACTACTTCATTGCTAGCAAAATACTCATCACGTTTAACTGTGCTTGCACCCAAGTTTTTAGCAATGTTTAACATGGTATCACAATTTGAATTTACAACTACATCTTCTAAAAGACCTAAATTTTTTATTTTTAATAATTGTCTTACCTTTAATTCTAGCAAGGATGAGCCAGCAAATGGTTTTAAATTTTTATTTTTTACTCTTAATGAGCCGCTTCTTACAGGAATTAGTGCTTTCATATTGCACCCCCAAGACATACATCTTGCTGCGGTGCATATTTTGGATTATTTAGGGCAGCTACCCCCCCCCCATCTCTTTATCTTTTTTATGAAGCATTTTGCAATGACATCAGATAAAGCTCAAGAAGCATCTGATATATTTAGAGATAGATATAAAAATTATGATTTATTAAAAGCATATCTATATGATAATATATTAGAAGTTTTGCAATATATACAATCAAAAGGTATAAAGCAAGCTATAGCAACAAATAAAAGGCAAGATTATGCAATAGATATTTGCAAACATTTTGGTATAGATAAGTTTTGCAATCCTATTTTAGGGCCAGATAACATAACAAGCAAAACTAAAGCGGATTTAATTAAAGATAAATTAAAAAAGTATTTGAAGTCAGATATTAAAAATTTAGATTATCAAGTAGTAAAATAACTGCAGCAATCTAGTTCTTTACTACCCTGCATGGATTTCCGTATGCTAAGCTACCTTCTAAAATATCTTTAACCACTACACTTCCAGCGCCAATTGTAATATCTGGTTTTATCGTAATATTTTGGATAACGCTCAAGCCAATGCCGATCCATGAGCGCTCTCCTACAAGCGATCCTCCGGCTATTGCCACGCATGGACAGATGTGAGCAAAATCGCCAATTGTGCTTTTAGCATTGATTATAGCGCCTAGCATTACCACACTCCCATTGCCGATAGTTACATCACTGCCTATTACTGATGTAGGGTGGATTAGCGTAATTAACTCAAATCCGCTTGACAAAACCAAATTTTGCAATTTTTGTCTAATTAAAGTGTTGCCAATAGCAATAATAATTGGGTGTTTTGGCAAATTTGAGTTAAATTTCATATCGCTATTATCATCTAAAAATATCAAATTATCATAGCCGTTTGCTCTAGAGCTTTTAAAAAATCGTCTTATTTACCTTAGCGCAAGAATTAAAGATTTTAATCAGTTGCGAGAAGATATTAATAATTATTGGGGACAAATTTATGAAATGTTGGGTAAAAATCCAAATAAACCTTTAAAAGATGATGATTTTTTTTAAAGCAACATTGGATATGTATTTTGAATACAATCGTAGATCAGAAAATCCGCATAAAGATTTTTTGCTTAATGAAAAATTTACACTCAAAAATCTTTTACAATCCAATGACGCGGATAACACAGAACTAAAACGCAATAGGGAAGAGATAGAAAAATATATTAAAAGCCCTTGCAGAATTTACAAAGCATTATTATTTTATGCATAATCTCGAAGAAAGCGATGCGAATTATGAGAGAAATTATCTTGATAGTAATGAAGAATTAAAAAAACTGGCTAAAGAAAATATCTCGTTTAGGTTTTGGCTCATTTGAACCACTTATTTTGACTATTTTGCATAAAAGAAAAAAGTATGATATAGACAACGAAAAACTACTTGAAACTTTTAAAGAAATTGAGAAGTGTCTTTTTTCTTGTTTTTGGACTTTCTCCGCATCAAGCTACGCTCAAAAGCTCTACAATATATAACTTTGCAAGGTGGTTTTATTATAAAGAGATGAATTTGGATTATATAAAAGATGAAGTGCGTAAAATTTGTCGCCAACATTTTGATCTTGAAAACTTTTATAGCCATATAAATAAAAAGGATAATGTATTTTTTGGTTGGAATAAATTAAGGTATTTTTTATTTGAATATGAAGAAAGCCTAATCCAAAAATCTCAAGGCGAAAAAATTGAGTGGAAAATTTCACTAAGACATATCAAAAAGAACATGAGACAATAGAACATATTCTACCTCAAACTCCAAATGAAGATTAGAAAAGAATTCTAAATAATACATATGGTGTAAAAGGCAAACAAGAATCAAAAAGATCTCGAAATATTAAAAAATAACACACGCATTAGGTAATCTCGTGCTAAAAACTCAAGCTTGCTTAATAACTCATTTGAGCTTAAAAAAGAAGAATTTTCTACAGGTTCATATGCGGAAATAGAAATTTCCAAAGAAATACAATGGGGAAAAGTAGAAATTGAAAAGAGAACGGAAAAATTATTAGACTTTTTATTTGATCGTTGGAAAATTGATGAAATATTAGAATATTTGATTAAAGAAGATGTCGTAAATTGGATAAATGAGCAAAAAGAGTATAAAAAACTATGCTTTAAAATCTCTTAAATAAGCCCAGCTACTAAAGGTGGCTGGGCTTATCGTTGTAATGATAATGAGTTGGTATCAAGTATATAATTTATATTTTGTTCTTATGAAATTTGCTTTTTTGGTATCTCTTTGCGTTTATATATCGATAAATTCTTAGTAAAAGTAATCCAAAATTAGAACAAAACTTATTTAAATTATTTAATTATATCCCTAACTTTTTTAATATCTCTGATGGAGTATTTGCATATCCATCAATATTATTAAATCCAAAACCATAATTAACACCTATAAAATCAACTCCAACATTATCGGCAGCTTGTTTATCGCCATTAGTATCACCAATCATTATAGCTTTTTTGGCATTTGTGTCTAATATGCAATCTTTAATTAAATCCGCTTTAGTTTTGCTTGTTATGTTATCTGGCCCTAAAATAGGATTGCAAAACTTATCTATACCAAAATGTTTGCAAATATCTATTGCATAATCTTGCCTTTTATTTGTTGCTATAGCTTGCTTTATACCTTTTGATTGTATATATTGCAAAACTTCTAATATATTATCATATAGATATGCTTTTAATAAATCATAATTTTTATATCTATCTCTAAATATATCAGATGCTTCTTGAGCTTTATCTGATGTCATTGCAAAATGCTTCATAAAAATAGTTTGTGGTACTGGGCCGATAAGCGATTTAATCTCATCAGCACTTTTGGCTGGTAAATTTAATTTATCTATAGAATATTGAAATGCACAAACAATACCTTTTTGAGTGTTTAGTAATGTGCCATCTATATCCCATATAATTAAATCGTATTTCATATTTCCTCCTTATATAAAAATATATAATATTTGTTTGATTTTTATTTCAAGAAACAATTATTTTTGCAAACGGACAAATATTTTTATTTTTCTCCCCAATTGAATTGAAATGAATAAACAGTATTAATGCCTTTATACACACTATCTTTTATTAAATATCTCAATTTATTAGAATTGATTTTAGAGATATTTATGTAAAAACTTTTAGATTTATTAAAGTAGCTACTAAAAACAATTTATACAAAACACCAATTTTATCATAAACTAAATATGGCTAAACTTAAAAACTTTTCAAGATTATTGCAAATTATGTTTGCTTAAATAAGAAATTGTAATTTTAAATTATATTACTATTTTTATAAAAACAATATAAGTAACAAAATAATATTTATATTATCTAGTTACTGATTACACTTTATTTGAATCTTAAAATCCAGTGTCAAGTTGAGAAATGTCAATTTCTTATTAATATTTTTTCATTAAATACTATAAATAAATCAAGCAAACAAAGCTCATCTGCCTTGAAATATTTGTTAACATATTTTGCAGTTTACCTTTCTAAACGCTAAACTCTGTTATTATGCCACTTATATTATTCTATTGGAATTATATAAATAAAGCTTTGACAGAATTTGCTCAAGAAAGTATACACACTTTCCCAAAACTGCCAACATCGATCTTTTGATTAGAATTTGAAGATTTTCTAAATTTTTAACAATCTACTTAGTTTAGCAATCATCCATATTCTTGATAAATACCCTATCAAGTTTTAATTCTTTTAATCAATTTAATGGATAAATATTGATATTATATAGGTATTTAAGAAATATGGATTAGACGGTATTAGCATTTACAGAAGTTTTGCATTATTCTATTCGCTTCATTTTTATTGAATTTAGCTCCATAGCCATATTGTTTGATATTGTTTTGCAAAAGAATATTTTGTAAATAAGAAAAGCCTTGAGCATCAAAATATTCCGGATAACTTCTGTCTATATTTAAAATAGCTGAGTGAGCATATATGGCACTATATCCCCATTTATTAAATTTTTGATATTCTTGTATGGTTTCATTTAAGAGATATAGTGGCTTTATATCATATGTGTTATCAAGATTAACATGATTAACGATGAGCTCTGTTGGCAAATTTCCAGGAATCCTTCCCATGCCGCTTATAGAAGCATCAATAAGGATATTTCTATGTGAAAGCAAAGATATTCCTCGCAGTGCAAGGGATAATGCAGAAGACAAATTTTCATGCAAGTGAATACCTATTTCGATGTTATACGGTATCATGTCATTAAATAATTTAATAAGCTTTTCAAAGCTATCATTTTGCAAAGCTCCAAAAGTATCTACAAGGTAAATTCCTTTTGGTTTTAGAGGCAATAAAAATTCCAAAATCGTCATAATTTCATCTAAGGAGTATTTGGTAATAGCTATAGGATTTAAATATACATCATAATTTAAATCTTGTAATTTGCTTACATAATTTTTAAGATCTCTCAAATGTTCTTTATAGAAAGATACTCGAACAAAGTCTACAAAGTTTGATTTTTGCAATTTATTAAAATCGCATCTATCTGTTCGAAGCATTAAGCCAAACTTATTCTGGTTTTTTTGAATCTGACTCAAAATATCATCAATGTGTTGAATGTCGTTAAATATACTTGAATCTTTATCATAAGAAGTATTTTGCAAAAACCCAACTTCAATAAGATCTATTTTTGCTTGAGCAAGATTTGTTAAAATATGCAAAATATTGTTTTTGCCAAAAACTCCTTGATTAATATGCGCACCATCTCTTAAAGTGCAATCTAGAATTTTAATATTGTTCATGAAATAACCCCAAATTTTTTAGTAAATCGTTAGCCAATCTTATTGCTTGCAGATAAAGACACAAGGCTCTGTTTTCTGTTTTATCGTGCTTTAAATGAAACCACATTAAGCTTGAAAAATGCATTACTTCTGCAAAATGTATTTTTAACTTAAAATCTGGATCTTTAGCTATTGGATAATTTAAAATTAGTTTTTCAACATCATTTTTAATTTGTTGATATATAGATAAAAGATCGCCGTTACCAAGCTTCAAAGAAAAACTGCTTTCCTCTTGATTAGTATATAGCATTGAAGTCTCTGAAATATCCGTATGTATTAAATCATAAAGCCCATTAAAAGAATGCCATAATTTCCCAAAATCATAGTAGATATCAGAACCATTTAGCTCCCCCCTAGGATCCGCTAAAATAAAATCGCATTTTCTTTCATCAATTAACATATTTTGGAAATGTAAATCTCCATGAATCATTACCAATTCATTTGGATTAAAAAGCTTGGTTTGATTTTGGTAGTTATGTAAAATATCGATAAGATATTTTAAATTTAGATATCTTTGCCCGTTAATAATGATATATTTGCTTAATAAGATTTTATTAAACGGTTCTATGTGTTGAATACGCATTAACCTCATATAAAATCTTTCAAAGTGTTTTTTTTCAACCCAGTTGTCAGATGCAACAGATATGCGATTTATATATACATTATCAAATAAATAATTTAGTATTTTTTCTATAAAATATAATGTTTTTGAAGATAAAAATTTTCCAGAAATAATTTTTTTTCTTAAATTTTCTAAATCATAGAAAGGCATAGTAAACCAAGATTCGCTAGGTGTTATTTTGTAGTCAATAACAGTTGGGAATTTATCTTTTAGATTGTTTGGAAGGTTTTTTAGCCATTCAATTTCCATAATTAATTTATCATTTCCTTCTAGATCGGCATATTTTTTTACTGTATTTAGTTTGCTAAGACCAGCAAATGAACCGCCTATTAGTTCTGTTGATTTTATATGATTGGCTTCGGCATTCACATCTATTTTTTGTAGCCTAAGACCAATTTTATTTATTATGACTTGCAGGTACGGCATATTACAAATTTCTCTAAAGCTCTTGATTTGTAAGATATCTGATTGAGTAAGAAATATTGCTCCATAGTAACTAAGCCACGGAAGCATTTCTGGAGTTTTATCACTGACTTTTATAATATTATCATCCTTTTCCTCTAGATTTAAACCTTTTGTATATAGGCTATTTCTTTTCTCAAGTAAGATTTTAGATTTAGATAAATTGTTGATAAGTTTTTCTAGATCTTTTATTTCAAAAAAAGCATTACCATTAATAATTAATAGATTTTCTGAATCCCAAAAATTATCAATGTAATATTTTACAGAATAAAAACTTTTTTGATTATTGTTTGAAACTTTAATAAATTGTGCATCAAGATTTATTTCTTTTGTTTCTTTTTTATCAGTTATAATGTAAATTTGATTTTTTTTAAAACCCATAAGTGTTAAGATGCGTAAATGATACTCTAGCAGAGTAACTGCTCCGATGGTTAGGTTAAAGCATGACGGTGATTGTGGATTATTATTTTTACCGGCTGCTAAAATTAAAATCTTCAAATATCTCTCCTTGATTCAAAAATAGTTTTAACACTTTCCAAATCTTTTGGTGTATCTACAGATAGTGTTCTAAAATTATCTGTTTCGATACATAAAATCTTTTTATTGTGTTCAATAAATCTTAAAGTCTCTAATCCTTCTATTTTCTCATATTTAGAAACTGCTGTTTTAACAAAAAAATCTAACATGGATTTAGTGTAGGCTAAAATTCCAACATGTTTATAATAATCAAATTCTAAGCATCTATAGGGATTAGGTATAGGAGTTCTAGACATATAGAGAATTTCTTTATTTTTATTAAAGACAATTTTGATATTGCTAGGGTCTAAAAGTTCATTTGGGGTTTTGATTTTACAAACTAGGTTGGCCACGAAATCTTTAATAATGATTTTTGGTACAATTTGATTTATCATTTCATGTTTTATCAATGGCTCATCACCATTAATTTGTACATATAAATCAGCATCAATGCATTCTGAAACTTCATGAATTCTAGAAATAGCACTATAGTGAATGCGTGTCATTATCCAAGGAATTTTATATTGATCGCAAACTTTAGTAATTCTTTTATCATCTGTGGCTACAACAAGATCTGTAAGTTTTTCAGCCTTTTTAGCCTGTTGATATACCCACCATATCATGGGTTTGCCTAAGATATCAGCTAAAGGTTTGCCCGGAAACCTTGTAGAACCATATCTGGCCGGAATTACACCTAGAATTTTCATGATGCAACCCCATAGGTTATATATCTTATGGAGTGGTGAGCTATATAGCGAGAAGCTAAGCATCTATCCCCCCCCCCCTTATCAATGATAATATCTTCATTTAACCAGGCCAAAGCAGCTAAATAATCATATTTTGTATCTATGTCTATAGAGGCTTTTTGATTCACCTCGAATCTATAGGCTTTAGGACCATAATTATAATGCCATTTTCTTATAGATTCTATTGGTGCATATATAATGCCATTTGTGAAAAAATCCAGTGCTGGCAAGTCTTGTGAGTTTTTGTGTTTTAAGCCCATTTCATAATTTAATGGCCCATTACTATCAAGCATATAATGTTTAAATTTATAAATAGTAATTAATGAATCATATCCATCCTGTAATGCTTCAAAATATTTCTTTTTTGTTTGTCGCATGAGATATTCATCCAAAAATGGGGAAGTGACGCAAGTCCATGCGAGATGTCCCTTTTGGATGATATCTATTAAATATATTAAAAATTCACTAAATGGTTTGCTTTCGTTTGCAAATTCTATAGGTCTTTTTATAGCCTCTACTCCCATATCTGCCGCTATTTGCAACATTTCTTCACTATCTGAACTTACAATAATTCGGTCTGCAATTTTGGAAGATTTTACTTGGCGTATTTTTCTAGTGAGTAAATTTTCGCTACCAAAAGGTTTTATATTTTTGCCTGGCAATCTTGAGCTACTAGCTTTGACGGGTATAACGGCCGTGATCATATTTTTTGCTCCTTACTTATTTATAGCAAAGCATACAGACAATTAGGGTTCATCCATCATTAATTGTAAGTTTGCTTATATTTGACATAAAAACCACCATATAATATTTACTATTGAAAATGTAAATTTTCAATAGTAGAAGTATAGCTATTATGAGCTTAAAATATCTTTAGTCTATATTACTTAGTATATGAATTTAATTCACATATTGACTTTATCATAGTTTGAACTAATATTTACTATTGAAAGTTTACATTTTCAATAGTAAATAGCAAAAGTGAATATAATTTAATGAATAATGTTTTTAATTATCTAGATAATAACCATATATTGTTTATATCTCATTGCAAAGATTTATTTTCTATAAAATTTATACAGTATTGTAAGCGCTTGCTTGGGAAAAAGCCATTAACAATAGATTTTGATCAATTTAATGAAAATATAGTTAATTTTATACAACTTTGTCAATATAAATATATCATTATCAATGCTATAGATGCCTCCGAATCAAATTTAAATAAAATAATGGATAAAATAGAGAGAAATTGTATTATAATTACCTTGTGCGGAGAAAAATTAAAATTTAACAACATATACTCTATAGACATCCCTGATTTTATGGGATTTAATAATCATAGTTCTCAAATAGAATATTATGGAAAATCAAATCGATATATTTTAATTGATTATATTATTGAAGAAATTATAAATAATATTAATAATTTGGAATTAATCAATTTTTCTAATTTAAATACTAATCCGATAGTGGCTACTAAACAACAATATTGCTCTTTGAGATTACTATATCAAGGAAAACCAGATGATTTTATTCTAGATAGAAATGTTGGAGAATTTAGAATTAATCTTGGTAAAAAGTTATTTTATTGTATAGAGAAATCTGTATTAGAGAGCATAGATTATATAGTACCTATTCCATCTAGCGGTATTTTTTATGCTGTTGGATTATCTATTATTTCTAAAATTCCGGTAATGCCTATCGCAAATAAATTAAATATTAGCGAAAGAGCTTTTGAAATTCAAAATATAGATAGTAGAAAACGAAATCTTTATAACAATATTCAAGTTAATTCACACCTTATTAAAAATAAAAATATTTTATTAATAGATGAAGCTATATTTACAGGTGCTACATTAAAGGTATTTTGCGATATATTAAAAAATACTGCAGTTAAAGATATGCATATAGCAATTCCATCTCCCAAATGTTATAATGAGTGCGGTTATTTGGTTCAACCAAAGAGAGAATTGCTTTTAAATAAATTGCAAGATGATCATCTATCTTATTATTTTGGTGTTCAATCTGTTAGCTTTTTAAATTTAGAAGACTATGAAGATGAATTAAGAAGTATTGATAATATTTGTATCGAGTGCTTTAAAAATAAAACTATAAAATAGGAGTTGTTAATGTTTAGTGTAGTAATACCAATTAAAAAAAGAAAATTTCAATTAGAAACTATAGAAATAAATTCAAAAAGCTTATTAGATAAAAAATTAGAAAATCTATTACATATAGATATGGTAGACGAAATTATATTAGCCTCAGATGATGAAGATCTAACAAGATATGCCGACTCTAAGATTAAATTTTTATTGAGAGATATAAAACACATAGATAATATTTGTTATTTAGCAGATAATATTTTAAATATAGCATCTTGTGAGCATATAGCTTGGACGCCAAGCACCACCCCTTTTATTGATCAAAAGATTATATGTGATATATTTGAAAAATATTTATCTTTAAATTTTGATATTTACGACTCGCTTATAACTTGCAAAATACTTCAAGGATTTATATTGGACGATAATGGACCAATAAATTTCTATACAGGCAAAAAAGAATTAAATTCTAGAACACTATCAAAATTATATCAAATTATTGGCGGATGCTTCATCGCGCCAAAATCTACAATTAAAAAATATCATTTTCAATGGGGTGCAGTTCCTTATAAATATATAATAGACAAAAAACATTCACTAGATATTAAAGATAAAGAAGATTTTGAAATATATAATCTTATAGGCAAGGATTTTATTATATGAATATTTCACTTTTGGATTGCACATTGCGAGATGGTGCCCATGTTAATAAAGGATTGTTTGGTATATCTACTATACGCAACATTATTAATGCCCTAGATAATGCGAAATTAGATGTTATAGAAGCTGGGTTTTTGAGAAATGTAACATATCAGGATGGCTCAACAATATTTAATGAAATCGATGATTTTGAGCATCTAATAAACCATAAAACAAATTCCAATATTAGTCTAATGATTAGACCTGATCAGTACAATATAAATAAACTATACAAAAAATCGGATTTAATAGATAGATTGAGATTTGCTTTTTATAAAAAAGATATTGATATTACAAAAGATTTTGTATATAAGGCAAATAACCTTGGATATAAAATTAGCCTTAATCCTATAAATATAGGTATGTATTCTTATGTTGAGATAGAAGATATATTAAAAAATATAATTGACTTACCAATTGATTCTATTTCTATAGTAGATACTTTTGGTATGTTTAAGAAAGAATCATTTAGAGCAATTTGTAATATTTTTTCTATGCATTTACCTAAATCAATATCTTTAGGAATTCATTTACATGAAAATTTGAGCTTAAGTTTTGGGCTTATATGTGATTATTTGGAATTTGGTGATAAAAGAAAAGATATAATTATTGATTCGGCTTTATTTGGGATGGGAAGAATACCCGGTAATCTGCCTACAGAGATTATAGCTCAACACCTCATAGAAGAATACAACAAACCATATGAGCTAGAATATATTTTACAAATAATATCTCAAGAAATTGAACCAATTAAACTAAAATTACCTTGGGGATATTCTCCTGTATATTTACTGACTGCTACAAAATGCATACATAGAGATTATGGAGAATATTTACATAATATGAAAGTGCCATATAATTTATGCGTTGAAATTTTGGACGAAATAAAGAAAAAAGGCAAATCTCTTATATATGATAAACAATTTATAGAAAATTTATTAAAAAAAGGAAATATATGAAAAAAGATATAGTTGCCGTTATACCTGTAAAAGAACATAGTTCTCGATTAAGCAATAAAAATATTTTGCCTTTTGCCGATACAACATTACTAGAATACAAAATTAAACAGCTCAAACAAGTAAAGGAAATTAGTAAAATATTAGTTAGCTCTGATAGTATTAAAATGCTAGAAATTGCAAAAAGCTATGATGTCGATATTGACAAAAGACCAATAGAATATGCTAACGAAACAAAACCATTTGGTGAATTTTTACAATATATTACAACAATAGTAAACAATACACATTTAATGTGGGCTTGTTGCACTTCACCACTTGTATCAACAGATAGATATAAAGAAGCTATTGAATCTTATTTTTATCACTTAAAAAATAATACACATGATTCTTTAATTACGGTTTATAAATTTCAACACTATTTGCTGGATAAAAAAGGACCTTTGAATTTTGTTAGAGGTTTAGGACATGTAAATTCCCAAGATTTACCATCTTATGATTATTTTACCAACGGAATCATACTATCCCCGATTGAATCTGTAAAAGAGTGGAATTATCATTATGGACCAAATCCATATAGAATGTACTTAACTCAAATAGAATCTATTGATATTGACACCGAATTTGACTATTATTGTGCCTTGACTGGATATAAATTACTATCTAAATATATGTGGGGGGGGGTAATAGTAAATAACTCCTTTTATGCACCTTTGCTTGCAAAAACCATCAAAGGTGCCATATGAAAGTTGTAGGAATAATCCCAGCAAGATATGAATCTAGCAGATTCCCCGGAAAGCCTTTGGCAGATATTTGTGGCAAACCAATGATATGGTGGGTTTATAATGCAGTAAAAAATTCAAAAATAAGCGATTTGTACGTTGCTACAGATGATATCAGAATATCTAATGCTTGTAATAATTTTAATATTCCTAACATAATGACTAAAAAACATAAATACGCAATTGATAGAGTTCAAGAAATAACAGATATAATAAAAGCTGATTACTATGTACAAATTAATGGCGATGAACCGTTGATAGATTATAATGTTATTAATAAAATATTGATTAATGATATTAAACATGATCAAGAATATATATTTAATATTGTTACAAAGATAAAAAACCCTGTAGAATTATTATGTCCAACGAATATAAAAATAATATTTAATAACGATAAAGAAGTATTATATCTATCTAGAAGTCCTATTCCTAATCCATACAATAATATTGAATTTGCTTACTATAAACATGTCGGAATATTAGGATATAATAAAAAAGCACTAGATTTTTTTAAAAATACAGCGCCCGGTTACTTGGAAAATATAGAAGGCATTGAATTGATTAGATTTATAGAACATAAAAAGAAATTTATATCTATTATAGTTGATAATATTGCTACTTTATCTGTAGATACGCCAAAAGACATACATTTAATTAGAAACATAATTCAAACTAAATATAAAAATATCTATAAAGTATGATAAGAAATTAATAAAAATACATATGGGGCATTCGTATTTGTACCCCATATAATTATTTAAGTATAATAACCCTCACCTACTCCACTGGCAACAACACCATCGCAGCTTTAAGCTCAG
>NZ_MJKZ01000009.1:14367-15230 GCF_002138935.1 Campylobacter sp. P091
TAATTAAATGTTTCATCTGATTTATTTAAATTTACTATAAGAGATAAACCAGTATCAAGTGTTCTAAGACTTAGTAGTGGAGTAAATTCATCACTTAGCATAGATGATTTTAGTAGTGGTCTAATATTCTCATTATTTACATTAGGTTCTCTATCAGGAACTTTTAATTCATCTGGAGCTTTAATGCTATCTCCTGCAAATCCTTTAGAATCATCTAGTTTTAAAATCATCTATTACAGCATGTGATAGAGTAAAACTAAGTATTAAAAAGAATTTACTTAATAAATTTAATCTTAGAGATTTTAATGCTTTTAATGGATTTATTAATCTAATTGCTCTATTTAAACTATTTAATATATCGAGTTTAAATGCTCTATTAGATATATTAAATTTAACTATTTTACTTAAAGTCTGTAAGATATTTTTATTATTTAACTTAACTATTTTATTAAATAAGCTTACTCTCATTATCTATCTCCTCATAATGGTGAAGTCTGAGTTGGTTCAGGGATAAATATTCACTGCTGTCCAATAGTAAGAGATGGCGAGCAACCCTCCATTGTAATACTAAAAAATCTATTATTATCAGTAATACTTCCAAACTCACTTTTTATGCAGTTTCTTGAAGATGTAGATCTTAACTGAGCTACACCATTATCCATAGCTAATAGTTGCCACTGTTGATTTCTATTATTTCTATTACAACTTCTATGGGTTATATCTCTTCCTTCATCATTAATGCAAGTGTTTGTTAATAGATTTTTTATTAAAACTATATCATCGCCAAGATTTATTATCTGCCATACTCTAGCATCTCCAAACTCTCTTGAATTATCTAAGGTATATCCCCATAGCCAATTACC
>NZ_MJKZ01000009.1:15536-33355 GCF_002138935.1 Campylobacter sp. P091
ATCATCATCTCTATCAGCTATATATGGTTTAGCACTACAAGATATGAATAACAAAGATGTAAGAGCTAAGAATAGCTATTTTAGACATTTGGATCCTTTAATATGGATTTTATTAAAAGTCAATTGCTAGATAATAAGATATATCAAATATATAGTAATTAACTATTTGATAATTTATATGGATAAATTGTAACTTAGTAACACTTAAAATTAATTTAATTATATTATATATTATTACTATATTTTAATTAATCTACACCTAAGCCCTAATATGCCTACAATATAGAGATTTTATAATCTTGAAAATTATTATTAAATTAATGGATTTAGATTTAATTTTGAGAGTTATTAAAAGAGATTTTTGGATATAAAGATATAAATTTAGCAAAAATCAATCTGTATTTAATACTAAATTTATATCAATGTTTTAAAGAATAGATGTTTTATCTATCTATTTTTACACTCTTTTTGAATCTTTTTGCACTTAAACCATATAGTTAGGTATCCTAGTTTTAGTGGGCTTTTATCGGCTTCTATCATAGCCTCTCCAAGTTTGTATGTTAGGCACTCTTTTTCTTTTAAGGCTTCTTTGTAATCTGGGTATGACTCAAGTGGTGGAAGTTTGGCATTTGGATCGGTTTTGATTTTTTCATTATAGGCTATTTGTTCTTTTTTATGCATATCTTTTATATAGCTTAATACATAAGGCATTCTTATATATCCCCATATGCTTTTAGAGTTTGCTATCATAGCTTGGCCTAGCTTATAGCTTAGTTGGTTGTGGATACGGGATTTGGCTTTTGGGGCTAACTTTTGTTCTAATATTGAGTTTTGTTCTTTGCAATACAGCAACTCAGCAATTAAATTTTTATTTTGATTTATGATTGATTGATCTTGTAAATTTTTGTTATTTACATAGTTTTGTAAAATCATACTGCTAGATATGATTTGTGTTAAAAGTTCTTTGCTTGATTTTTGTTCTTTTGATATTTTATTTAGCTCTTGTTTTACTGCATCAAATAAAGCTATGCTCTCTAAAAGTTCTTTGTTTGATTTTTGTTCTTTTGATATTTTATTTAGCTCTTGTTTTACTTCATCAAATAAAGCTATGCTCTCTAAAAGTTCTTTGTTTGATTTTTGTTCTTTTGATATTTTATTTAGCTCTTGTTTTACTTCATCAAATAAAGCTATGCTCTCTATAGGAATTTTAATGCCTAATTCTTGTTCTAGATCATACTGTTTGGCAACTAATTCAACTGGCGGCACATCTAGCCTATGCATTTTTATACCTTTAATCTCTTCTAAGGATTGTGCAGCTAGGTTGTATAGATGTTGCCATGGGATGTGGAAGTTAAAGGCAAAGGCGTTTTCTTTGTTAGCAATTGACTTCAAAAAAGATGCATCTATAGCAAGTATACTAGGTATTTGATTTTTTATTTGTTTAATATCTTCTTTTCCATAAGTTTCGGAAGCAAAAAAAATAACGCCAGGTTTTTTGCAAAAGCGAAAAGGGACAAGTGCCGTAGTGCCTACATCACTAATAGCTATATCACAAGTAGAACAATAGCAAATTTTACTTCTATAATCATATCCACTTAGAGACTCCATATCTATATCTAGATTAAGCTTATCAACTTCAGCTTTTATAGCTTTAAATGCTTTTAAATTATCAGCTACTTCTATTCTCTCTCCATCATATGCTGTCATACCATCTACATAGACTTTGATTTTAGGAAAGTATCTGGCAATATTTTTTAAGATAGATGGTATTCCTTCAAGCTGAGTTAGCCAAGTTCTTCTCTCTCCAGGTATGCCTAGCCAGATAGTAAGATCGTGGTTGTGTGTATTATCTAAAGTAAAATTTGATAAAGATTCATTAACAACCTTGCTTAACATATGGTTTATATATTCACCATGTCTTATTGAATGAAATTTAACTGGAATTTTTAAAAAATCTTCATTGCTAAAACTACATTGTTTTGGTTTAAAAAACATCTTATTATTTGATATTGGCTGTTTAATATCAAATGCATATAACCAACACAATGAATCCATGAAATAATGGTATGGCCTAGTATGTTCTATTGATATACAAAATGCTATATCTTTATAAGTAATGTCTTCTCGCATTAATTCAGCTATAATATCGTTAATAAAATTACGTATCGTCCAAATGTAACCATTAGAAAATTTCCCATTACACCAATTATATAAAAGTTGCCAATGGCTAAAAATACCTTCATTGCAAATAATAATAAATTGATTATCAAGCCAATAAAGTATCCATGGAAATTTATTATCCTTATCAATAAAAAATATACCATAAAATCCTAATTTTTCAAAAATATTTGTATAGACGGCCCTTGTGATAATATCATTTTTAAAAGGATGTTTTAACTCAAAGTATTTTTTAGAATATACTTCTTTAAAGGTATCTATAGCTTCTTTATCTCTGCTTAACATTTGGGACAGTTCGCAATCATATTTTTCATGCTCATATCGTTGAACTTTAAATATATTATTATCTCCATTTTTTGCATTATATGGAAGCGTTTTTTTTGCTTCCTGTTTTAAATACTCTATAAACTCTTCTATCTCTTTAGACATCCGATTTTCCTTTTTAATTTGATATGTATATATTTTTAAGTATGCTATTTATCTGTGTTAATTCCATTGTTTCTAACAATAATTGATCTATGTATAAGGTAATATATGGAATTTGCTCAAATAACTCTTTATTGTCTATAAACTCTTTTAAAATATGATAGTTATCAAAATTTATATGAAGATCAAGCCAAAATATATTTTTTTTATTTTTAATCAACATAATCCAAGAGTTAAGCGATAAGGTCGTTGGAAGCGTGTCTTTAAAACGATTATAAAATCTAGGCGATATGCCAAGTCCGTCGCAATTGCTTAGTTTTAATTCTGGTTTTTTAGATAGTGTTTGATACGATAATTTTATACTTTTATTATTGGATTCGGTTTTTAATCTATTGTATAACAAAAAATCATCTATGATGACATCTATCGTTCCATTATGCTTTAAAACTACATCCCAACACCACTGAGCGTGATAATTAGAGATATACGACACATTTTTGGTACAAGCCATCTCATTAAATAGAATATCAAAATTTATCTTTCGCATCTTATTTGCCTTTATTTTTTTGATTTAATTTAAATTTAATTGCTGTAAATGCGATACAAAAAGGCCAAGCAAGCCATCCACCAAAATATCTAAATTTATATGCTCTCATAGTTGCTATACCTAATTTATAGGATAGGTGGCTTTTGATTTTTGATACTTCGTGATAATCTGTGTAGTTTTGAATATCTGGCTTTTTGGCGAAGGGATATTTGATTATTCTATCTTTATAGAGCTTTTTAACCTCTTTTTCATTTTTAATGAAAGTAGATACTTGATTAGGAAGGGCTAATATCTTTTTAATTGTTTTAGCTCTAAGAATCGTAAAGCCAATTTTATAAATTGTGCTATCTTTTATTATGTTTTGAGCACCATATACCTTTCTATGTATGTCTGTATAAGGCTCCAGGGTAGGTAGTTGCGAGATTAAACCTAATGGATCTGATTTGGCATTTATGATATTTAAAGATATATCTATATATGAGGGTAAAAGATATTTTGTAAAGACTGCTTTGGTATATAGATCTTGAGTTTGTAAAAACTCTATAATTTTTAATGTAGTTTGAAACATAGAGCTGGTATAAAAATACTTATATGTTAATGTCGGGTTATTATCAAAAATAGATAGATGATGTCTAAAATAAAGCGGAATTCTATTTTTAGGCACTTCTATATCGTATGTAACAGTAGAATTATTTCTAATTCTATAGTTATATAATTCTTTTGGTAATATATAAACCTTTCTAATTTGTAAAAACATCAATATCCCAAAATGATCATCTTCATGAATTATATGATTTATAAATTTAAGTTTAATATCTTTTAAAAATTTAAAATCAATCATCCCTTGCCAAGCAAAATAAAAAAAACTCTGTTGTCTGATTTTGATGCGATCTAGCCAGTTTATACGAGTAATTATCTGCTCGTAATTATAATCTAACCATTTTAAAGTCGATACCCAATCGCTCTTAGCCCCATCAAAAAAGGTCTTAGCATCAAACCATACTATATCCACCCCCTCCATTCTACTTACACACTCTTCCAAGCACTCTAGTTCCCAATAGTCATCAGAGTCTAAAAATATTAAATAATCAATTTGCGGTATGACATTTATTTTGTTTTGATTTAAGATATTGTATATTTGAAGCGGATTATTGCCCTTTATATTATATTCCTCTAATCCATCAATATTTTGGCAATATTCCAAAGAATATTCACCACTAAAATATTCAATCCCTACATTTCTAGCGCTTGATTGGCCGCCATTTTGTTTATTAATGATGGTTATTCTAGGGTCGTTTTTGGCATAATCTTTGGCTATATCTAGACTATTATCAGTGCTACCATCATTTACTAAGATTATCTCTAAATTTTTATATGTTTGATTAATTACAGAATCCAAGCACTCTTTTAAATATTTCTCTACATTATATATAGGGATTATGACTCCTACTTTTTTATCGTTTGTCATTATTTGGCCTTTTTAAAATTTTTATAGATAGTAGGTATTTTAAAAATAAATGTAATAGGATTTTTTATCAAAGCTTGACCTAGTTTATAACTTAAATGCTCTTTATATTTTAAAGCTTCATAGTAATCCCCATATGACTCTAATGGTAGTGGTTTTAAACTAGGATTTTGTTTGTAGAGTATAGATAGCACTCTTTGTTCAAATTTGTGTTCTTTAATAATCGATATTAGGGTGAAAGGCAACTTTAGCATCTTTGTAGGTGATTTGGCTTTTAGTATTTGGCTACCTAGCTTATAAGATAGTTGGTTTTGGACTCTATTTATAGCACCTAATGGTTTTTGGTATGTGTCTATATAGTATTGCTCTGGATTTTCTAGTATCCTATCAAGCATTTGAAGTTGCCACTCAGCAAAATAGCTTCTATCTAATTCGCAATTATCAATAATCTTTTTGAAATCTTTTTGAAGTCTAAGCAAGAACTCAAATTTGAATTCATCAGATATACGATCCAAATTCCAGCAATACCCGCGAAATTCTATATAAGATAGGACATATTTATAAATTGATTTTTCTTTTGGATATTTATCTAAAAAAGCATGCATAAAATCATACTCATCGCAAATACAATAAACCTTGGCTTTGCTATTACAAGATGAGTTTTCATTATCTTGTCGATAATAGTAGTGAGCTTCATTTAAAAAGTAAATTTTCCTAGCTAAAATCTGCATAGCAAACCAAAACCCAGTATCTTGATATGAAGCGCCTGGAGTTTCATTGAATCTAATATTAAATTTATTAATAAAATCCAATCTATATAAACCAGGTTGGTTCATAGGCCAAGTATCTTTTATTAAAGAAATAATTAAATTTGGATCAGTTTTTTCTAATAATTTTTTATCAAATAATCTACCATATAGATCATCTCTATAGCTAATAGGAGCGTATTTAAATACCTTATTATCTCCACTTCCCCAAAAATTCTCTATATCACACTTTAAAACTTCGCACTCTTGCTCTTTAGCTACTTTATATAATCTCTCATACATATTAAGCTTGATATAGTCATCGCTTTCTACTATACCTAGATACTCGCCATTAGCTGCGTTTATACCTAGGTTCATTTGATAGCCATAGCTTTTTTTGTCTGATACTATTACCTTTACTCTTCTATCTTTTTTTTCTAAATCCTTTAGATACTCAAGCGTTCCATCGGTAGAATTAGCATCTACGCAGATTATTTCTATATCTTTTAGAGTTTGATTAATTACACTTTGTAGGCATTCATCTATATATTTTATAGAGTTTAACGATGGTATTACGATAGAAACTTTTGGTTGCATTTACTTACCCCCCCCCTTTTTTTTTATTTTTTTAAATTCAATTCTTTCTTACTAAATTCTAAGGCTGATTTGATGACATCTTGCATATCATAGTATCTATACTCGCCAAGTCTTCCGCCAAAATATACATTTGGTTCATTTTTAGCAAGTTCTTGATATTTTTCATATAAGGATTGATTTTTCTCATCATTTATAGGATAGTATGGCTCTATATCTTTATTCCAATTAGCTGGATACTCTTTTGATATGATGGTGCCTTTTTGATTACCAAATTCAAAATGCTTATGCTCTATAATCCTTGTATATGGTATCTCATACTCAGTGTAATTCACCACAGCTACACCTTGATAGTTATCAATATCTAAAGTTTCATGTTTAAAATCTAAACTCCTATATTCCAAAGCGCCAAATTTATAATCAAAATATGAATCTATTGTTCCAGTAAATATAATTTTT
The DNA here is from genome assembly GCF_002138935.1 of Campylobacter sp. P091. NCBI lineage: Bacteria > Pseudomonadati > Campylobacterota > Epsilonproteobacteria > Campylobacterales > Campylobacteraceae > Campylobacter > Campylobacter sp. P091. The sequence goes on from NZ_MJKZ01000009.1 coordinate 21,952, forward strand.
TTCACTTTTTTAGATAAATTATCTCTATCTTGTAAAAAATTAGTATTTAATAAAAGATCACAATCTTTTAATAACTTTTCAAAAATTTGAGTATATCCACCTATTGGAATACCTTGATACGGATCGTTAAAATAGTTATTATCATATATGAAACGAACTGGAATTCTACGAATTATAGACTTTGGAAGCTCTTTGCACTCTCTTCCCCATTGCTTTTGCGTATAGCCTTTAATTAATTTTTCATAAATATCTCTACCTACTAAGGATATAGCTTGTTCTTCTAAATTTTTTGGCTCTGTTGTGATCTCATTCTTTTGTCTGTTTATAATCTCTTGAGCCTCTTTTGGGGTTTTTATATTCCACATTTTAGAAAATGTATTCATATTAAAAGGTAGATTATAAATTTCACCTTTATAATTAGCAATTGGTGAGTTTATAAAGTGGTTAAAAGTACAAAATTGCTGCATATAATCCCAAATTTCTTTATCTGAAGTTCTAAAAATATGAGCTCCATATAAATGGATATTTATGCCGTTTTCTTGCTTTGTGTAGCAGTTGCCACCAATGTGATTTCGTTTTTCTACTACTAAGCATTTTTTGCCTTTTTTGGTTGCTTCATAGGCAAAAATGGCTCCAAATAATCCACTACCAACAATTAAATAATCATACATATTAACAACCTTTATTTAGTGATTTTTTGTTTTGAAGATTATAGTTTTTATACTAATTAAGAGCATATGTAATCTTTCACCTCATCTAAAACTAAGCCGCACAATGCGAATTTAATATATTTATAAGCTTGTAATAACATGGACTTTAAATAAATATCGCAAGTAAAACTCAAAAAAGAAAAAAAAGGGGGGGCAACGCCGACACTCATACTTAACTCGCAAACCTTAAAAAATGATTAATGATATGGTGAAACTATATCAAAATTTATTTTAAAAACATATAAAAAATTATTATGAAAAAATACTATTTCATCATAATTAATATAAATATTTCTAACTAGTATTGAAAATTATAATCTGCAAAACAAAACTATCATCTCAAATAAAGAGTGGTTAGAATTAAGCCAAAATATGAATTTACATAGTTTTGCTAGTGGTTGCTGGGTGATGATAGATGTGAATTATCTAAAAAATATAAATTTAAGATTTTTAGATATTCACGGCGAGGATAACTATTTTGGGATTGTATTGTTCGCTAAGGCTAATAAAATTAGCATCCTGCCTAAAAAGCTCTATAACTACACAATAAGAAAAGATAGCACTATTAATTACGGCGGTAAAATCAATAGCCTAGTCCCATCTAGGTTAAAACAATATCTAAAATATTTTTACAATAATCCTATGATATTTTCTAAATATTATCGCTGTGGCGGTGCTGCTGTTATGCTCTCATCTGCCATTAAGGATTTTAAAAACAATAAAAATACATATAAATTTTTAGAAAAAACCTTTTTAAATCGTTATTGTATGCTGGCTTTGAATTTATCAAATTTCTCAAATGATCCGCTTGGGTATAAGAGATATCTACCTATGGCTAAAAAATACGCCAAAGAGCATAATATCGGAGCCTTCGCTCTTGTGCAATCAAGTGTTTATTACTGGATTGGCTTAATATTAATTAGCTCTAAAATCTCACTAAAACATTTTTTAAAAACCCCATTTTATATATATCAAATTTTAAAAGACAAATCCTACACTAAAAAATATGAATTTGATATAGATAACTACTGGGATAGAGATTATGCACTAAAAGTGCTAAAACATAAATCTTATAAATTAGGAATTTTGATAAGTAAAATTTATTGATATATTGGAGCATAAATGTCACTACAAAAAAAGATTAATAAGCTAAAAAGAGAGCCAAAATTATTTTTTAAAGATATGTTTTTAAAAAGATATATTCCATTAAAAAACAAAGTCAAATCCGCAACCCCAAAGAAAAAATATGGATATTGTAAATACGCTATTGTTTCTGCTGTTTATAATGTAGAGAAGTATTTGGATGATTACTTTAAATCGATCATAAATCAAAGATTGGATTTTAAAAATAATATCCATATAATCTTAGTTGATGATGGCTCAATCGATAATAGCGCAAATATCCCAAAAATATAACATACATTCATAAAGAAAATGGCGGTCAATCAAGTGCTAGAAATATGGGGTTAAAATATTTACAAGAAAATGATAGTTTAAAAGATAAATTCTCTTGGGTGACCTTCACCGATCCAGATGATTTTATAGATAGGGATTACTTTTATGAAGTAGATGAGTTTTTGGCGAAGAATAAAAATATAGCTACTATTCATGCTAAACAGATGTTATATTTTGAACAGTTTAAAAGTTATCAAAAGCATCTGTTATCACATTTTAAACATGATAAAGGGCTTGTTGTAAAAGTTATACAAAATCTAAGAATGGAAGTTCAAAGCTCTACACGCTCCATATTTTTAATAAAAAATATATTAGATAATAATATCAACTTCTATGAAATTCAATATTATGAAGATATGGCTTTTACTATTGATTATTATCTAAGTTGCAATTTAAATCACAAAGTTACATATTTACCGCAATGTACATACTATATAAGAAAAAGAGAAGCTGCTAACTCTACAATGAATAGAAGCGGTAAGGATAAAGCCTATTACCTTGATGCTATAAATATTTGTTTAAAAACATTGCTTGATAGCAGAAATAAAAATAAGGGCTTATTTTTGCATGCGCAATACTCCGCTTTTTCTATGATTATATACCAAATTAGAAATCTTGTGGATAATGCCCAAAAAATTGCCTTTTTGAGCGATCAAGAAAAAGAGCAATATCAAAACTTATTGAATAAGATATTTGAATTAACAGACAGCGAAGTCATATCCTCTTTTAATGCCAATGGGAATAATTATTTTTATAAATTTGGAATTTTGAATTGCTTTAAACATGATGCATTACCATATAATATATCTTATATAATAGATTATGATTGCGTTAAAGAGCAAATTCTTGTGCGATATTATAGCAGACAAAAAACATCTATATAATCGATAAGATTTGATGGCAATGAAGTTTATCATGATTATGAAAAAATTATAGAGCATAATTTTTTAGACAAAGTATTTTGCTATGAAAAATTACTTTGGGTACATGTTCCTAAATTTTCAAAAGATAAGTTACAAATCTTTATTGATGGCAAGCAATCTATGATAGGATTTAAAAATTATGATTATAGCATCAATAGCATTCGCAAAGAATTTGATCTATATAATAACATAGAAGATATATGTCTGTTTATTGATAGAGCTATAGAAGCCGATGATAATGCTGAACGATTATATAGATATGTAGCAAAAAATTATTCAAATCAAAAAATAGTATTTGCTTTAATGAAGGATTGCCCTGATTGGTCAAGATTAGAAAAAGATGGCTTTAATCTAGTTGAGTGTTATAGCACAGAGTTTTATCAAATTGCCAAAAAATGCAAGTTTTTTATAAGCTCTCATACTCCACAAGGTTATCAAGTTAAATTAAGCAATAGTCAAAAATTTGTATTTTTAGGTCATGGCGTGGATGCTGTGGATCTATCTGATTATTTTAATCGTCTTAATAACATAAAATTAAGAACTAGCACTACTTATGGTGAATTTAAATCTTTGGTTGATAGCGATCTGCGTTATAGATTGACAAAAAAAGAAGTAGCTTTAACGGGTCAAGCTAGACATGATAGCTTATTGGCTGGTAATAGGATCAATAATAAAAATATAATGATTATGCCTACATGGGGAAATTATCTAGTATTGCCTAGAAAAAAAAACTTTTGATAGAAAAATAGCAGATAATTTCTTAGAGTCTGAATATTTTATTAAATGGTTATCCTTGCTCAATAGCAATACGTTAGAAAAACTAATCAATGATTACAATTATACAATTACATTTGTACCGCACTTTAATATGAGAGATATATTAAACTATTTAAATATTCCAAATTATATTAAAATTGGATACAGAGAAGATGGAGAATCATTTCAAAAATATTTTCAAGAATCAGATTTAATGATAACTGATTATACTAGTGCAGCCTTTGAAATGGGATATCTTAAAAAACCAGTAATCTACTATCAATTTGATGAAGAAGAGTTCTTTAATAGTCATACATATACTAAAGGATATTTTGATTATAAAAGAGATGGTTTTGGCCCTGTTGTCACTACCCAAGAAGAGCTTTTAATAGAGTTAAAAAATTTAGGAAAAAATAATTGTCAAGTAGGTGAGCCACATAGATCAAGTATAGAAAATACATTTGCTTTTAGAGATGGTAAATGTTGTGAGAGAATTTATCAAGCAATTTTAGAGCTTGATAAACCATATGAATCAAAAATTACAATAGAACAAATAAGGCAAAAAGCTAAAGATGCCTTAGAGCACGAGTACTTTTATGAAGCATCTTGTAGATATAGATATATTTTGGAAAATTCTCGAACCATAGATATATCTGATGTAGAACAATATCTATATTGTGCATTACAATCAAACAATGGATATGAGGCTAGTAAGTTTATTTTAAGTATCCAAGATAAAATCCAGTTTAATACTCATATCAAAATAGAGCTAATAAAAGGAATATTGTCTAAAAATAGTAATTCTAAAGAGGAGATAGAGTGGGTACTAGATACTTTAGAAAATATGCAAATAGATAGCAATGATAAATTGATGCTAACTTGGGCTAAACTTAGAATATATATCTATCTTGAAAAACGAGAAAAAATAAAAGAAACCATCAATATTCTTAAAAATGAATTTAATATATCAAAAGATGAGATTGATTTAGAGTTATATCTTTTAAGAAACAACATCTTAGCATTCTCTACTTCTGGGGGGGGGCAGATAGAATTCTTTGTTTAGCAAGTAGTGCTTTAAATGAAATGATTGAATTTATAAAAATTTAAAAACATATGTTGCGAATAAAAAGGTTTAATATTAATGAATCAAAATTATAAAAAATTAGTTGTTATGAATCGTAGCGATGAGACAGGTAGTAGATTGTTTTCAATGATTAACGCTATGGCAGTAGCTACAAAGCTATCATCTATAGATAATATGAGATTTCTATGGAATGAAACAAGATTTAAAGACAAATCAGAATTAGCTGATGCTAATAATACAAAGATGCGTGGCTTTAATGATACCATTATCATCGGAGCTAGTTGCGAACGCAAAGAGAGCATTTTTACAGATAATTTTATACAAAAACATTATTTAGAAAAATATGAAACAGATAATCAAATTTGGCCTATTAAAGATATTAATAAATTGAAAGAGCTATATAATAAATCTGATTATTTAAAAATTGAGATTGGATATCTTGATTTTTTATATTCTAATAAATTTGAATATAGATCCCAATTAGCCTTAATGTGGGATAAAATAGAATTTAATGACAATATTGTAAAGATGATTGATTTAGCTAAGCTTCATACAGCTGATTTAGATAATTTTATTGCGATACACCTAAGAAGTGGTGATGCTATTTATACTTATGCTGAGTATAGACTATGCAATAGACAATCTACTAATCATGCCACCCCATACGAGTTTGCTTTAGGTATAATCGAACAACATAAAAATGAGAATATTATTATAATAGGCGATGATATATCATCTATGAGAAAATTAAAACAAATAGCAAATAATAACAATGTCAAATTAATAGAGGAATTTAGAGATATAGATAAGTATTCCAATTTAGAACTTTTTATATATGATGTTGTGTTTATGTCTAAGGCTACATTGCTATATGGTACACATTCAGCATTAGTAAAACTAGCTTATGGTATTAACCCTAGTTTAAAATGGATTCATCCACACAATGATATAGATATTCCAACTTTATACAAGTGGCTACAAACATACTATAGAGTCTTGGATAACTTAAGTCCTTCGCAAAGGGCATATTCTTGTTTTTGCTTATTTATGTATGGAGAAAAATGCAATGAAAAATTAGAAATTTTACAAAAATATCTACAAAATGCTCTAGAATTTGATCCTGAAAATGATAAATATAGAATTCATATTGTAAATTGTTTGTTAAAAAAACAAGATGTCGAACAATCTAATTGTTTGCTATCAAACTATTTAACAAATAGATTTAATCAGTTTAATCGTTTATTCGTATCAAAATATTGGGGTGGCAGATATGCCTTTGAAGAAGTCTTTAATAATTTTATACTATATGCTAATCCAGATTATCCATATATTTCATTTATGGCTGCAAAAGCTTCAGAGGCATTGGGAAAAAATGATGATGCTATAACGTGTTATAAATATGCAAAAAAAGAATTATATGATCAATCTAATATATGCTTGTTAAACTTATTTGATATACAACTAAATATAATGACTCAGAATTTAACTCAAAAGGATATAGAGCTCAAAAAATTACAAGATAAATCATCAGAATTGCAACTGCAATTAGATGAAAAAACTAAAGAAAATATGCAAATGCTCTCTAAATTTAAATCCTTAGAGGATACTTTAAACTCCTATCCTATCAAAAAACAATCCTTAGAAATTTCGAATTTAGAACAAGATCTAATAAACAAAAAACTAAAAGCTCAAATCTTAGAAAAAGAGCTAGGTCTTGATAATGAAATAAATTTAAAATACAACAACGCACTCCAAGAAAACGAAAATCTAAAAGCTCAATTATCTAAATTAAATCAAGAGTATAAATCACTCACCAACCAAATAACCAATCAAACAACAAATCAAACCGCCAAATCCCACATTAAAAACCAGCTAATATATAAACTAGGCGAATCCTTGGAAAGGCTATGATAGAGGCTAGTAAAAATTGGTATAAAGATGGATATATAAAGTTATGGTTTAAATGTAAAAATATTCAAAAAGAGTATAAAAAGATAGGTGGTAAATTTTAACAGTTTGAATCAATTCAAACTGTTATTTTGAAATATCAATACTATGCTTTTAAGTAATATAATTAAATTTAATAAATTTTATTTATAAAAATTTATTAAATTTAAATTAAAACAACTTGGTGTTATAATTATTCCTTTAGTTTAAATCCCATTTTAGTAAAGTCTTTATTGCAAAAACCTATTTACTATTTTAAGCAAATTTTTTGTATAATTTCTACTTAACTTTTAGGAAGGAGTTAGTATGCAAGATTATTCTTTATCTTCATCTACTTGGGATGAAAAAGAGTTAAACGCCATTAATGAAGTTATCAAAAGCGATATCTTTACAATGGGCAAGAAAGTAGCCGAATTTGAAAAAAGATTTCGCTAAATTTGTCGGATCAAAATACGCCGTTATGACAAGCTCAGGCTCGACAGCGAATTTAATCGCAACTGCAGCGCTATTTTATACCAAAAAAAATAAACTAAAAAGAGGCGATGAAGTAATAGTCCCAGCCGTATCTTGGAGCACTACATATTACCCACTTTATCAATATGGCCTTAAACTCAAATTTGTTGATGTAGATTTACATACACTAAATTATGATTTAGAAGCATTAAAAAAACGCTATAAGCGATAAAACAAAGATGATAATGTGTGTCAATTTACTCGGAAATCCAAATGATTTTGATACTATTAAAGCTATGATTTGTGATAAAAATATAATTTTGCTAGAAGATAATTGCGAGTCAATGGGTGCCGAATATAAAGGCAAACAAGCCGGAACATTTGGTATTATGGGGACAATTAATTATAACCTAAATAAATTAAAACTAGTATTAAACTATTATATTAATTTTCTATTTTTACAAAAGTAGTAAAAACCAACATAGCTTTTGGTTTTATTATAATTTAAAATAGTCCAAATTTCTTTTATTGAGTGTTTTGATTCTAGTAATTTTTTAATCTTATCAATATCTTTATCATAGAAGCTATTAAATGAATTCTTAGGTCTTCCTAGGATTTTTCCTTTGGCTTTTGCGTTATGAAGTCCAGCTTTTGTCCTTTGAGATATAAAATCTCTTTCTATTTCGGCTAAATAAGCATAAATAGAAAGTATCAATTTAAAAGTTGGATTATTAAAGTTATTTAATTCCATTTGTCTTAAAAAGCATAGTTTGACGCCGTTTTTTGTAAATTCTAATACTATGTTTATTATCTCTAGCATATTTCTACCTAGCCTAGATATTTCTGTAACTAAAAGCATATCGCCAGCGTTTAATTTAGATTTTAACTCTTGGATTTTTCTTTTTTCTTGTGATTTTGTAGAGCTAATTTCAAGACTTATAACTTCATCAATTACGATATTTTGATTTTTACAATATTCAAATATTTGTAGCTTTTGTGCGTTTAAATCTTGTTTATTAGTGCTAACTCTTATATATGCTATTGTCATATTTATCCTTTGAGATTTTATTTTAATTAATCGTCCCATTTTTTAAAATATTAGGAAATTTTATGAAAATTATTCGCTCTCAAACCCCGCTTAGATTAGGACTCGCTGGTGGCGGTACAGATATCAATTTATATTGTGATAAATACACTGGTTATGTTTTAAACTCTACGATATCCCTTTATATTCATTGCACATTAATCCCAAGAGATGATAATACAATTATATTTGATTCGCCAGATACTAACTCATACGCAAAATACGATAGCAAATCGCATTTAGAAAATGATGGAAATTTAGATATTTTTAAGGCAGTTTATAATCGCATTGTAAAAGATTTTGCCCATAAACCTTTAAGTTTTTCACTACATACATATTCAGATGTCCCTAGCGGAAGTGGCCTTGGTGGGGGCTCTACTTTAGTCGTAGGAATAATTCAAGCATTCACAGAATGGCTAAATCTACCACTTGGAGAATATGATATAGCAAAACTTGCTTATGAAATAGAGCGTGAAGACTTAGGAATTGTAGGTGGCGCTCAAGATCAATACGCTGCCACCTTTGGCGGATTTAACTTTATGGAATTTTATGATAATAAAAGAGTGATTGTAAATCCATTAAGGATCAAAAATTGGATCGCTAGCGAGCTTGAATCTAGAGTAGTTTTATATTTTACCAACATTACTAGAGAAGCCAAAGATATAGAAGAGCACAAAAAAGGCAAATTAGGAGATAGCAAATCACTTGAAGCAATGCATGCGATAAAGCAAGATGCAGTAGCTATGAAAGAGGCTCTATTTAGAGCTGATTTTGATACTATAGCTCAAATTTTAGGCAAATCTTGGAAATCTAAAAAAATTATCTCCGATATAGTTAGTAATGATGAATTAGAAAGAATTTATGATCTAGCTATGGAAAATGGCGCATATAGCGGCAAAACTAGTGGAGCTGGAGCGGGTGGATTTATGTTTTTCTTAGTAGATCCAATCAAAAAATATAATCTAATTAAAATTTTAAATCAACAATCAGGATATGTCCAAGACTTCTCATTTACCAAAGAAGGAGCAAAATCATGGAAATTATAAATCAATATATAAAAAGTCATTTTGAAGACTCAATACAAGTAAAAAATCAAATTTTACAAGATAAAGTCCTAATAGAGCTTATCCAAAAGGTGGCCTTAATCACTACAAATGCTTACAAAAATGGCTTTAAAACCATGCTCGCTGGCAATGGCGGGAGTGCTGCTGATGCCCAACATATAGCAGGTGAGTTTGTAAGTAGATTTTATTTTGATAGGCCTGGAATTCCTAGTATAGCCCTCACTACTGATACAAGCATTTTAACAGCTATTTGCAATGACTATGGATATGATAGATTATTTGCTAGACAAGTTCAAGCCCAAGGCATAAAAGGTGATATTTTTATAGGAATATCAACAAGCGGAAATAGCACAAATATCATAGAAGCTCTAAAAGTATGTAAAGAAAAAGAGATAATCTCCATAGGGCTTACTGGTCAAAGTGGCGGCAAAATGGCTGATTTGTGTGATTATTGTATCAAAGTGCCATCAAATTGCACTCCTAGAATTCAAGAATCCCACATTGTTATAGGGCATATTATTTGTGCTATCGTAGAAGAAGAGATATTTGGAAAAGGTTTTAAATAGATGAATAGCCCTAAAGAAGCAATCATCTTATGTGGCGGACTTGGGACACGCCTTAAAAGCGTATTACCAAACCTGCCAAAACCTATGGCACCTGTTAAAAACAAACCTTTCTTAGTATTTATCTTAGAGTATTTAAAAAGACAAAATATCAAAAAAGTTATCTTGGCCGTTTCATATAAATATGAAATAATACAAAATTATTTTCAAAATTCATATCTAGATATGGAGATTGTCTATAGCATAGAAGATGAGCCACTAGGCACTGGTGGAGCAATTGTGAAAGCTTTAAAATTAGTAGATCAAAATAGCGTATATATACTTAATGGTGATACAATTTTTGATATAAATCTAAACAATTTAAAACTAGATGATAGCAAAATTTGCGTAGCTTTAAAACATATGAATAATTTTGATAGATATGGGAGTGTAAATATCGATAAAAATCATAATATAACAGCATTTAATGAGAAAAAATTCAGATCCGATGGATTTATAAATGGCGGAATTTATCTAGTTAGTAAAGATATATTTGACGATTTTAGTTTAAATGCCAAATTCTCATTTGAAGAGTTTTTTCAAAATAATTTTTTAGCTCTCAAAGCTAGAGGCTGCGTATTTGATGACTACTTCATTGATATTGGAATCCCGCAAGACTATCAAGCTTTTATTGATATTAATTGATTTTCTTAAAACCTATATTTCAACCAAATTTGATAATAAATTGATATATTTTATAAATTTAATAATCAATTATCTTAACTCAATCCACCGGTTGGATTATAGCTGCTTGTTTGATTTCAGGCATTATCGCCCAAAGTTTAGATGTATCTACGCTAAAGCCCTCTCTTAATTCACATCTATTTATTCCTACTCTTTGCCATGGTTCTAAATTTGGGTTAAAAAATGTGCTTATACACTCCTTACCACCTAAGACTAGTGATCTTATCTCTACAGCGTCACTTAGTAGTGGAATGAGTTGAAATACAGTTTCAAATTTCTTTCTATCTAAATCCCCAATACAATTCTTTAAAGTAAAAAATCCACTCTCATCTATTCCTAAGCACTCATTTATATCATTAGCTGATACAAACTGAACATACTCAAGGCTTAAATTTGCAAAGCTATCAACCCTTTTAATCTCATCAATTATAGTTGGCTCAAATGCCTTAACCTCTCTTAGATTATAATTAAAAGTCTCATCTGATTTACCTAAATTGACTACTAAAGGCATACCTGTATCAAGTGATCTTAGACTTAGAGGTAAGGTAAATGGATCAAAGCCATCTTGATTATTTGAGCTAGTTAAGATTGGTGTTTGTGTTTTTTCATCTTTTAATAATGGAGCTCTATCTGGGGCTTTTG
>NZ_MJKZ01000009.1:33605-53239 GCF_002138935.1 Campylobacter sp. P091
TAGTGGTGCTGGTGCGATAGCTCTATTGGAGTTACCTACTATAGCATAATCTAGAGTTCTTCTAGCGCTTATTTGAGTGATGGCGTTATTTGTAACTATCCTAGTTCTAAGTCTTAACTCTAACTCAAATGAGCTAAGTAGATCTACTGGCTCTCTATTAAAATCCCCCATTATAATCCAATTGGTATTAGCTAGGGTTGGGGTGCTTTGAAAGAATAGATCTATATTATGCACAATAGCTGAAGCATCAGCTCCGCCATTAGCTAATGCGTGAATACTAAAGAATGCATCATTATCTATTCTAATTCCTAGCATTGGTCTTGAGGCTGTTGTTGGAGGTGGTCGTAAGAATACTTCATCAGCTTGTCTTCTACTAGCTAGGGCTAAATTTACTCTATTACCACCTAAATCTGTCCTAGCATAATATATAAAGATTAGATCAGGTCTTAGTCTTGTGCCTATATTCCATACATGTTCAGTTACAACCACACTAGTACCAAATGCTCTAAACTCTCTTCCAGTTGGCTCGGCTGTAGCAGGTAAGGTGCCAGCTTCTTGGATGGCTAAGACATCTATTCCATTAGCTCCAGAGAACATTTGAGCTATACTAATGCTCCATTTAGCCTCACTACTAGCACTTGAGCCTTGCATATTCCAAGTGGCTGTTTTAAAATCATCTATATTAGCATATAAGCTTATAAAGCTAAATAATAGTATTATTAATATATTTTTCATTGTTGATATCCTAAGAGTGGAGAGGTTGGTGCGGCTTCAGGGATAAATACCCATTGTTGATTAAAATTTGGCTTAAAATTACACTCTCTCATAGCAAGACTGTAAAAGCTGCCAGTTTGAGTTAGCAAGCCAAGATCTGTTGTGATACACTTGTTTGAAGCGCTAGATTTTATCTGAATGGCACCATTATCCATAGCTGATAGTTGCCATTGTTGGGATTTGTTATTGATATCACAATTTCTGTGAGTGATACCACCACCTTCATCATGGATACAAGTATTAGTAAGGAAATTTATAATCAAAGCTATATCATTACCTAGATTTAGAACTTGCCACGACCTAGCTCTACCAAACTCTTTAGAGTTATCTAAGGTATATCCCCATAGCCAATTACCAGAAGCTAATGCCCAAACGGTTATCGCTGAGCCACCCATTGGGTTTATTATAGTAAGTGGGGTGGATTTGGCGCCGCTAAATGGGGATGAGCCTAGAGCAGCTGGGGCGGTTAATAGCGGTGGCTGAGTTATTTGGGGTGGTTGGCTAGATGAATTTGGCTGATTATTTGATGGGGTTATATTTGTTTGGTTGGTGGGGTTATTTGAATTTGTTAAATCAAATTTATTTAATATAGGTGTTTTTAGAGAATTACGAGTGAAGTTATCATCTATAATAGGCAAAGAATATGGCGCTTTGCTTGAAGAGCAAGATATGAAAATTAAAGATATAAAGAGCAAAAATAGCAAATTTCGCATTTGTGGCCTTTGAGTTGGTGTGTTTTATCAATTTATCTTTTGAATTTGAATTTTTATTTTTAAATTTAAAAATTGATATTTTAAATTTTATTTTTCAAATTTATATTACTTAAATAATTATATTATTCTTGATTAATTTTGATAATTGATTTCAAAACTGAGTGTAGCTAAATTTGGTTTAAAGGAGTATAAAGAGGTTTAAAAAGAGATTTATAATAGTTGATTATATATTAAATTTAATTATATTTATTTGTGTTTTAGGGTTGTTTGGACTATTTCATTTAGATTTTACTAAATGAAATAGTTGGTATTTATGAATTTTATTTATGGTTTGGTTTTAATGATTTGGGCTATTTTTGTGATTATCTTTATGCTCTTTGGTGATATTTTTACATTTAAACCATAAGCTTAGGTAGCCTAATTTAAGCTTAGACTTATCAGCATTTATCAAAGCCTCTCCAAGTTTGTAGCTTAGATGCTCTTTTATCTTTATAGCTTCATTGTAATCTGGATAGGTCTCAAGTGGTGGGAGCTTTAAGCTTGGGTTAGCTTTAATCTTTTCTTGATAGAGTTTTTGCTCTTTTTGGTGGGTTTCTTTGATATAGCTTAGGATATAAGGCATTCTGATATATCCCCATATGCTTTTTGAATTCTCAATCATAGCTTGACCAAGTTTATAGCTTAGCTGGTTTTTAATGCGAGATTTGGCGGTTTGATTTGTTGTTTGATTGGTTATTTGGTTGGTGAGTGATTTATACTCTTGACTTAATTTAGATAATTGAGCTTTTAGGGTTTTGTTTTCTTGGAGTGTGTTGTTGTATTTTAAATTTATTTCATTATCAAGACCTAGCTCTTTTTCTAAGATTTGAGCTTTTAGTTTTTTGTTTATTAGATCTTGTTCTAAATTTGAAATCTCTAAGGATTGTTTTTTGATAGGGTAGGAGTTGAGAGTATCCTCTAAGGATTTAAATTTAGAGAGTATTTGCATATTTTCTTTAGTTTTTTCATCTAATTGCAGTTGCAATTCTGATGATTTATCTTGTAATTTTTTGAGCTCTATATTTTTTATATCTAGTTGTAAATTTGCTTTAGATAATTTATCTTGTTCTATTTTTAATTTGGCTTCTAATGAGCTATTATATCCATGAATAAAATCTCTTCTTTGTAAGAAAAAATCCCTATGAAATTTATAATCGATTAAAATATTAAATAAATCTTTACACCAAAATGGTGCATATTCATCATGCGGATAGTTTGTGAAATAAACAATATCACCTTCATTGATATATCTAATATCTATAATAGGCATTCTAACAAAGGGATTAAATGGACAAAAGCAGTGTTTTTCTGGTAGTCCATAAGGCTTCATTTCAAAATGCATTGTATATAAGTCGATATATTTTGAAATATTTAATGGCGTAGCAAATAAAATATCTAATCTAGTATATAAAATATAATCATATTTTATACTATTTTCTTTTTCATAGGATTCTCTTAGTCTATTTCCTCTTTTCTTAGATTCGCCCCCTCCGTGAGCACCTTCTTGTAGATGTTCTACTAATAACTTTTTTGGTTTATATACTCTTTTTATATCATCTATATCATTTTGATTTAATGGATTAATGTCGAATAAATCCTTTTCATTATGCCAACTTCTATCACTGCTACTACTCATATCCCAAGTATGTATAAATATATCAATTTCCCAGCCATCTTTTAAATTGGGTTCAACTATATGTTTAAAAAAACTTTCACAAGTATCTTTATATGTTCTTGTATGACCAAAAAATTGTATTGCTAATCTTTTTTGGGTCATAATTATCCTTTAATAAATTTTATATATTTTTGCAAATCATCTGGAATGCCTATGCCGTGCATATCATCAAAATTCATCAAAAAACAACCAATTTTTGCTCCATTTTTAATTGCATAATTATAGGCTGGAGCAGTATAAAATTCATTATTAACTCTATCGTTTCTCGCAATCATATCTATAACCGAATCTACAAATAAACTTCCTTTAGAAAATAGATAAATTCCAACTGTAGCAATATCAGATACAACCTCTTTTTCTTTTACTTCTACAATTAGCTCATTGTTCATTTTTACAAAAGACCATTTGGGGCTTTTTTCTAAATCTTTAAAGCATAGAATTGAGCCATCTAAGCCCCTATCAAGTGCGTCATCAATGTATTTTTGGATATCTATATCTACGATTTGATCTGAATTTGCTATCATCAAAGGCGTATCATTATTTATAAGTTCCCTAGCGTGTAAAACAGAACAAGCAGTGCCCTCTGTCAAAGTCTCTACGCATACAAAGCTAACATTATAATCTTTGGCTATTAGATTACATAGCTCTTTTTCTTGTTCGAAATGGGATTTTTGTAAAATGATTATATAGTGCGCATCATCAACTTTTAAATTCTCTAAAACTCTTACAATCATCGGCTTACCTAGCACATCTATAAAAGGCTTTGGCTTGATATATCCTTCTTTGGCAAATCTACTCCCAGCCCCTGCTGCTGGTATTAAAATATTTATTTTACTCATTGTTGTCTCCATATTTTCCTAGATATTTATCATTTTTAGCGGCTGGGATTTTGACTACTACATTTTGAGAATCTTCTAAAGCCTCAAAATCCGTATCTTCAAATGGGGCTATCGTGATGATATCGCCTTCGCTATATATCACGCCGTTCATTTTAACTTTGCCTTTGGTTATCACTGTGATTTCGGTGGCTATTTTGTGGTAATGCCTCTCTTCATAGTCGCCTTTTTTGTAGCTTTTTACCCCTACTTCTACTTGGTCTGATTTTAATACATTTGGTTCAAAATCACCTACAAACCAACCACGAATCATACTATCTAAATTATCGATTTTCATTTTTTGCCTTTTTATGCTCTTTTATTATGCGCCTAATCTCAAATAGCAGCCAAATACCCCCCCCCACCGTTGATAAAGCCTTTGTTATTTGCTTTTATCAAAGCCTCGCCAAGTTTGTAGCTTAGATGGTTTTTGATTATTTGTGTGGCTGTGTAATTGATGTATTCAAATTTATGCATTCTATCTAAGTGTATCAAGCAAAATACATTATCTCTATCTTTTATATTGAGCGAATTTGGATTGCTATGATAAAATTTAATAGAAAATATTTTTTTGCTGTATAAAGTTAATCTATTATGCTCTATGGCACCCCAATCACTCAAGCACTCTAAATCTAAAATTTTAAACTCTTGATAAGCAATGAGATAAAATCCAAATACCATATAATCAAAGCTTCCCCAGCTTATTCTAGAAAAATCACACTTTATAAAGTCTCTTTCCAATCCGCTTTTATCAAAAAAATCTTGAAGAAATTTACAAGGATATATACATAACTGATTAAACCAAAAATACAACTCTTTTGGTGGCTTTTTCTCAAAGAATTTTACAGATTCATTATATATATAGCTCCAATCGCTTTGTGTTTGATTGCCATAGAGCAGTCTATTACTTACAAATTCATCGCACATATCCATTAAATTTATATTTTTGATAATCATAGACTCATCATCTAAAATGATAATATACTTATAATCTTGTTGTATAAGATATAAGGCGTATAGTTTTTTGATATTAACTATACCGCTATAATCTTTCACGCTTTTTAACTCATTTTCTAAAACAATACTTCTAAACCATCCGCCATATTTTACAAGAAAAGTAATCTCATCGCTATAATTGCTAAATACAAAACAAAGATCTGCTTGGTCTTTTAAACCGCAATCCATAAAACTACACATAAAAGCATATGCTCTTTCAAATCTAGGAAGATGTGTATGGATTAAAAAACAAATTTTGTTTTTAGCCATCTACCACCTCATACAGATATGCTCTAAGGGCTGAAATTTTGTAATTTTCATTCCACTCTATGATATCTACGCCCTCTAAATGCTTATCATCTAAAATTAGTATAAACTCTATAAAGCTAGTTTTGTCATCTGTGTAGATATTTTTGGCTTTGAAATTTAAATTTTGGCAATTGTTAAAAATATTTAAAATAGCTTTTAGGCATTTATCCTTACCTTCTAGCCTTTTAACGACTGGATCTTCTAATGAAAACTCATCGCTTAGCATCTGTGATATGGCATCTAAATCTTTTGCGTTAAAACTATCTATATAATCTTGAGTTAATCTTTTAAGCATTTTTAATCCTTTCATAATCTCTAATCTTCTCCATACTATAAAAAGTATGATATAACTCATTATCTATCTTATATACTCCAACATTTTTACCCATTAAAATAAGCTCATTTAAGGTAGGCGCTATGTAGAATTGCCCATTTAGATGGGAGTCGTTGATTATCATGTTTTGACTAGCTTGGATAAAATCCACACCTTGTTTGTAATAATAAAATCCCGCAATTGCGTTTTTGCTAATTGGCTTTTTCTCCACTGCTTCTATCACATTTGAGTTATTATCCACTCTTACATAGGCCCATCTAGGATGGATAGAGTCAAAGGCAATTACCCCAGCATCATAATCTTTGAAATAATCTAAAACAATATTTAAATTTATATCAAAAATTTGATCTGCGTTAGCGATGATTAGTGGCGAGTTATCATCTATATAATCAATAGCCAAAAGAGCGCTACACGCCATACCTTGTGTAGGGTTTTTAAGTGTAATGATATGAGCGCTTGGGTCTAATACCTTGATAGCTTCATCTAGGTGAAATTCACTTACATCATCATCTTTAAGTATAAAAATAAATTGCTTGTTGGTAATCTCTTTATAATTATCTATCAATATCTCTATCATGGTTTTACCACAAATCTCAACAAAAGGCTTAGGAAAGATAATCTCATCTTCTTTAAAAAAATTGCTTTTCCCCGCTAGTGGAATAACGATATTTATCATAAATCCCCCTTTTGAAATTTAAAAATATGCTCTTTGATATTTTCATAATTGACATCGCTAACTTCTTTTACTATCATCACATTAGCCCCGCTTGCTCTTGCTGCTTTAATGCCATTTTCATTATCTTCTACTATCATACACTCATTTGGTTTTAACCCAAATTTGGCTATAGCTTTGTTATACATCTCTGGGTCTGGTTTGCCGTGCTTGACATCTTCATTAGAGATATAAAAATCCAAATATGGATTAAGGGCGGCTTTTTGCATCATTACATCAATTGTATTATAGATAGAATTAGAACAAACCGCCATTTTATAACCCTCTTTATGTAGTTTAGATAGGGCGTATTGGTGATAAAATCTAGGCTTACAAGATTGATAGACAATCTCCATTGTATAAAGTTGTTTCATTTGATTAATAAAATTATGTAAAGATTTAGGCAGTTTTCTATCAACTGATAATATCTCTAGCTTTTTCTTTGTCGGTAATCCATCAAATGTGGTTAAATGCTCTAAATAGCTAATCTCTAATCCAAATAGCCTAAGCGCTCTATTTAACGCTTCATAATGCCAATCTTTGGCTTCTATCAATACTCCATCCATATCGAAAATCACTGCTTTAATTTGACTCATTAAAAAACCTCCTAGCTTCTGCTACTTTATCAGTACATAGCATTAAATTTGGATTATTTAATCTAATTTCAATCCCTTTATACTCTTGCCAATCTTTGGTATAATCTCTTTTATGTAAATCTGGTGAGACTATGCAAATTTGTTTGTTATTTTTAAGGTGAGATTCTATGATTTTTTCATCTATCCAATGTGTGTGAAATTCATCTAGCCAAACCCCTTTGGCATCTTGATAAAATGGTGGAATAGTCTCATACTCACTTTGGCGTGTAAAGACATTTAATCCATATTTAATATAGCCTAAAGCATCTGGAACGGACATATCAAAGACGAAGTAATTTTCTATTTTATATTTTTGAAGTATGGATTTAAGTTCTATTTGTAGGCCGTCTGATTTAATATTTAAAGCTAGAGTTGAGTTGGTATGAATATTATAATTAGAGTATAGAGATAGAAAATCATCTAAACTCAAAGAGTCTTTTGTAGCTATATCATGGGAGATTACAAGTGAGCCATTATAATCTCTAATATCAGTCTCTACCCCCCCCCTATAAGGTTGAGATATATCTTTTAGGCAATATTCAAATTCTTTTTTAAATGCTATGAGATGGTTTTTTTCACTGCTATATTGCCACCAACCACGATGAGATAGTATCTGCATCATAAGACCTTTGATTTTTGTTAAAATTTAAAGTCTCATTTTAGCTAAATTTTATTTAAATAAGCATAAATTAAACGATAAATTAATTTGATATTTTAAATTTATATAATTTTTAATAGCGAAATTTAGCTTAAAAATTTAGATAGACAAAATAAAATTAAATTTATTCTATCTATCTAATGCCCTTACAGATCTATCACCACTTTAGCAGCGATTGCTAGTTGATATAGAATTTGAGTTAAGATACTTGTAGCTTGAAGAGTTTTGCCTTCTACCTTTGGTAATACCAAAATTGAATCTCCAGGATAGACATTCTCGCCACTTGAAGCTCTAAATTTACCAGCTTTGCCATTAGCTGATACTAGGATAACTCTACTACTATCGGCCCTAGCGCTTAGATCTCCGGCCATCTCGATATAATCTTCTATATCAGAATCAGCCACATGAGTAAACGCCCCTGGCATAGAGACTTCGCCTTGGACAATTACTATGTTATCCTTAGTTGGGATATATATCGTATCATCTTCTTGCAATACAATCTGATTTATATCATCTTTATTGCTAATTACTACTTGGCCTTTTGGTTCAACCTGCCTAGCACGCTCTATAAACTCCAAAATAGATTTAGCTTCAGCAGCTCTGATTTGAGCTTCTTGCGTAGTAGCTGATGATGTCGTAAGAGCGATAGACTCTAACTCCCTTAGATGTGAATCTATAAGATTTTTTTGCATTTTTGCTACACTTTTTCTAAAAAGTTGAATAGCATCTACATTAGACTGCGCATTAAATCCAATCTTTTCCATAAGCTCGCCAAGAGTAGTCCCTTTAGGTACAACAATCGCACGAGCTCCGCTATGTTCGCCATCTATATTTATACGCACTTCAGTTGCAGCATGGTCAGTCATAAACTCCACAGCATCTCCAGCCCTTAACTTTACAGAATCAAATTTTGTTAAAGGATAACTAGTAATTTGAATTTGGCTATTATTATAGCTTTTTACTATAGCTTGGGTTACTACTGGCTTAATTCCTGCTAGTCTTGCTAGCTCTTTTAGGCTCATTGAGTTATTTTTAGCCTCAAATCTATATGAGCGTAGCACTTCGCCACTAGCACTCATATACGCCCCTACACTACCTACTAATATCACATCGCCATTTTTTAAAGCAAACATCTCAATCTTGCCATCAACCATAAAATCATACAGATCTATACTCTTATATGGCTGGTTATTTCGCACTACAGTAATATTGCGAAAGCTACCATATTGTGGATTTATACCGCCAGCTTTATCTATGAACTGTATAAGAGAATCTGAACTAAGCCCTTGATAAAGGCCTGGCTTATTTACATTACCAGTAACAAATATAGATACATTTTGATAGATACCCATATCGGCATAGACATGAACATTTTCCTTAAATACTCTTTTTACACTTTTTGAAATCACATTAACTAAATTTGAATTTTTCACACCAAGAAGCTTAATAACCCCAACTTTTGGTAAAAATATATTACCTTGTGAATCGATAGTAAGCTGCTGTTCAAACTCATATGCGCCCCACAACTTAACATTTACAATATCGCCAATAGCCAAAATATAATCAGGATTATAAATATGCTGGCTTACCATTGTAAAGTTGCCATTAAATAAATTTTCACCAAAAACCATTTGAATTGGCTCTGTGGCACTTATAGTGAGATTGGCATCTTGTGGGATTAGCGCAGCTTGAGATTGCGAGTTTGCAATTTGAGCTTGAGAATTTACCGTAGCTGAATTGACTGAATTTATAGAACTAACAGGTGCAATTGCTATTGCTGCAGTAGCAAAAATAGTCAAAATTGATAATATTTTTTTCATTTTTTAATCTTTCAAATTCCAAATACTAAGTGCTAAATTTTACTTAAAATCAAGTAATAAAGAGCTTAAAATTATCTTTTTAAATATTTACATATCCAAATTAAATTTTTATTATTTTTTCTTTATACCTATTGTCTGCTCATTTAGCCTTCTTGAGAGCATTAGATCGATAATTGGCTGTTCTCTTTTATTGGCTCTTTGACAATGATTTTTTTGAAATTTGTCGGTGATGAAAATAACAATTTTAGCCCATCTTTTATGACGCATTCTCCATGCGTGACTAGAAACTGACTCCCATGCATATCCATTAAATACAGCTGCATTGACAAAGTGATCAAGCGCTCTAACTGCCTGTCTAGCACGAGCTGGATTACCAAAAGTCCCTACAATAGCAATATAGATATAACCCACTACAGCTAGTGGGACAAGTACGCATAAAAGCGCCGTCCCAGCTAACTTCTCTTTAAATCTCAAACGTGCTACCTTTTGCTCATCTTAATCATCATTCCATTGGCTGAGCGAACTGTGAGCCTACCGACAACATCAGGGATAAACCCATCTTTTAGCTCCAACTTAAATTCGCGTAAAATATTAGCTAAAATTATAATCGCCTCTTGCATAGCAAAGCCTTGTCCGATACAAATTCGCTCACCTAACCCAAATGGCATATATTTTTCTTTTGGAATATTTTCATTATGTCTATCTGGTCTAAACTCATGTGGAGCATCCCAAAAATCATCATGCCTATGAATTAGCCATGGTGCAACGACAACTCCTGAACCTTTTTGCAGCACCTTATCTCGTATTTTAGCCTCGCCTTTACTTTGACGAGCAAAGAATCCAACTGGCGGATATAGTCTTAGAGCTTCTTTAAAGACATTAGTTAAATACTTCATCTCTTTAATATCTGAAATGCTAAATTTTCCATCTTTATTAATGCTAATTATCTCATTATATGCTTTTTGCTGAGCGTCTTGATCAAGGCTTAAACAGTATAGAGTCCATGTTAGAGAACTTGCTGTTGTCTCATGGCCTGCTAAAAATAACATTGATACTTGATCTAAAATCTCTTCAAAACTAAAACGCTCCCCGCTACTAGCATCTACTGTATGTAAAAGCGATGAGAGAATATCGCAATATGTATCGCTCTCATAATTTTCATATCTAGGTTTAATGATATCTGAAAGACTCTTTCTAATTACAGCTCCAGCTTTCATTCTTTTATTTTCTCCAAGAATATTTGAAAGCCATTGTGGCACACAAAAAAACTTTCTAATAGCTGTTCTAGCAGTCTCTTCTTGAAATGTTACAAATGCATGCAATATCTCTTTGCCTTTTATCTCATCTAGCTTAGAACTCATAATAGTACGAAATATTACATCTGCAGTTACAAATGTCATATGCTCATCAACCTCAACAATAGTTCCATCAGAATATTTTCTAAATCTATCCATCATATCAGCAGCCGCACTACTCATCAGATCAAAAACCTTACTAATCCTAGTCATCTCAAAACTTGGTCTTAAAAGCTCTCTTTGCTTTTTCCACACCTCGCCATTAGTAGTAAAAATACTAACGCCCAAAAGTGGCTTTAAAAGCTCGTGTAGCATATCGCTTTTTGGGAATTCCTTGACATTATCTACCATAATTTTGCGAACTTCTTTAGGATCATTTACTACAAAAAGGTCAAATCCAGGCATCTTAACTCTGCCAGCTCTCATCTTATAACTCTTAGCATATAAACCATCTAGCCACGATCTGCGTTTTAAGAAAAATGTAGTGATGAGCCCGGCTTTGCTACTATGCGGTTTTGGGTGAAATGGACAAACTCCCATAATTGACTCCTTAAAATTTCTTATCTTCAAGTTTATTAGGGTCTATGGTTAAATAAAAATAATCATACCCACCACGAATTTGAGTCGCTTTAAGATACAAAAAATGAACTTGATACCACTTATATCTTATATTTTTGTATGTTTTTTTATCATAAATTTTAAAAAATCCAACTGATATTAGCTTTGGTGATTTGGCATTTTGCCTTAAAAGCTTGATATAATCTACCTTAAAAAAGCATGCTCCATCAATCTTAGAGCTAAAATCCAACCAGGTGATGCCAGAATTTGCTACTATCTCAAGCTCTTTTTTAAATTTATCTGCATATTTATGAAATGATACAAGCGGGATACAACCGCCTATTAAAACAAGCTTTAAATTTGATATATTTAGCCCTTCAATCTTGCTTTTTTCTATCACTCTTGCCACGCTACTAATAGCTATAATCGCCCCAACGCTATGCGCTACTATCATCACTTCGTCATTGGTATTTTGGTTATTTTTTAAGCTTTTTATAATCTCATTAGCAAAGCCCTCATTTCTCTCATCTACACCTTTAATCTCGCTTCTAGCATATTTATAACAAAATCTATAAATGCTAAGTAGCCAAAACATCCCCGCATTCATCCCTAGATAGAATATCCCCTTAGTAGCTAGATAAAAGAGTAAAATAGAGCAAATAATCCACAAAATATAATTTTGGATAAAATAGCTAAGCCCATAACAAAAAAATCCCGTCAAAAAATATGACAACAATATAAAAACTATAGGATAATATCCAGCAATCAATTGAGTGCGTGAATATCTAGCTACCATATAGACAGCGCCGGATATAGGGTAATTAAAGAGCGCCACAAATAAAGCCCCAAAAACTTCAAAAAATCTTTTACAGAAATGCTCTTTTACTATATCATTCCAAATGAGAAAATTATATTTGGTTCTAACGCCCTTATAATCGACATTAAAATATGGTAAATCATCTATTTGAAATTTGCTTATATTTAGCTCATTTTGTTCTATTGCGCTTGTTTTATGGATATTGTTTTTAAAGATGGAGTAGTAGTATTTTGGGCTTCTAGGATCAAATCCAGCTATATAAAACACTTCTCGCACTACACCCCCCCCCTATTTTTATTTTATTAATTATAAAATTTATAAAGTGGCTATTCTAGCAAATTTAATCATAATCAATACTTAAATTAAGATTAAAAATACCCTATTAGCCTCACTATAAACTAGTTTTTAAATTTGATTTTTTCTATCCAATCATCTAAAGTTTTTTCAAATCCAATAGAGTTGCTATGATAGAATTTAATATCTTTTTGCATATATTTTTGCTCCACCCATCCACCAAAATCATGCGGATATAGATAATCTTTTTTGGCTTCATCTGTATTGATAAGATATGGTGGCACTGGTAAGGCTGGATTTTTAGCTATATAATCAAGTGCGAAATTTATAGCCTTGTAGCTAGAGTTGGATTTAGGCGAGCTAGCTAGATAGACGGCGCATTGACTTAGGATAATTCTAGCTTCTGGATAGCCTATTTTTGATACTGCTAGCATGGTATTTGTGGCTACATTTAGGGCATTTGGATTGGCATTGCCTATATCCTCACTAGCAAAAATCACCATCCTTCTAGCCAAAAATTCAGGCTCCTCCTCAGCTGCTATAAGCCTTGCAAGATAGTATATCGCCGCATCGATATCGCTGCCCCTTAGGCTCTTTATCATCGCACTTATTAGATTATAGTGAGTATCTTTGCTACTGCTACCTTCGCTAAAGCTAGAGCATCTTAGGGTTTTTAAAATCTTTAAATTTATATTTTTATCCACGCTTAGGGCGTATTCTAGCAAATTTAGCATACTTCTAGCATCGCCGCCGCTAGAGCTAATGAGATAATCCTTAGCACTCTCATCAATCTCAAAATATACACTCTTTTTAATATCAGCTAATAAAAGCTCCAAATCTCTATATGATAGCTGTTTAAACTCAAATATCATCATCCTAGAGCGGATTCCGCTACTTACAGAGAATTTAGGATTTTCGGTGGTGGCACCAATTATAATACATTTTTTCTCTTCCATTGGGATTAAAAGCGTCTCTTGTTGAGTCTTGCTAAGGCGATGAAATTCATCGATAAATATAAGTGGCAAATATAGTGAGCCGTCAAATTTGGCTATGATTTTACGGACTTCTTCGCTTTTTAAATTCGCCCCATCAAGCTCGAAAAATTCATAATCCATCTCCTTAGCAATGATCTTAGCCATCGTAGTTTTACCACTTCCAGCCGTGCCGTAAAACAAGCTATGTGGGATATTTTTATTCTCTATAAATTTCGTAAAAATTTCTCTAATATCATCTTGACCTACCATTTGGCTGATTTTCGTCGGTCTAAATTTAAGGCTTAAATTCATATTTTTCCTTCTATTTATGATGGTTGAGTGAAATTATACAATAATAAAAATCTTTAAATAGCTAAATAGTAGAAAATGGATTGAAATAGCGATAGATTAGCGAAATTCAAAAGCGATTATGGCTCCAAATTTCGCTAAAAAGCGTGATATAATAACGCTTAAAATTCAGTTAGTGAGAGCAGCCGCAACCGCAACCACCGCCGATAGCTTTCAATGCTGCGTCGTAGTTTGGCTCAGTTGTAATTTCGCTAACTAGCTCTTTATAAACTACAACACCATTTGGATCAATTACGAAAATAGCACGAGTTAGCAATCCAGCAAGCGGACTACTAGCTAGCAAAACACCATACTCTTTACCAAATTTAGCACCTCTAAAATCACTAGCCACTCTTAAATTTTCGATTCCTTCAGTCGAGCAAAATCTACCCATAGCAAATGGAAGATCTAGCGATATAACCGTAGCTTCAACATTGCTTTTGCTAGCTACTTTTTGGTTAAATGTTCTAGCTTCAGTCGCACAAACTCCTGTATCTAGGCTTGGGACTACTATTAAGACTTGGAATTTTCCACTTGCACCGCCTACTTTTAGGCTAGATAGATCCTTAGCTACTAGATCAACTTCTGGTGCTCTTTGGCCTACATTTACAACATTTCCTTCTAATTCTACTGCTGTACCTTTGAAAGTTACTGACATATTAAATCCTTAATTAAATTTGTAAATGCAATAATATCAAAATTAAGATAAATAAACTCTTAAATCTAAATTTAGCCTTTTTGTACAACGATTGTCCCGGCTAAAAGATCATGTAAATTTCGCTTATCTCTCCTAAAAAAGCAAAAAAATGATCCCCCTATAATAAAGGTAGTTATAAAGAAAAAGTATCTAAGAATATAAATAAGCAAATTAGCCTTTTTGCCATTTAGGCCAACTAGGTAGATCCCTTGTGCCTTATACCCAGGACTTTGAGCCTTAAAAGCAAAAAATAGAGATTGTATCAGCCCAAAAACTAACCAAACCAAAAATATAGCCAATTGATTACTTTGAAATTCATCTTTGCCGCTTAAAACTACATAAGTCATTATATACAAAAGAGGGGCAGCGATAAAGAACATATCCATAATAAATGCCTTTACCCTGCTAAAAATATTTGCGGCTATAGCCTTGCTCATGCGTTTCCACGGCTCCCAGGCTTGAATGCTTTTGAGCCATTTTTACACAATGGACAAGACTCTGGCGGATAAATTTCAAATTCAAAATTACCAAGAGCAAAAAGCGGTTTATCAGCTGGGAGCTTACAGCTATCTTTTCTTTCGTTATTTAATCCACTAACAGAGCAAAATCCACGATTTGCAAGCGCCGCAAATCCCACTACAACGCCACCTAAACTCTCAATAATCTTAGCACTTTCTAAGGCTGAGCCTCCAGTAGTTATTATATCTTCGCATATTATAAATCTCTCGCCCTCTTTTACGCTAAATCCACGCCTAAGGCTCATCACGCTATCAACTCTTTCAGTAAAAATAAATCTTTTTTTACCAGCTCTAGCTAGCTCATATCCGGCCAAAATTCCACCAAGCGCAGGCGAACAAACACTATCAAATTCAACCCCAGTCTCAGCAATTTTAGCAAATAACTTATCGCACAAAACGCCTGTTAAAATCGGATCTTCTAAAACCTTTGCACTCTGCAAATAAAATTGTGAGTGGTTACCACTACTTAGTAAAAAATGTCCCTCTAAATATGCTCCAGCATCTTTGTAAATTTGTTCTAAATTCATATCAAACCTTTAAAAGTTCAGCTTCTTTGTCTTTTACTATTTGATCTACTTTGGTGATATAATTATCAGTAATTTTTTGTACCTCATCATAGCCTTTTTTGATCTCATCTTCGCTTAGAGTTTTATCTTTTTCTATTTTTTTGATATCATCATTAGCATCTTTTCTGATGTTTCTAATAGCTACTTTTGCTTTTTCGCCCATAGCTTTTGCCTCTTTGGCATTTTTTTGACGATCTTCAGTTGTCATAGGAGGGAAAAATAGCTTAACGCTCTCGCCATCGTTATTTGGATTTACGCCAATATTTGCAGCTTGGATGGCCGTAGTGATAGTTTTTAGCATAGATTTTTCCCATGGAGTGATGGTAATTGTGCTAGCATCAGTAGCCAAAACGGTGGCAACTTGATTTAACGCAGTAGAGCTTCCATAGTAATCTACATGTACATGATCTAAGATATTAATACTTACCTTACCTGTGCGAAGTGTTGCAAAATCACGCTTTAGAGCCTCTAGCGCTTTGTCGTTGTGTAGTTTTTGGTTGTTGTAAATTTCATTTAGCATATCTATCCTTTTAGTTGGCTGTTGTGTTATTTTCAGCTGTTGGTGCCGCTGGTGCTGCAGGTATTATGTTGGTATTTGGGGCTTGCGGTGCTTGGATTGAGTCAAATTTAGCACTATCAACTACAGAATCACGCAAAGATTGATTATATGTATATCCAAGGGCTATGGTATTAATAACAAACAAAAACCCCATAAAAAATGTAAATTTAGCTAAAAATCCAGCTGGACCCTTAGCGCCAAATAGACTCTCATTACTTCCGCTATAAGCTCCAAGACCCATAGAAGCACTCTTTTGTAGTAATATGACAATAGTCAAAATCACTGCTAGCAAAACTTGTATAATAAGAAGAATTGAACTCACGAGTATCCTTTGATTGGTGTAATTAGCTCGTGATTATAGCAAAAAAAGTTAAAAATTTAGTTAAGCCACCACAGCGGTGGCTCTGATTATTCTCGGTTAAATATACCAAGAAGATTAAGAAGAGAGATAAACAAATTTAAAATATCAAGATACAACGAAACTGCAGCAAGCACAGGGCTATCATATCCGCCACGCAAAATCATCTGAGTATCATATAAGATATATGCGCTAAATAGTATCGCACCAACTGCTGAAATGATAGTAGCTAACATTGTGCTTTGGAAAAATAAATTTAAAAGCCCAGCTACGACAATTACAATTAGTGTGATAAATAGCATTTTACCCATTGATGAAAAATCACGCTTAGTATTAAAAGCAAAGATAGTTAGCCCACCAAAAGCCACAGTAGTCATCAAAAATGCTTGAGTGATGATATGCCCCATACCAGCACCGATATAGGTATTAAGCACTGGGCCAAGAGTAAGACCGCTTACAAAGGTAAATCCAAATAGCAAAAATAGAGCTAGAGTTGGATTTTTGCGTGTAAAAAATAGCCCAAAAAGCATAGCAAATTCAAGAATCAAAAGCATCCAGCTAAAGCTTTTTACATAATCAACGCCGATATATGCACCCACAGTTGCCGCTAGAAGCGAAGCACTAAGAAGCTGATAAGTTTGCTTGACAAAAGTCGCTCTAGCGCTAAAAGATTGCTCACTCTCATAAGCACGACCAAAATCACTTTGTTGTGATGAAAGATTTCTATTATATAGACTCATTTTTCCTCCAATTTAAATTTGCGTATAAGTCTAGCAAAATAAATTTAACACTAAATAAAAATTTAAAAATATCTCACTCTACCCAGCTTAAAATGAATATCTAGCATTTAAGTTTACAGCTAAGTCTGTATCATAATCACCAAATGCAGATTTTTCTAAAGTTAAGCCAATTCTTAAATTCTCACTAGCTACCATATTTAGACCCAAATTCATAAGCATTCTAGAGTCTTTATCATTGTTTTTAGCGCTATCGCCATCTATTAGGATTTCAGCATTTTTCACCATCTCCCATTGATAGCTAAGCCCGCCAAGCGCATAAGCTCTAATCTTGCCTAGCCAAATCTCTCTAGCAAAGTTAAATCCAGCCCTACCAACTAGCAAATCAGAGTTTTTAATCTCCATTTCAAATCCATTGCTATTTAGAGTTGCGCCACTAGTGTTGAGATAGACAAATTCAGCTTGAGGCTCGATATAAAAATTATTAAAATCAAATCTATATCCAAATTCTCCACCTAGATAAAGTGAGTTTGTATTATAATCACTATCCAAAAAGCTCAAACTCATATTTGGGAAGTTATAATCCATTTTATGGTTATTTCTTGTGTATTTTGCGATGGCATCCACATACCAGCCATTATCAAATACTCCAGAGATATAAAATCCACCGCCGATTGTTTTGACATCGCCTTTTGCGTTATCGCCATCTATATCGCTACTTGTGTGAGTTACTGTAATACCGCTAAAAATAGAGCCGCTTGAAATTTGGCTTTGTTTATCAAAACCAGCTTGAACATGGGTAAATTTATTTTCAAATCCATCTCCGCCACCCTGTCCGCCCAAAATCCTAGCCCAGCTACCAGCAGTTGCGTTAATGCCTCTTAGTTCACCCATCCTTTTATTTAGGTTATTGATATCGGCGTAGTTTATATCCATACTTAGCTTAGAAGCGTCGTTGGCTTCTTTTAAAGCTGCTTGGTTTGTAGATTTGGTTATCTCTATGCCACCATTATTATTTTTGGTAATTTTGTAATTAACCAAGCCTCTATTTATTACAAGCGGAGTGCTTAAATTTGGGTTATATAAGGCTATATCTTTGCCGTTTTTTTGGATTTTGTATATGGTTGTATCGCCTATTGTTTCTAAGGCTAGATTAAGCTCACTATGCTTATTTACCTCATTTTGGACAGATTGAGTAATTAAATTTGTGGTATTTTCGCTAGAGACACCGCCTTGATTATTTGAATTTCCTGAATTTCCAGTGTTGCTTGAATTTCCGCTGTTGCTTTGGTTACCGTTATTTTGGCTACCTGAATTTTCAGTATTTCCAGAATTTTCGGTGTTATTTGAGCCTTGATTGTTGGAATTTTGATTGCCGTTATTATTTGAGCCTTGGTTATTAGAATTTCCGGCGTTGTTGTTACCATTTTCTGGAGCTGTGCTACCACTACCGGTATTACCTTGATTTGTGTTTTGGTTACCAGTAGAGCCTTGATTATTTGAATTTCCTGAATTTCCAGTGTTGCTTGAATTTCCGCTGTTGCTTTGGTTACCGTTATTTTGGCTACCTGAATTTTCAGTATTTCCAGAATTTTCGATGTTATTTGAGCCTTGATTGCCTTCATTAGTTGAAATTCCGCAAGCCCACTCACTACCAGGTAAAACGCTCAATAAGCAATCTTTTCTATTAGAGCTATCTACATATGTGCCGTTATTTCTAGCTTCATCTATGCTTAGATATGTAATACTATAAATCTCATAAAGATCGGTGACATAAGTATTTGTGCTAGATACATAATAGCTATAAAGAAAGCGGAAAGTTTCATTGCCCTTATTATCAGGGGCGTAGTTGCCTATAACCTCTCTTAAAGTGAGTTGGCCAGCCTTGTCTGTGACAGAGTCACTCACATAGCCTTTTTTGATCTTGCCAGTTTTCTCATCGACTTCAATCCCCCAAAGCGTAACCGTGTGAGTATCATCAGTAAGCGCAGCTACGACCTTGCCTGTTTGGAAGTTTTCTATCAAAGATTTTGTGATACCTTCACTTTGATAGTTATATCTCTCAGTCCAAAATGGCGCTCCACTAATCTTGGTTGGGCCATACTCTCTTTCTAAATATGTTGGGTTATTGTTGTTTTCGTAGATTTTGACATTTGGCGAAAACTCTTGAAGATAATAGATCATCCCACGATACGGCTGTAATCCGCCTTGAATATGTGGATATTTCTGATAAAACCAATCCGTGATAGCTTCATTACCTTGCGGTGCACCTTCTTTTAAATTTAGTTCAATGCCTACATTTTGTTGCCACCAGCCAAGAGTGTTACCAGCTACGGCGCCCCAGCATTGATTTGGATGCTGCAAATACGCACT
>NZ_MJKZ01000009.1:53551-60115 GCF_002138935.1 Campylobacter sp. P091
AGCCTTGCATGATAAATCATATTTTCTAAATTTATTTTATATATTAAATTTATCTTTATTTTTGTGTTCTTTTTTAATTTTCATAGCTTCAAATATAAATTTAATATATCCACCTTTATACCAGTTTTTATTGGCTTTTATTAGAGCCTGACCTAGTTTATAGCTTTTGTGGCGTATTTTTGTTTAATTGTGATAAGATTTGAGCCTCAGTTTTTTTGATAATTTGCGGCGTTAGAACACTATCAATATGTTTAACAATATTTGGATAAAGATGACCTATATACTCATCTATAAACTCCATAGAGTCTTTAAAAATACTATATTTGGTATCAAATAAGAGCGATCTATATCTTTATCAATCTCTATGTCTATATCGGTCGGGATAACACTCAAATCAAACAGCTTAATCTTTGGGTTTGGTTTGCATAAGAAAAAGGCAATTAGGTCGAAATATGGGAGAGATATTGAATTTGGAAGCCAACTACGTGCCAAATAATAAAATTCAGTGCTTGGCAATTTTTCATCATTAAATTTAATTATAAGACTGCTATCAATTATCAGCTCAGCTTGAATTTCACAAAATATATTCGATTTTGCAGTTGACTTAACAATATTTTCATTTATATTTTTTAAATGAATTGAGCCGCAATGCTCATTTAGCTTTGTAATCTCTCCATTATTTTCTAAATTCCAGCTATGCATTCCAATAATTTCATATCCATCGCAATTATTAATTGCTAAACTATTTCCTTGTTCTAAACGATAAACAATTTCGTTATACATCGAGTTGCTAGGATTAAATATTTTAAAATTACCATTTCTTTGCATATTGTCTGGCGTTAAGATTTTAAATTCAGGTAGATTAATATCTAAATTTTTATTTGAAACTTTAAAACAATCAACATTTTTAGCAATCTCTTTACCAACATATCTATTTACTACGGCTAACTGATGAGGGCCAAATTTATTTCCAAACTGGATTATTTCATTGTTTTGATAGTAGCTTTGCATATCAACAATATTCAAACCATAATAATTAGCTAAAAATCTATGCATATTAATAACTATTTGATAATTTTTAAATCTGTATGGTAAAATTAATATACAAACTGGCCTATTAAAAGTATATAGAGTTGTATATAAATATTGTAAATTTTTAAAAATTATACTCAATGAGAGATTTTCTCTAATATTATGATTATAAGTTTATTAATAACAGATTCAGTTATTAATAAATCTGCATTTTGGATAGCTTCTTGATTTTTCTCTCGTTTTAGCTCATATAAATTTTGAAGGCTTGTTGTACCTCCTCAAGCTAAATTTGTCACATTTGCATACTCTTTTAACGCTTTTTGCAAGCCATTTACCATTACAGAGTTACTACCACCTAATAAAACAATATTTTTCATTTAATTAAATTCCTAAATTAGATTTGCAATCAGCAGGATATCAAAAAAAACGAGATTAGAAAAATATATTAATTAATTTATTTAATATTATATTTATATAAATTATTTTATTGTAAATTTAAGTATTTGATGTAGCTATAAATTTAAGACTTATATGAATTGATATTCAAATAAAAAATAAAAAATAAAAAATAAAAAATAAAACAATCTTTTTAAATAACTTTATGCTGATAAAAATCATTATTATTTCTATACTTTTCTAATTATAAGCATTAAATTTATTATCAATAATATTTATTTTATCAGATGTCTTATACAATTCAAAGCAGGTTAGTTATTGTTAGCAGTTTTATTAAAATATAGATAATTGCCGCTTTTAGTTTGAGATATGATAACTTTATTTTCATTATCGTTTTTGACTGCTTTATAGTTTTTAGAACTTTTTTCTTTGTTGTAATAGCAACCATTACGAATTAAAATTCTATCAAGTGGTAATTTTTTAATATCTTGGTTTATGTTTTCACCCATATTATTTATCCTTCAATTATTAAAAAGATAGAGTTTAAGAAAAATCAGTAGATAATAATATAATTATATTATGGGGATTATGCCATAGGGTGGTACCCCTACGGCAAATTTTCTATCTCCATAGAGAGAAGATATCGATATATGTCATTTGCATTCATCATAATTATACAACTTTGTATAATCGTTGTCAAGGCTTACTAGCCTTGCCCCACGAAAGTGGGGATGCAATCCCTATGGCTAGATCATTTATACTACTCTTGCTTTACTTATAACTTCAACAAGTTTTTGGTATTTTTACTTTTTTATAGTAATACTCTTCATCTATTAAGGTAAAAACAAATAAATACTAAAACATCAGATTAATAAATATAATGTATAAAGAATAAAAACAAAGCTCGCAGCAACCTACTTTTCCAACATCCCAGTAAGGGAGAGTATCATCGGCCATGAAAAGCTTAGCTTCTTGGTTCGAGATGGAGCAAGGCGTTTCCTAATCATGTATAGCCACGAGCAGTGTTAAATAAAATATCATATCAATAAAGATGATATCTTATTTAACACTGCTTAGAGTATTAAAGCTAAAAATCACTAAGTTTAATATCTAAAAATACTTTAAAAACCTAAAAGGATTATATTTTATCCTTAACAAGGAAGTGATGCTTATAAGATAAGCAAACGAGCTATTAGTACTGGTCAGCTAAAGGACTCTCATCCATTACACACCCAGCCTATCAAACTAGTAGTCTACTAGAGCTCTTAAAAGAAGATTCATCTTGGAGTTGGCTTCGAGCTTAGATGCTTTCAGCTCTTATCACATCCCGGCTTAGCTACTCAGCGATGCTCTTGGCAGAACAACTGATACACCAGTGGCCAGTTCGACTCGGTCCTCTCGTACTAGAGTCAACTCTCCTCAATCTTCTTACGCCCACGGCAGATAGGGACCGAACTGTCTCACGACGTTCTGAACCCAGCTCGCGTACCGCTTTAAATGGCGAACAGCCATACCCTTGGGACCTGCTCCAGCCCCAGGATGCGATGAGCCGACATCGAGGTGCCAAACCTCCCCGTCGATGTGAGCTCTTGGGGGAGATCAGCCTGTTATCCCCGGGGTACCTTTTATCCTTTGAGCGATGGCCCTTCCACACAGAACCACCGGATCACTAAGACCGACTTTCGTCTCTGCTTGACATGTACGTCTCGCAGTTAAGCTGGCTTATGCCTTTATACTCTACGAACGATTTCCAACCGTTCTGAGCCAACCTTTGTAAGCCTCCGTTACACTTTGGGAGGCGACCGCCCCAGTCAAACTACCCACCAGACATTGTCCTACCTAAGGATAACTTAGGCTAGTTAGCTACCCAAATAAA
This sequence comes from Campylobacter sp. P091, assembly GCF_002138935.1. Classification (NCBI taxonomy): domain Bacteria; kingdom Pseudomonadati; phylum Campylobacterota; class Epsilonproteobacteria; order Campylobacterales; family Campylobacteraceae; genus Campylobacter; species Campylobacter sp. P091. The sequence goes on from NZ_MJKZ01000009.1 coordinate 56,856, forward strand.
GAAGAGTGGTATCTCAACAATGGCTCACCATAAACCAGAGTCTATGGATCAAAGCCTCCCACCTATCCTGCGCATCTTTATCCAAATAGCAGTGTCAAGCTGTAGTAAAGGTCCACGGGGTCTTTCCGTCTTGCCGCGGGTAGGAGGAATTTTCACCTCCACTACAATTTCACTGGATCCCTCTTTGAGACAGCTCCCATCTCGTTACGCCATTCATGCAGGTCGGTATTTAACCGACAAGGAATTTCGCTACCTTAGGACCGTTATAGTTACGGCCGCCGTTTACTCGGGCTTCGATCAAGAGCTTCGCTAATGCTAACCCCATCAATTAACCTTCGAGCACCGGGCAGGCGTCACACCCTATACATCCTCTTACGAGTTAGCAGAGTGCTGTGTTTATGGTAAACAGTCGGGAGGGACTCTTTGTTGTAACCTTCTTTGCTTTGGGAGTAAATCTTAATACAAAGTTAGGCACACCTTATACCGAAGATACGGTGCTATTTTGCAGAGTTCCTTAAAGAGAGTTCTTCCACGCGCCTTAGAATACTCATCCCACCCACCTGTGTCGGTTTACGGTACGGGCAATTATTACTAAACTTAGAAACTTTTCTTGGCTCGATAGTATCATGGATTCTCCATCTACTCCGAAGAGCGTCAAGAGCCTTTGAGGTCTCGGATAGAGAGTTACGGATTTGCCTATAACTCAACCTACGCCCTTAGACTAGCACTTCCATCCGCTAGCTCCATTAACTTTAAGCGTCCTTCCATCGCACATAATAATTGGTATTGGAATATTAACCAATTTTCCATCGCATACCCCTTTCGGACTTTGCTTAGGACCCGACTAACCCTACGATGACGAGCATCGCGTAGGAAACCTTGGGTTTACGGCGAAGGGGATTCTCACCCCTTTTATCGCTACTCATGCCTGCATGCTCACTTCTATCCGCTCCAGCACTCCTTACCGGTATACCTTCAACGCTGAATAGAACGCTCTCCTACCACTTGCACTTAATTCTAACTACTTCTAATTATTTTAGCTAAACTATTTTCTCATAATTTAATTTATATGAGTGCAATTAAATTATGAGAAATATAACTTAAAAGCTCATAGCCAAATTTATAATTAGAATTAAGTGCAAGTCTAAAGCTTCGGTACTCATTTTAGCCCCGTTATATTTTCCGCGCAGAATCACTAGACCAGTGAGCTATTACGCTTTCTTTAAAGGATGGCTGCTTCTAAGCCAACCTCCTGGTTGTTTCAGTAACTCCACATCGTTTTCCACTTAAATGAGATTTAGGGACCTTAGCTGTTAGTCTGGGTTGTTCCCCTCTCGACGACGGATTTTATCACTCGCCGCCTGACTGCTGTGATTACACTTTGCGCATTCGGAGTTTGATAGGGTTTGGTACATTGGTGTATGCCCTAGCCCATTCAGTGCTCTACCTCACAAAGTTACTACACAACGCTATACCTAAATATATTTCGGAGAGAACCAGCTATCACGATGTTTGATTGGCCTTTCACCCCTATCCACAAGTCATCAGGAGCCTTTTCAACGGCCGTCTGTTCGGTCCTCCACTGGCTCTTACACCAGTTTCAACCTGCTCATGGATAGATCACATCGTTTCGGGTCTGCAGCATCTGACTATACGCCCTATTAAGACTCGCTTTCGCTACGGCTCCGGGTTTCCTTAACCTTGCCAGACACCACAACTCGCAGGCTCATTATGCAAAAGGCAGTCCATCACCCTGATAAATCATAGGGCTCTGAATGATTGTAAGCAAATGGTTTCAGGTTCTATTTCACTCTGATCACCTCAGTTCTTTTCACCTTTCCCTCACGGTACTTGTGCACTATCGGTCTAGTAGTAGTATTTAGGGTTGGATAGTGGTCTACCCAGCTTCAGACAGGATTACACGTGTCCCGCCCTACTCAGGATACTGCTAAGTATAAACGCACTTTCATATACGGGAGTATCACCCTCTATGCTTAAGCTTTCCAACTTATTCTATTAGATTGTTTAAGTCTATATTGCAGTCCTACAACCCCACTAGCAAGCTAGTGGTTTGCCCTCTTACGCTTTCGCTCGCCGCTACTAGCGTAATCTCGTTTGATTTCTTTTCCTATTGGTACTAAGATGTTTCAATTCCCAACGTTCGCTCCGCATTGCGGTAGTACATATCACTATATACTGGGTTGCCCCATTCAGAAATTCCCGGATCAAAGCCCCTTGACGGCTCCCCGAGACTTATCGCAGCCTGGCACGTCTTTCATCGCCTCTACTAGCCAAGGCATCCACCATTTGCTCTTAGTAGCTTACCTTTTTTTAATTAGATTATTGATATTCTAATTCGCATCACTTCCTTGTTAAAGATAAAAATAGATAGCTAATCTTAAAATATAAAGAAGATTTTTACTAGATTTTTTTACTACTCTTTTCTTTTATTAAAGATATGGCTATTAGATTTATAATATTTGAATTTAAATTTAATAAGACGGAAAGTATTAACTACTATTAAGTAAGTTTTAAAGCTTAATAGCTTGTGAAGTTAATATTTATAAACTATATCTTTTATATTATTGGGATAACAGTGTTTGATATAGAATATTTAAAATTAAACTAAATTCAAAGCTCTAACAAGTCCTGTAAAATTGTTTTAAATATTAAAACTTGATTGTGACTTTTAACAATGGTAATTTAAGTAACTTTACTTTTCAAAGCTAAATAAGATTAACTTGAAATGTGAGTGGAATTATACAATATTAATATTAAAATAAGCTTAAATATAAAACAATTTTCAAAAAATATTATAATTTTTTGAAAATTTGTACTAAAATCTAGTTAAATAATTAAAAATTTAATATTATTAAAAATTTTAATACAAAATGAAGCAATTTTAGGTAAATCAAAAAATATAAGAATATAGTATTTGAAAAATAGAAATTATAAATTTTAATCAAGCAACATTAGATTTTAAAAAATTTAAATAACAAAGATCTTGAGAATTACAAACATGATATGCCAATATGAAAAATAAAAACGGATAAAAATGAATAATGGTGGGCCTAACAAGACTTGAACTTGTGACCTCACCCTTATCAGGGGTGCACTCTAACCAGCTGAGCTATAGGCCCTTAATAACTACTTTTAAAAATCAATCTCTCAAACCTAAACAAGTGTGATTGAGATATATTGAAGTGATAATTGTGAGATTATCACTTTGTACTCTAGAAAGGAGGTGATCCAACCGCAGG